>JAUWGZ010000019.1 GCA_030606165.1 Dehalococcoidia bacterium
CTATTTCTTAACTCCTTTACTGCTTCAACCGATATTTTCATGTAGGTGCAATCTCTCCTTCTGACTCCTTTGGTTCCTCTGACTCCTTTGGTTTACCTGGCTTCTCTGGCTTCTCTGGCTCCTCTGGGTTCTCTAGTTTCGCTGGTTCCTCTGGTTTCTCTAGTTTCGCTGGTTCCTCTGGCTCCTCTGGCTCCTCTGGCTTCTCTGGCTCCTCTGGCTCCTCTGGCTTCTTTGGCTCCTCTGGTTTCTCTGGCTCCTCTGGTTTCTCTGGCTTCTCTGGCTCCTCTGGTTTCTCTGGCTTCTCTGGCTCCTCTGGCTTCTTTGGCTCCTCTGGTTTCTCTGGCTTCTTTGGCTCCTCCGGCTCAAAGGTATAAGAACCTAGAATTTCAATGGCCTCTTCGCGCCCTCCTTCAGCAACTCCTACCTCTCCAGAAAACGCTTCAGTTTTACCTTCAATTATGGCATCAGCTATTTTACTACAAATTAATTTAATCGCCTTAACAGCATCATCATTGGCGGGAATAGGATAATCGATGCCGTCGGGATTACAATTAGTATCCACGATAGCAATCACGGGTATGCCCAATTTTTTAGCTTCAGTAAAGGCAATCTTATCTTTAATAGGGTCAGTGATGAAGAGAGCTCTAGGAAGGGTAGTCATTTCCTTAAAACCCCCCATTTGAGTATTTAGGTGGGAAATTTCCTTTTCTATCTTCACCCGTTCTTTTTTGGGCAAGAGGTCAAGCTCACCTTTATCTCTCTTATTCTCTAAACGAACCAAGTGGTCGATGCGAGCTTGTATGACGGCGAAGTTAGTTAACATACCACCCAGCCATCTTTGATTAACATAGCTCATACCGCACCTCACAGACTCTTCTTCTATGGTCTGCTGAGCCTGTTTTTTAGTGCCGACAAGAAGAATGCTTTGCCCTCGAGCTGCTAAGTCTTGGACAAAGGTACAGGCCTTTCCTAACATGGTAACTGTCTGCTCCAAATCGATGATGTGGATACCATTGCGCTGGGTAAAAATGTATTTCTTTGCCTTGGGATGCCAGTAACTGGTGTGGTGACCAAAGTGAGCACCTGCTTCCAGCAATTGTTTTAATAAGGCATTATTTACCATGCTTACAATTCCAGATGATGTTAATTAATAAAACCAGTATAATGTAGCATGACTGATTTAGATAATGCAACAAGAGATTGCCTCCAGTTGTCTCTTAGTTGACATAGGATTTTTCCTTATCTATACTATTGAGCCAAAATTGTAGCTAAAAGTTGCCCGAGTAGCACAATGGTAGCGCAACCGACTTGTAATCGGTAGGTTGGTGGGTTCGAATCCCCCCTCGGGCTGAGTTTTCAGATATTTTATGATAAGCTTATATCAAGGAGGGGTGCCGGAGTGGTTAATCGGAGCAGACTGTAAATCTGCCGCCCGTAAGGGCTGCGTAGGTTCGAATCCTACCCCCTCCACTGTAAAGTGCAGGAGGCTCACATGGCTCAGCAGGTAGAGCACGTTCTTGGTAAGAGCGGGACATAACCACCATAAGACGCACCATAATCAACAATAACCTCCAGTAACCCTAAAGTCAATACCTTGCTTAAGTTAATCAAGTCCTAGAACCTCCCTTTCCAAAGTCTCCCAGGGTAATATTCCGATTGGTTGCCCATATTTCCCATTCTACAAATTCAAACTTTGCCCTATCTCCTCCTAAATAGTTCGGATGGCATTCTATATAGAATGCTCTTTTCAACGATGCAGAATTAGAACTAGAAACTTCTACTTCAATCTTTACTCCACCAGTTTTCCATTCGCGCAATATACTATTAAATACAAACCCCCCACCATTCGGATTATCCCAAAAAGCCACGAGGGCAATTCTCGTAGCATTGCGTGGAATTGATAAACTCATTTGCTGAGGGAATACATTTCGCTCAGACCAATAAACGCCTGTTGGATTCCAATCAGAACTTTCAAGAAGAAAGCAATCATTTGGTGAGTCCTCTAGAACTCCTAAAAGAGTTACTATATTAACCTCCACATCTTTTAGTTCTTGCAAAGGGCTTTTATTCGTTACTTTCAATCCTGCCCACATAAGATGTTCAGTTTGTTCCCAATCATACTGCTTACGACCTTCACACGGGCTAATTGCTATAGCGGGTTCTTTCTCCTTTTCCCATCTAATGTAGACTGGAGCACGTATTAGGTGAAATATATACAAGCCTACAAAAACTACGGCTGGGGCTATAAAGCCAAATGGAATGGCAGCCACTATCTTCTCTAACAAGGCATCCACCCCCTGCCATATGTAATAGATGAATGCCCCCAAAAACCAAAGACCCAAAATTCTTGCGGCTGCGCGACGATTCCAACCGAAAAAGGATAGGCTGGCCACAAGTGCCCTCTTCCACATACACCCATTTTATCACCCTGCCTCCTTTCAACCAACAAATAAATCATGATAAACCTTCCATTTTCATCAACTTGGTCATAATCTCATCACGCTCTCTCTTAGACATACGTGCTAGCTTTGCTAATATACCCGGATACATCTCGTCAGGATAAACGTCATGTTTACGTCTAAACCGCTTTGACCAAGATACCCATCTTGCGAACACCCAACCAGCACTCATAATATACTTACGCACACGATATGACTGCATATGAAGATACTTACCCATGTATCCAGCAGCGCCATCAACATCATCAATTTCAGCTAATCTCCCCATCTTCCAGACCTCCTGCTTGACTTTCACCCAAGCATTGCTTTAGAATCTCTCCTTAATTTGCCAACTGAACATGTACATCACGTTCTAAAGTAGAAACTTATATTTTGTTGACTCTTTATCCATATTGACTTAAAATATAGTTTCGGGCATACTGCCCACATAGCTCAGTAGGTAGAGCACGTTCTTGGTAAGAACGGGGTCACCAGTTCGAATCTGGTTGTGGGCTTTGAGATAAAAGGAGGTTAAAATGGCTAAGAAAGTTTATGAGCGTGTCAAAGAACATATCAATGTGGGCACTATAGGACATGTTGACCATGGGAAAACCACACTAACTGCAGCCATGACCCAGGTATTAGCTAAAGCAGGCACTACACAATTCCGGCCCTTTGATTCCATAGATAATGCTCCTGAAGAAAAAGCTCGTGGGCTAACGATTGCCATTTCCCATATCGAGTATGAGACTGAGAAGCGCCATTATTGCCATGTTGACTGTCCCGGGCATGCTGACTATATCAAGAACATGATAACTGGAGCTGCTCAGATGGATGGAGCTATTTTGGTGGTCGCTGCCGATGATGGTCCTATGCCACAAACCAGAGAACACATCCTTCTAGCCCGGCAGGTGGCAGTTCCCCGCATAATTGTGGCTCTCAATAAGGTAGATCTGGTGGATGACCCAGAGTTGTTAGATTTAGTAGAGATGGAGGTTAGAGACCTGCTTAAAAAGTATAACTTCCCTGGTGATGAAGTCCCCGTTGTGCGAGTAAGTGCTCTTAAGTCTCTGGAATGTGGCTGTGGAAAAAGAGATTGCCCCTTGTGTGGACCAATATGGAAGTTGATGGATGCTGTAGATGATTATATTCCGCTACCACAGAGGGAAAGGGATAAACCTTTCCTGATGCCAGTAGAAGATGTGTTCAGTATCAAAGGACGGGGGACTGTGCCCACAGGCAGGATAGAACGAGGGGTGATCAAAGCCGGTAACGAAGTAGAGATAGTAGGGTTAAAAGAGACGAAGAAGATAGTGGTGGTTAGCTTAGAGATGTTCCATAAGACCATGAACGAGGCAGAACCCGGCGATGCTGTTGGACTGCTATTGCGAGGCATAGACCGAGCTGAAATAGAACGGGGTCAGGTTCTAGCAGCGCCAGGCACGGTCAAGCCTCATACCGAAGCTGAGGTTGAAGTATATATTTTGACCAAGGAGGAAGGCGGCAGGCACACACCTTTCTTCAATGGTTATAAGCCCCAGTTTTATATCAGAACTCTGGATGTTACAGGCGAAATAAGTCTTCCTGAGGGTGTAGAGATGGCTATGCCCGGTGACAGCTTGGCTCACATGAAGATTAAGACTATTTACCCCGTAGCTATGGAAGAGGGATTACGCTTTGCTATCAGGGAGGGTGGGAGGACAGTCGGTGCTGGCGTGATTAGCAAGGTTATAGCATAAGCGTGGCCCACTAAAAAATTTTGCGAACCTCTAGATAGATGTGGCTAAGAAGAAAGGCGATTTACGCATAATTATCCACCTAGCTTGCAGTCAATGTCTGCGGAGAACACATACTACGACAAAGAACAAGAAGAATGATCCGCAACGGCTGGAGCTGAGTAAGTATTGTCCTCATTGTCGTAGCTACACTATTCATCGAGAAACAAAGTAACTTATGACAACTTATGCTAAGAAAGCGAGTACCAAGTCCACTCCGGCTAAAAAATCGAGGTTCAGTTTCTTTCCCGAGGTAATAGCTGAACTGCGAAAAGCACACTGGCCAACAAGGCAGGAAACCTTAAGGTTGAGTATTTTAGTTCTCATTGTGTGTGCTATTGTGGGAGGCATTTTAGGTGCTTTGGATTTGGGCTTTACAAGACTATTTTTGCTTCTAGGTGGTTAGTAGTCAATGATTAATGGAGAATGGTACTTATTATATGTCTCTTCGGGTCACGAGGAGCAGGCTAGAAGGAATTTAGAACAGCGTATCAAATATATGGATGTAGGTGACAAGATATTCGATGTGGTGATACCTACAGCTAAGGAGATTGAAATCAAAGCTGGAAAGCGTCGTACGATAAGTAAAAAGGCTTTCCCAGGCTATATCATGGTAAATATGAAATTAGACGAGCATAGCTGGGATATCGTACGCAACACTCCTGGGGTCGCTGGCTTCGTGAGCGCTGGTACCAAACCTGTTCCTTTACCTACACAAGAGGCGAACGCCATCCTGCAACGCATGGAGGAAGCTCCTACCGAGGTTAAGATGACTTTTAAGGAAGGAGATAGTGTACGTGTAACGAGTGGACCTCTTATTGACTTCATCGGCAAAGTGGAGCAAGTTAACTTGAGCAAAGGTAAGGCAATAGTTTTACTATCGCTCTTTGGCCGGGAAACACCCGTGGAAATAGACCTCTTAGGGGTAGAAAGGATATAACTTGCCCTGAGTAGGAACCCAGAACGCAATGAAAGAGAGAATCAGTAATGGCAAAGAAGGTTAAAGCGGTCATTAAGTTGCAGATACCTGCAGGTAAAGCTACTCCGGCACCACCTGTGGGGCCTGCCCTAGGGCAGCATGGTATTAATATCATGGCTTTTTGTAAGGACTATAATGAGCGAACCGCTTCCCAAGAAGGTTTCATCATTCCTGCTGAGATAACTGTATATGAGGATCGCTCCTTTAGCTTTGTGACCAAGATGCCACCTGTTTCTGATCTATTACGGCGCGCCTTAGGAGTGGAAAAGGGTGGCGGTAATCCCGGAAGCGAGAAAATAGGCAAGATAAGCAGAGATACAGTTTATGAGATCGCGCGAAATAAAATGAAGGATCTCAATACAACTGATATTGATAAGGCAGCAAGCATTATTGCCGGCACAGCTCGGAGCATGGGAGTCGAGGTAGAATAAATTTAGGTTCTTAAAAGTTCGTAGGATTTTGAGGGTAATAAGTAAGTGGCAAAGCATGGTAAGAAACACCAGGAAGCCAGTAAAATTGTAGATAAATCGAAGACCTATTCCCCTGAAGAAGCAATCGATTTAGCTAAGAAGGCTTCCTACGCCAAATTTGATGAGACCGTTGAGCTCCATTTGAAGATGGGGGTTAATCCCCGCAGTGCTGACCAGCAAGTGCGTGGTGTAATTCTACTGCCTAATGGACTGGGGAAGAAGACACGAGTGCTCGTCTTTACCCAAGGTGAGGGGGTAAAGTTGGCGGAGGAGGCAGGTGCTGACTATGCTGGGGCGGACGAACTTATTAAACAAATTGAAGGTGGCTGGCTTGAGTTTGATGTATCTATTGCCACCCCTGATATGATGCCCAAAGTCGCCAAGCTCGGTCGTATTTTAGGGAGGCGAGGTTTGATGCCCAATCCCAAGTCTGGCACTGTAGTACCACCTCAAGACCTAGCTCGAGTTGTGAATGAAGCCCATAAGGGTAGGACTGAATTTCGTTTGGATAGAACAGCTATTATCCATTTGCCCATTGGCAAAATCAGTTTTGACAAAGACAAGCTCTTGGAGAACATGGCAGCAGCGGTCGAGGCTATTGTTAAAGCAAAACCCGGTGGGGCTAAGGGGCAATATATCAGAAGCGCGGTTCTGTCTACCAGCATGGGACCGGGATTTAAGCTGGATATTGCATCTATACTTGCTGTGTCAAGTCTTTTGAGCCGATAATCCAATCACAGGCTGCTGAATCATGTAAGACTCTGCATTCAAAGAAGCTGCTATTTTCATGCCTGCACCTCTGGAGAGCGGTACAGGAGTCACTCATGTAACCTGAATCCAAATAAACCTCAATAAATGAAAGCTCTAATAATCTACATCTCTGTACACCATGGCAATACTGAAAGGGTTGCTAAGGTAATAGCAAATATTCTTGATGCCGACTTGTTACAGGTGGAGCAAGCGGATGCAAGTATGCTCGAGCAGTATGACTTAATCGGTTTTGGCTCGGGGATTTATTTTGGCAAACATCATAAAATTTTATTAGATTTTGCCGATAGACTGCCTGCGCTAAGAAACAAAAAGGCGTTCATTTTTTCCACAAGCGGACTAAGGAAGATACCGTTTATCCATAATTTCGATAAACCGCTGAAAGGAAAACTGCAACGGAAAGGTTTTGAGATTATCGGAGAATTCTCCTGCCGGGGATTTGATACATACAGGGCAACTAAGCTCGTTGGTGGAATAAACAGCGGCAGACCCAATGCAAAAGACTTAAAACAAGCAGAGGATTTCGCCAGAGGCCTGATTTAAAATTCTAAATTCTGGTAAATCGTGGGGACATCGTACCTGTTTCTTGACCTTAGGTTATAAAAATCATATTATCCGTGTATGGCAAAGATTGCACGAGTAATAGCAGCAGGATATCCTCCTCATATAACACAGAGGGGAAACCGGAGGTAGTAGACATTTTTCAGGGACGAAGACTATAAGTTACATAAGATATGAGTATGGTGTTCCAGAAAGCAAGGGGGTGAAAATGAAAGTAGCTAAAGTGGACGAAATGAAAGCCCTGGACAGGCGTGCCACGGATGAATTTGGCATCTCGCAAGACCTTTTGATGGAGAACGCCGGGCAGGCAGTGTACTTCGTCGTGTTGCAGGAATTCGGAATAAAGAACAACAAATTCGCTGTCCTTTGTGGTGGTGGTAACAATGGTGGAGATGGGTTAGTTGTTGCCAGGAAGATTCACTCTAATGGTGGGGAGGCAAAGGTCTTTCTTCTAGACGATGAAACCAAATTTAGAGGGGCGGCAAAAAAGAACTTCGAAATAGTATCCAGAATGTCAATAGAAATCTCCAAGGTTGATTCAATTGACTCCATAATATCCGAAGTTCTTGATTCCGATGCCATCGTGGATGCCATATTTGGCACAGGTCTTGTCCGAGAGGTCAGCGGGATATACAAAGATGTGATTCAATTGATAAACGAGAGCCAAGAGACAGTATTTAGCGTTGACATTCCTTCAGGCATAAATGGTGATACCGGGGAGGTGATGGGCGAGGCAGTGAAGGCGGATTATACCGTAACTTTTGGGCTTCCCAAGCTGGGGAATATGCTTTATCCCGGGTATGAGCACTGCGGAAAGCTGTATGTTTCACACATATCTTTCCCACCTGCACTATATGATTCCGAGTCCATAAAGGTGGCAATAAATAATCCCGTAGAGCTTCCCGAAAGAACCCGAGATACCCACAAGGGCAGCTATGGAAAGGCTCTCTTCATTGCCGGTTCTTCAAGTTATCTTGGTGCGCCATACTTCTCCGCCCTATCTTTCCTCAAAGCCGGGGGCGGGCTTTCCTATCTGGCAACACCCAAATCCATTTCACCATTCATAGCAAGCAAAGGAAGCGAAATTGTCTTTGTTCCGCAAAAAGAGACGCCTTCGGGGAGCATAGCGCTGGAAAACAAGGATAAGCTCTTAGAATTTTCCCAAACGGTTGATATGGTGATCCTGGGCCCCGGTCTTTCTCTAACCAGGGAGACACAAGAGCTGGTGCGGGAGCTAACCCCCAGAATTGACAAGCCTCTGCTCATAGATGGCGATGGAATTACTGCCATTGCTGAAGACTTAGGAAAAATAAAAACGAGGGAAGCACCGACGATACTTACGCCTCACTTGGGCGAGATGTCCAGAATTACCAAAATGGAGATAAGCGAGATAAATAAAAACAAGATAGATGTTTTGCAACGCACGGCAAGGGAACTCAATGCCATAATTATCTTAAAGGGAGCCCATTCCCTCATAGGCTATCCCGACGAAACGGTTTTCATCAGCGTAAGCGGCAACTCAGGCATGGCCACGGCTGGGAGCGGCGATGCCCTGACGGGAACTATCGCGGCCATGCATGGTCTGGGGTTAGCCCTTGAGGATGCGGTGAGGATGGGTGTGTTCATCCATGGATTTTCCGGCGATGTGGCCGCTGTAGATAAAGGTGAGGACGGGATAACGGCACAGGACATACTGGACTATCTCCCCGAGACGATGAAGCTTTATAGAGATAACTTTGCCGAAATTTCGGAAAATCTTTATGAAAGCATCTTCGTGGTATAGAGGGGTGTCGGAGCTTTAGCACGCATTGTAGGGTAACAGGAAACTTTTTCCAACCCCCCCCTCTTAAGATTAAAAGGGAGAAGGGGAGTTATGAAGCAGGGAGGTATGACATAAAGGCAGCTTGATGTTTTGCTGCCTAAGTAGAAGAAAGATAGAAAAATGAGGGCGATGGTGCTCAAGAAGCTCTCTTCAGTCGAAAAAAAGCCTCTGGAGCTGGTAGATTTGCCCGAGCCTGTCCCCGGGCGGGGCGAAATTCAGGTCAAGGTTTCCGCCTGCGGAGTCTGCCACACCGAGCTTGACGAAATCGAAGGCCGGGCCTCTCCCTCAAGATTTCCCATGATTCTGGGTCATGAAATTGTTGGCAGGGTGGAAGGCTTGGGGCCGGGGGCAAGCAAATTCAAAAAAGGCGACAGAGTAGGGATTGCCTGGATTAATTGGGCTTGTGGTCGTTGTTCCTTTTGCCTCAAAGGCGAGGAAAATCTCTGTGACACGGCAAAATGGACAGGGAAGGATGCCCATGGAGGCTATGCCCAATATACCGTAGTGTCAGAGGACTTTGCTTATCCCATTCCCGAAATGTTTACCGATTTGAAGGCCGCTCCGCTTCTATGTGCCGGAGTGATTGGCTACCGAGCCTTAAGACTCTCTGGGATGGAAGATGGCAAAATACTCGGGCTTTATGGCTTTGGAGCCTCCGCCCATATTGTCATCCAGGTTGCTAAATATAAGTATCCCGACGGCAAGGTTTTTGTCTTTACCCGACCCAACCAGAAAGAGCACCAGGATTTAGCCAGGAAATTGGGGGCGAACTGGATTGGGGCGACGGGCGATACTCCCCCGGAAAAGCTCAACTGCGCCATCGACTTTACTCCTGTGGGAGAGCCGGTGCGCGAAGCTTTAAGGAATTTACAAAAGGGGGGGAGGGTGGTCATAAATGCCATTCGCAAGACGACGCCTATCCCAGAATTAGACTACACCGAGCACCTGTGGTATGAGAAGGAAGTGAAAAGTGTGGCTAACGTGACCAGAAGGGATGCCCAAGAATTTCTTCCCTTAGCTGCTGAAATTCCAATTGTCCCTGAAACCCAGGAATTCAAATTGGAAGAGGCAAACGAGGCCTTAATTCTGCTCAAGGAAGGGAAAATGCGTGGGGCAGGAGTCCTGAAACTGACCGAATAAAAAGGAGGCTAACTTGAATGTCAGAATGACAAGAGGCAAAGGTCTCGTAATGACAGATAAAGGAGACATCAAGTACTGGCGTGATAGCGAGGGTGTGCACCATGCGCCGAAGCGACCTCTGGATGATATAATCATTGGCTAGATATACGCTGAGTTGTCATATAAAAGTTAGAAAGGAGAAGAGTAAAAAATGGATGAAAAGAAATACGGTAAGTATTTGGTAAAGAAGCCTGCTCGCGAGGTGAAGGTTCCGGGGCTAGGTGAGATCAAAGGTCGCGAGTACCCCACGATGACCTATATGAGTAACGACCTTGTGCCTGGATGCAACGTGTACCTCGAACTGGGCTGGATATGGGACATGCCTGATCCAAACCCCCACATCCTTGAACATACTCACAATTACAATGAGATTGTCTTGCATATCGGCTCTGACCCCAAAAATCCCGAAGACCTTGGTGCCGAAATAGAGTATGTGTTTGGAGGTGAACCGCTCATAATTGATAAAACCTCAGCGGTCTTTGTGCCAAAGGGAGTAAAACATGGTCCGTTAACCTGGAAGAGGGTTGACAGACCACATATACAGATGTCAATAATGCTGGGCGCGGGGACTTTGGCAGAGTCAGCACCTGCAGGATACAGCGGGAAATAGAAGAACCACCCGGAGGCTTTTTATTTTGGGGAAATTGGTGACAGTTGTCATCGATTGAGGAGGTAAATGCTGGGTTAAGAATCCAGGTTATAATATCTTCAATTTATGTCCAAAGTTAAAGAGGAGGAATTACAGAAAATGGCGGAAACGAAATACGGGAAATACATTATCACCGAGGCAAAATCTGACTTGAATCTCCCTTCGTACAGGCGCGACGCTGCAGAGATAGTCGCTGGTGACCACACACGTTTGATATATTTGGATGATGAGGTCATAAAAGGGGCCTTCAATGTAGAGTGTATCTGGTACTGGAAGGGGTCTGAACAGTCCATAGTTGGAGCTCATACACACCCTTTTGACGAAGTCATAGCATTTTTGGGAACTAATCGAGAAGACCCCAAGGATTTGTGTGGAGAAGTCGAATTATGGTTGGAGGATGAAAAGCATATACTCACCAAGAGCTGTCTGGTCTTCATCCCAAAGGGAATGAAGCACTGCCCATTGATTGTCAGGAAAGTAGATAGACCTATATTCCATTTCCTCACTGTGCTCGGGGGCAGGTACGAATAGAGTGAGGAGGATAGAAATTATGAAACTAAAAGATAAAGTGGCTATTATTACTGGTGGTGGCCGAGGTATAGGAAAAGCTATTAGCCTGGCTTTCGCCAATGAAGGAGCCGCAGTGGTAGTGGCCGCCCGCAATCTTTCGAGATTGGAAGAGGTGGCTAAAGAAATCGAAACTAAGGGTGGTAAAGCCAAGGCGATACAAACCGATATTTCTGACCGCGGGCAGGTAAAGCGGATGGTAGCCCAAACTATCGATGAGTATGGACAGATTGATGTATTGGTTAACAATGCCGCGGCCATGACAACTACTAATGCTGATGTGGTTGATATGAATCTGGATGACTGGGATAATGCACTGGCGGTCAGTCTGAGCGGGACTATGCTTTGTGCCAGAGAGGTACTTAAGACTATGATTCCTCGCCGAAGCGGTAATATCATCAATATTAGCAGTGTAGCCGGGATATCCGGAGTCCCTAAAGAAAGCCCATATTCCACCACCAAATGGGGCATAATCGGCTTTACTGAGGCCCTGGCTATCGAAGTAGGTAAAATCGGTATTCGTGTTAACTGCATAAGCCCTGGGGCTACTCTGACTGAAGAATTTAAGGAGTGGGTGGAGCGTTCGGCTATGGATGCCGGTATCTCCTATGAGGAAATGGTGAGCAAAATCGCAGACAATAATGCCCTGAAGAGAATAGCCGAACCATCTGAAATAGCGGCTTGTATTGTGTTTTTGGCTTCAGATGATTCCAGTGCCATGACTGGGCATAATCTTATTGTCAGTTGTGGCTTTCACTTAATTCACCCAAACATGATTCATTAGGCACGTGTCAAATCGAATTATTGACAAACTTTCAAATACAAGTTACCATACAACCTCATGGTGCTTGCCTGTCTCGGAAAACCCAAAAGAAACGCCAACTCTTTGATATTCTACCAAATAATATCGTGGTGGTTGCCTGTCACGGAAAATCCTGAAGAAATGTCAACTCTTTGATATGCTACCAAATAATAAGGAGGTAATATGGGTGTATCAGTTAAAGAAGAGGTAATCAAAACCAACTGTCGAGGATGCCATGGTGGATGTGGTGTTCTCGTTCACGTCAGAGACGGCACTATCGTCAAAATCGAAGGTGACCCCGACTTTCCTACCAACCACGGTAGCATGTGCAGCAAGGGCCTCGCCTTCCAGCAACTCGTATATCATCCAGATAGAGTCAAGTATCCACTCAAGCGAGTCGGTAAAAAAGGAGAGGGGAAGTGGGAGCGAATTTCGTGGGATGAGGCTTTCGATACCATTGTTAACAAACTGAAGCAGGTAATAAAAGAGAATGGTGCGGAGTCCGTTGTACTGGCACAGGGCACCTCCAGAGAAGGCGAGTCCTTCCTGGCACGGTTTGGCAATCTACTGGGGACGCCCAATGTTATGGCTGCCGGGCATTTCTGCTACCTCCCCAGAGTCGGTGCCAGTCTGGTCACCTGCGGCAATCTTCCCATATGCGATTATGATGGCGATCCCAAGTGCGTGGTGGTATGGGGAAGCAATATATTCTGGACTAATCCCGATGAATATACCGGCGAGAACCTATGCCGGGTATTAGCACAAGGGGCGAAGCTAATTTCGATTGATCCCAGATTAACCTACACGTCAAGCCGGGCGGATGTCTGGCTCCAGCTCAGGCCGGGAACAGACGCTGCTCTGGCTCTTGGCATGCTGAATGTGATAATCAATGAAGAACTCTATGATAAAGAGTTCGTGGAAAAATATACCCACGGCTGGGACCAGTTTGTAGAGCGGGTTAACCAATACCCTGTAGAGAAAGTGGCAGAGATTACCTGGGTGCCGGCAGATAAGATAAGAGAGGCGGCGAGGTTGTTCGCCCAGACAAAGCCGGCTACCATTCAGTGGGGAATATCTATCGAGCAGAACATTAATTGCATTGACAGTGACCGCCTTCTCATCGACTTACTGGCAGTCACTGGTAACCTGGATGTGAAGGGTGGAAGTATGTTCTTCCCGCCACCGAAAGGGCAAACGATAAGCCAGTTCACCTTTCACAAAGAACTCTCTCCGGAACAGAGCGCCAAGTATATAGCTGGGGATGCTCATAAGCTCTGTCATATGATAGGTCTGGTACCGGAAAACTATGTTTACAATGCTATTCTTACCGGCAAACCGTACCCCGTCAGAGCGGTCCTTTTGCAAGCTTCCAATCCGGTTATCACCAGGCCTAATGCCAAGATGGCCTATGAGGCATTGAGTAAGGTTGAATTCTTCTCGGTGGCTGATTTCTTCCTGACGCCGACTGCGGAACTGGCGGATATCTTCCTGCCAGCGGCTACATGGTTGGAGGTGGACTACACAGGTGGATTCTTCTTCCGCTGGGGATACATATTTCCCAGGAAAAAAATCGTCCAGATTGGCGAATGCAAGTCTGATTTTGAGATATGGAATGAACTGGGGAGAAGAATGGGACAGAAACAGTGGGGGGCCAACCATATAGGTGACCTTGACCAGATATTAGCTCCCGCTGGACTTACCTGGGCCGATGTCCGGGATAAGCCCTTCTTGAGAGGCGAGGTGAAATATAGAAAGTATCTGGAAAGGGGGTTCTCCACTCCCACTCGCAAGGTTGAGCTTTACTGCACTACCTTTGAGAAGTGGGGGTATGACCCACTACCGACATACAAGGAAGCACCGGAGAGCCCGGTAAGCAATCCGAAGGTGGCGAAGGACTATCCGTATATCCTGATAACCGGTCCCAGGTCACCTGTCTTCTTCCATTCTGAGCACCGCATGATTCCCTGGCTTCGTGAGTGTCACCCTGACCCCATTATTGAAATACATCCCGATACAGCGAAAAAACACGGCATCAAGGAAGGCGACTGGGTGTATATTGAAAGCCCCAGGGGGAGAATTAAACAGCGAGCCAGGATGGCACCGGGAATTCACCCTCAGGTGGTATGCATCCAGCACGGGTGGTGGTTCCCCGAAATAAAAACACCGGACCATGGATGGGACCAGTCCAACAGCAATATCCTTACCGATAATGACCCCAAGACCCTTGATATATCTTTCGGTGCCAGCAACCTGAGAACCCTGATGTGTAAAATATATCCTGTGGAGCAAGAGGAGGCAAAATAATGATTAAAGAATATAAACGCGTAACCGTTGCTGACAATTGTACGGGTTGCTTCGCCTGTGAAGTGGCCTGCAAACAGGAGCATCACTTCCCAGTAGGGCCGAGGTGGATAAGAGTCTATCCCGATATAAGAGAGACGGACGGGGGGTTGCGGTTCACTTACCACGTTATCGAGTGCCATCGTGCAGCCACCCCTTCATGTACTGCTGCCTGTCCGGGAGGGTTGAACGTCTGGAAGTATGTGAACCTCGCTGCAGTCGGTAGATTTGAGGAAGCGCTGGAAACGATAAGAAAAACCACGGCTTTTGCCGGAGTCCTCGGTTATGTTTGCACCCGACCCTGTGAGTCAAGTTGTGAACGAGGCAATATCGATATTCCAATAGCTATCCGTTCTATAAAAGCGTTCTTGGCTGACTATGAGCTAAAGGCAGGTCGGAAGAAGGCAACGCCAGTGGAAAAGACGAAGAAAGATAAGGTGGCCATTGTTGGGGCTGGACCGGGAGGGCTTTCCTGTGCTTATGACCTCATAAGGCAGGGTTACCCGGTTACCGTGTTCGAGGCTAGCTCGAAAGCCGGTGGGCTCATGCGCTGGGGTATCCCTGAGTTCAGATTGCCCAGGAACATAGTAGATAATGAGATAAGCTACATTGAAGAGCTGGGAGTAGAGATAAAGACAAACACTCCTGTGAAGGCGCTGGATGACCTCTTCAAGCAGGGATACAAGGCGATATACCTGGCTACTGGTTGCCCGGTAAACCTGAAGCTTGGCATTCCCAATGAGGATGCCGAGGGTATAATCTATGTCCTCGACTTCCTGAAGCGGGTAAGTTCCGGGGCTGATGTCAAACTGGGTAATCGCGTAGCGGTTATCGGGGGTGGTAATGCGGCTATAGATGCGGCAAGAGTTGCTAAGCGCCAGGGTGCGAAGGAAGTGCACCTCGTCTGCCTGGAATGCACAGACCTGACCAGCAAGGACAGGATGCCAGCTCAAGACTACGAGATTCAAGAAGCGGATAAAGAAGGTGTAGTTATCCACCCTTCCCTGGGCCCGAAGCAATTTTTGGTTAAGGACGGTAAAGTTACCGGCTTTGAGACTATAGCCTGCACATCTGTCCGGGAGGAGGACGGCACATTCCTGCCAAAGTATGGCGGCTCGGCTGCTACTATAGAAGCAGACACGGTCATAGTTGCTATTGGACAGGCAGTGGATAAGGAGGCCTTCAAAGAGATAGATAAAGATAGGGCCGTCAAAGTGGATGGCTTCTCATTTGCAACGAGCAAGGAAGGTATCTTTGCCGGTGGTGATGTGGTGCCCGGCCCGAGTGATATTATCGGTGCCATTGGTGCCGCCAAGGAAGCAGCTATTTCCATTGACCGTTATCTCCGTGGTGTGGATACGAGGGAGGACAGGATAATAAACTTCAGGCTGGTTAACGGCGCACCCCTGGAGAAAATCACCAAGGAAGGGGTCGTAACCACCCTGGATGAACAGTTGGCTATAGCTGAAGCCAAACGCTGCTTAAATTGCGGCACGTGTGAGGCGGGACTTGACGTTGGCAAGCAACCGGCGTGTGCCAGTGCCTGTCCGGCTCACGCCCTCTATTATCATGATATGTGGGTGCTTACTCCCAAAGAAGTTATGTATAAGCTATAGGATGTGACATAATATCGGTTGAGATTAAATAAAGAGTATATAGGTATGACAGGTGGCCCCCTAACCAGGGGTCACCTTTTTAATGCTTTCTGCTCATATTGCTCCCTATTGGCAATGCCATCAACAAAAGTTCTACCAACCCCGGCGCTTATGAGGGTTATTCCGGCCGTTGTCAGATTGAAGGCCAGTTTGTCTGCCTCTTCAGCATCTGATACCGAGAGGTTAACGGCTATTATGGAGACCTACCCACCTTCCTCGATGTATTCTTTGACTAATTGATTTCTTGTGTTATAATAGACCGGCGCCAGTGACAGCAGGTACCCTGAGGGTTTAAATAACTTGCCTGCCGAGGCTGAAGTTAACCCTGTGTTCGCTGGCACAGGGATTTTTATTATAGATTTCCTTTCCCATGACAGGAGGGGATTAAAAAGAGGGCGAATATGTTAAGAGAAAAGAAAGTGCAAATAGTAAGCAATCTAGCCGACGATTTGTCGCGGAGCACTATTATCATCGCTACCAATTATCAGGGCCTGCTTGCTAAACAAATGGCTGAATTGCGTAATGCTCTGGCAAAAGCAGGTGTCGGGTATCATGTGGTCAAAAACACTCTGGTTTATCGTGCCGCTGACCAGGCAGGCAAGCCACAACTGAGGGATATAATCGAGGGTCCTGTGGCCCTGGCCTTCGGCTACGATGACATAGTTAATACAGCTAAAGTTCTTAACCAATATATCAAATCTGCGGCATTATCTTTACAAATTATAGGAGGATTGTTAGGGGACCAAATTCTGCCTCCAGAGAAAGTGGTAAGCCTGGCTAATTTGCCACCTAGAGAAGTTCTCATCTCCAAACTAATTGGGCAATTACAAGCCCCCGTAGTAATTTTACATAATATTCTCAGCTCTCCCTTGCAGGGGCTATTGAGCGTGTTACAAAACAGAGCTCAAACTATTAGCAAATAACAAAGGAGGACATCATGTCGCCAGAAGAAGTAAAGAAAGAAACTAAGGAAGGGGAGGTAAAGAAAGCTTCAAGAGCAAAGAAAGAGGTTAAGGAAGCGGAGGTAAAGGAAGCTCCAATGGCACAGAAGGAAGTTAAGGAAGAGGCGGTAAAGGAAGCTCCAACGGCACAGAAAGAAGTTAAGGAAGAACAGGTAAAGGAAGTTCCAAAGGCAAGCAAAGAAGTTAAGGAAGAAGCGGTAAAGGAAGCTCCAAGGGCAAAGAAAGAGGCCAAGGGTTTGACAAAGGAGGAAATTATCGCTGCCATTAAGACTATGACAGTGCTGGATCTGGCTGATTTGGTCAAGACTCTAGAGAATGAATTCGGGGTTAGTGCTGCCCCTGTAGCAGCAGCACCGGCAGCTGCTCCTGGCGAGCAAGCAGCAGCACCCTCAGCAGAGGAGAAGACAGAATTCACCGTCACCCTAAAGAGCTTCGGCGAGAAGAAAATCGAAGTTATCAAGGCAGTGCGTGAGGTAACCACTCTCGGATTAAAGCAAGCTAAGGATTTGGTAGAGGCTGCTCCACAGGTAGTCAAAGAAGGCGTCCCCAAGGAAGAGGCCGAAACAACAAAACAGAAATTAGAAGCTGCTGGAGCGACTGTAGAGATTAAGTAGGGTCACCTCGAAATTTCCGAATTTTTGAGGGGAAGTTGAGTAACATGCCTCTGGCTAGTTACCAAGTCATTTTAGTGCTGGGAGGATGTTTCCTTCTTCTGGGGATCATTTTTATTCTCTGGAACAAGAGGGAAAAGAAAAGATACTACAATTCTATTTTGCTAACCCGAAGAGATATTAAGGAGACTATAACCCATGAACACGAGCGTTTCTGGCTACAAGCCTGGCAAATAGGAGGCAGGATTTCCCTTGTCGTCGGCATTGTACTGTTGATTATTGGCGGGATTATGAAAGTATTCTCGTGAAGGAAAGGATTCTCTCACACCTCAAGACCAGGTTTTAGGTTTAAATTATTTCCTTATGCCGATACTGTAGAGCTTCAGCCATATGGTGTGTCTTGATGATGTCGCTGTGTTCTAAGTCAGCGATGGTGCGGGAAAGCTTGAGGATGCGATGGAAGGCACGGCCGGTGAGGTGAAGCTGCTTCATGGCGGCGCGAAGCAGGCTCTGAGCTGCCGGTTCCACTGTGCAGAATTCCTTCACCTCCTTAGGCGTCATATCGGCATTGCACTTCAGCTCCGTCCCTCGAAAACGACCAAGTTGTATTTCATGTGCTGTCTTGACCCTGGCCCTGACTTTATCCGAGCTTTCCCCGGACTTCTCTTCAGTGAGCTTTTCATAATCAATATGGGGAACATCAACAAATATATCAATACGGTCCAGTAATGGTCCACTTATCTTTTTATGATAGCGAGAGATTTCTCCCGACGAGCATTTACATTCCTTAAACGGGTCGCCATAGTACCCACAAGGGCAGGGGTTCATAGCTGCAACCAGCATAAAGCTAGCAGGGAAAGTAACACTGCCATGAGCACGGCTGACGGTAATTGTTCTGTCCTCTATTGGTTGGCGCAGCGATTCCAAGGTGGTGTGCCCAAACTCAGGGAATTCATCCAGAAAAAGTACCCCGTGGTGCCCCAGGCTTATCTCCCCGGGCCTTGGCCATTGCCCCCCGCCCACCAAGCCAGCATGGGAAATAGTATAGTGAGGGGAGCGAAAAGGGCGCTCTACAACGATGGGAGTGTCTTGCGGTAACAATCCACTAACGCTGTAAATCTTGGTTACCTCGATAGCTTC
>JAUWGZ010000109.1 GCA_030606165.1 Dehalococcoidia bacterium
ACACTTCACACTGGCAAAGATGCGAGAATAAGCTGGAACCTGAATAGCCACCCGCTTGACATCGAAGAGTTCATCATCGGGTATGTCTAACATCGTGAAACCAATCCGCCGCCAGTTCTCTCTCAGTCTTCGTTGGTCTTCATTTGTCCCCTGGCGCTCAATCACTACTTTCTGGAATAGGCGTTGAGCTTCAGGTTCGCGTTCTTCCCAAAACCTACTGATGTCCTTAACTGACACCCTGACCGCCTCTCCATTCCTTTTGGCTAGAGTGAAGGCCGTCTTGCCGTAGTCGCGGTAGATAAGTGCATTATTCCCAAAGCTGCAACCAGTAACGAATTGAACGCCATCACTGAAACAATTGTTAGTCTCTACGATGGCGATTACTTCCTCCATGCCGGTGGAGCTGACACCCAGTTCATTCACTGCCTGAGCGGCAGCCTTTACTCCCAGGGCTAGAAAAGGACAAAAATGCCCGTGTAACTCTCCCGCTTTTGCTAGTAACTTGAGCAAATCGCGCACTTTTATGGCGTCCTCGATGACATATCTTGGATTCTGTATAAACTTATCTTCCAAATTGCTTTTGCCTCCGTTCAGTATTCCTTGCATGTGCAACTAATTGCAATAGCAAGGTAAAAAAATAATATCTACAGGCTGCTAAGGCATAGAATCTCTGACGCACCAATTTGGTATGTTTTGGAACATATTACCTCTTGAATATGTCGCAATTAAATGCTGTTGCAATAAATTGCAGCACAAAACGAAAAATTTGTCAATATTCTAGAGGCGCTTCAAGTGCACCACATGCCCTAAGGTGACTAATAGCGCGACCAACTGCAGAACTAGTAGATAAGTGATGTCTCTCAGCTTGCTTGAATGATGTCGATAAAGTAAGATAGGTATTGTCTCATAACAATAGCATAGGAGCGTTTTATGACCCGAAGCTCAGCAAAACAGCCCCAACCTGGCGCAACCCTGGTTACCGAGGAATGGTTATTGCAAACCCTGGAGCGTGTGAAATCGGGTGAATTATCTCCTCTCCAAGCCGTGGAGGAATTGAGCGTCCTTCCCTATAAAGAGTTAGCCTATGCCAAACCTGACCATCACCGTAGCCTGCGCTTGGGCTTTCCCGAGGTAATCTTTGGACAAGGCAAGACTGTGGAACAGATAGTAACTATCGCTGAGGGGCTTGCTGCCCATTCTGAGCGACTGCTGATAACAAGAGTGAGCCAGGAGACTTTTAGTGCCGTCAAAGAAAAAATACCGGATGTAACTTATAACTCGCTATCGAGGAGTATTCTTCTTAACCGGAAACAGACTGCTCCACGTCCGGGTATTACCGTTGTCACGGGCGGTACCGCTGACATCCCGGTGGCTGAAGAAGCGGCTGTAACTGCCGAGCTGATGGGGAACAAAGTGGGAAGGGTTCATGATGTTGGCGTGGCGGGTATTCACCGGTTATTAGACAAGCTGCCCCAGTTGCGCAAGGCAAGGGTAATAATCGCTGTAGCCGGTATGGAGGGAGCTTTACCCAGTGTTATCGGTGGGCTTGTTCCCATCCCCATAATCGCTGTGCCAACCAGTGTTGGTTACGGGGCCAGCTTTGCTGGTCTGGCGCCGCTTTTAACCATGCTCAATAGCTGTGCTCCCGGTGTAGCTGTGGTCAACATTGACAACGGTTTCGGTGCCGGCTATACCGCCGGACTGATTAATCTTGGCTCGAAAGCCCAAAGTGAAGGCTGAAGAGAAGCTGAAGCGCTTGAAAGCGACCCTCACGGAGATGGGGTCGGTGCTTATTGCCTATTCCGGCGGCGTTGACAGCACTTTCCTAGCTTCTGTTGCCAGTGAGGTGCTTGGGCAGTGTGCTATGGTTGTCTTTGCTCACTCACCAGTTTATCCGCCCCATGAACGCGAGGACGCAGAAGCTCTCGCTAGAAAGCTCGGCTTTCGCTTTACCACGATTGAAGGTAACGAACTAGAAAACCCACAGTTTGTTGCTAACTCACCTGACCGCTGCTATTACTGCAAGCAAGAACTGTTTCAACAGCTACGGAGGATTGCTTCTGCTGAGGGTTTAGACTGGATTGCTGACGGCTCCAATTATGATGACCTTGATGATTACCGCCCCGGCAGAAAAGCCTTAGCCGAGCTGGGCATTCGCAGCCCCCTCTGCGAAGTTGAACTGACCAAGGACGAAATTCGAAGACTATCTAAGAAGAGGGGACTACCAACTTGGGACAAGCCAGCATCACCTTGCCTGGCTTCACGCATCCCCTACGGCACTCCTGTTACCCGGGATACTCTCCGCAGGATAGCTGATGGAGAGCGGTATCTGCGAAATCTTGGCATACGTGAGTGCCGCTTACGCCATCATAGAAACATTGCCCGCATTGAGGTTAATGGAGAAGGCATGTCATTGCTCCTGAACAGTCAGATACGCCAGGACTTGGTGAAACAAATAAAAGCCCTGGGTTATACCTATGTTACCCTTGACCTTGGCGGATACAGGAGCGGCAGTTTAAACGAAGAGCTTATTAAGGATGTTGAGGGGAGAAAGTAACATGGCAAAAGTAGCCTATTTTGATTGTTTCTCGGGCTGTAGCGGCGACATGACCCTGGGCGCTCTGGTTGATGCCGGGCTTCCCCTAGAGATGCTGGAAAAGGGATTAGGTAGCCTCGCTATCCATGGCTATAAGCTCTCCGCAGAAAAGGTGAAGCGCTCCGCAATTACTGCAACCAAGTTCACGGTGACAATGAATGAGACCGAAGCCCAGCCAGAGCGTTCGCTTGAGGATATACTTGTGCTCATCGGAGCCAGTAAGCTTCCTAAGAAGGTAAAGAATACAGCAAGTGCTATTTTTCAGCGCCTGGGGGAGGTTGAGTCCAGAATCCATGACGTCCCTCTGGAAAAGGTCTGTTTCCACGAGATAGGAGCAGTGGATTCCATTATAGATATTGTAGGAGTAGCGTTCGGACTTGACGCCCTCAAGATAGAGCGTTTTTATTCGTCTCCGCTACCTCTGGGGAGCGGCAGTATTTCGACAGCACACGGCATCTTGCCTGTGCCAGCCCCTGCTACGCTGCGACTTATAGCGATGTCCAATGCCCCAATCGGCGATTTCCCAAAGCAGTCTCAACCGCAGGGCGAACTGGTGACGCCTACAGGAGCGGCGATAGTTACCACGCTGGCAAACTTCGGCAGGCCTGGCATGACCGTAGAAAAGGTAGGCTACGGGGCTGGAACCAGGGACTTCGAAGCCTGGCCCAATGTCATGCGTATCTGGATTGGCGAAGAAATAGAACCTGTCGGTAGTGAAGGCCTGGTTTTGCTTGAAACAAATATTGATGAC
>JAUWGZ010000060.1 GCA_030606165.1 Dehalococcoidia bacterium
TTGACTTTGCTGGATTCACATATATGGGCAAGGTCAGCAACAAGCCCATCGCTTATATCTATAGCGGTTTTAACTCCTTGTTCGATTAAGATTTGCCCTTCTTTTACTTTTGGCATGGGCTGAAAGTGAGCTCGTCTCAAGATATTGCTTATTTCGGGATCTAAGATGGTTTTTTCCTTGAACATTTCTAGGCCGGCTGCCGATAATCCCAGGTATCCTGTGACAGCTATTTGCTCACCAGAACAAGCTGTTGACCTCTTAAGCATCGCTTTGCCTTTGGAGCAGCCTATGACTGTTACAGTGATAACCACATTGGGAGCGGTAGCTACATTACCTCCAACTATAGCCACTCCAAATTCCCTGGCCAGATGCATCATGCTGTTAGTAAATTTGGAGATGTCTTCCACCTCCAGTTCGCCAGGCAGTGCCAGAGAAAGCAAAGCGTACTTGGGAATACCGCCCATGGCAGCTATATCGCTTAGATTTACAGCCAATGCTTTCCAGCCCAATTCCTCCCAGTTAATGACGTCTAGGTCAAAGTGTATATCCTGGACTAGAGTATCTGTAGTAGCTAACTGGATGTGATTGTCGCTTTGCCAGGCAGCAGCGTCGTCACCAATGCCCACTAAAACTTCTTGCCACGGAGTGCGCCCAGAATTTTCATATCTAGCACTGCTACTGCGTATGAGGTTAATCAGGCCAAATTCTCCCAACTCAGATACTTTCATTGGTGGAATTATAACACTGGCTTTATTTAACATTCTAGCCGGTAGATATAATAGGTGGCCAAAACATAGGTCTTGTTGCCATTTTACTCCCTGTGGTATAAAATCTAGACATGCGTGATTATGAGCTGGTAGCAATAATTAGTCCCGAAGTTGATGAAGAGGGAGTGTCTAAAATTGTAGACAAGGTGACTCAGTCCATTAATAGCCGTGGTGGGACGGTGGGAGAGATAAAAAACTGGGGGAGAAGAAAGCTGGCTTACCCTCTAAAGAAATTTATGGAGGCTGATTATGTTCTAGCTCGCTTTCAGTTAATGCCAAAATCGGTTAAGGAACTTGAAGGAGAAATTAGTGCTTCGGGGGACATTCTGCGATATCTTGTGGTAAAAGTAGAAGATTAATATGGCGAGCTTAAACAAAATAATGCTCATTGGCAACGTAGGTAGTGACCCAGAGATGAGGTACACGCCCAACGGAAAGGCAGTTACCTCTTTTCGCATGGCTACCAATTATCGTTATAGTAGTCCTGACGGGGAGCGGAGGGAAGAAACAGAATGGTTTAGGGTTAGCGTTTGGGGCAGGCAAGCTGAAAGCTGTAATCAATTCTTATCCAAAGGGAGACGAGTTTATGTTGAAGGGAGGTTACAGTCTCGCAATTGGGAAGGGCAAGATGGGCAGATGCGTACTAGCCTTGAAGTGTCAGCAAACCGAGTAATTTTCCTCGACAGAGCGGCTCCGGTTTCCCCAGCCGAAGAAGGGGAGCTTGAGCCTGAAGATTTACCCTTTGACTAAAATAAAGGAGAAGGAGATTTGGCTTATACTGGAAGAGTAGCTAATACTAGAAGAGCAAGAGGTACGAGGAACTTCATCGCCAGGCCAGCAATCTGTCCCTTTTGCAAGGGGCGTATGAAAATCGACTATAAAGATGTTTCTGTGTTATCTCGCTATATTTCCAATCAGGGCAAGATTGTGTCGCGGCGGAGGAGCAGAAGCTGTGCTAAACATCAAAGAAGCTTAGCACAAGCTATAAAGAGGGCTCGTTATCTCGCTATGTTACCTTACGCACCAAGCCATATTTGGAAAACAGGAGGCGTAGGCCTATCCCGTTCGACAGTTTAAAGAATGCCAAAGCGTACTTATCAACCGAAGAAAATTTCCCGGAGGCGCAGCTTAGGTTTTCGTGCTAGAATGGCCACTCGAGCTGGAAGACGAGTGCTTAAAGCAAGGCGCCTTAAGGGGAGGTATAGGCTGACCCCAGTTTAACTCTATCCTGTGAAGGAGCCTCGTTTTTTAACTAATAGAGCCCAATATACTTTAGTTTATCGACAAGGCAAGGTATGGGCAACCAACTTGCTAGTGATGAAGGCGATGCCCAATGGTTTAAGTCTAAGCCGATATGGTTTTTCCGTGACCAAAAAGGTAGGTAAGGCAGTGCAGCGTAATCGCTTGAAGAGGTTACTCAGGGAAATAATGAGACTGCAATCGCTCAGGCCGGGATGGGATATCGTCTTCATTGCTCGGTCTGTAGCAGTCAATACTGATTATCACCAGCTAGAGAGGGCAGTAACCAAGCTTTTAGCTCGGGCGCAATTGTTGGAGAGTAACGAATGCCTCAATTAGCTCTGGATTTAATTAAATTGTACCAGAACACAGTGTCGAAGATGCTCCCTTCTGTTTGTCGTTTCCAGCCTACATGCTCTCAATATGCTTTTGAGGCAATAAAAAGACATGGGTTTGCCCGAGGTAGCTGGCTGGCAGCCAAGAGGATAACTCGATGCAATCCCTTCTCTAAAGGTGGCTATGACCCAGTACCTTAAGTTGTAGAATGAAGCAACCAAAGATATTGTTCCTCGTTGTAATTGCTCTTTTGCCCTTGACACTGGTTTCCTGTGTTTCAGGTGGGACTCAGTCGGCGAGGGGATGGCCAGGAACTATAGTTCACGACGGTATCATCTATGCTGGCTCCACGGATGGCAGTGTGGTGGCGATAAATTCGTCAACTGAAAATCTAGAATGGTCTTATTCCATCGCCCTGGTCACCGCACCCTCCAGCTTCTTATCATGTGGCCAGACATCGGCTCCAACTGCTATATATGGGACACCGGTTGTAGATAGAGATATAGTTTACATTGGCACCTATAGTGGCCAGGTTCTGGCATTGAACATGTTGGCTAGAAGCCAGAATTTGACCTTTCCTCAGCAAAGGTATGGTGAATGGAAATGGGATTGTCCTATAGATAATGCAGAAAGCAATGCTATAGTAGCTGACCTGTTACTGAGCGAGGATGCCATATATGTAAGCAGCTCCAATGGCAGGGTGTATTCTCTGGATAAGGAATTCGGTGATTTAAATTGGGAATCAAAGATCTTAGACGAAAAACATAGAAAGCTATGGACCTCCCCGGTAATTCAAGGTAATACTCTTTATGTCAGTACTTACGATGGTCATATCTATGCTTTATTGTTAGAAACGGGGGAGTTATTGGACTGGTTTTTTGAATCAGAGGCAGGCTTCACTTCTTCACCAGTGATTGACGAAGATACTATATTTTTGGGCTCGTTTGACCGCTATCTTTATGCCGTAAAAATAGGTAGTGATTTGCCAATGTGGAAATTTCCCCAGGAGGAACCGGCCGGTAATTGGTTCTGGGCGTCTCCTATAGTCAATGAAGGCATCGTTTATGCTGGCTGTCTCGATGGCAGAGTTTATGCTATTGAGGCAAAAACAGGGGGAAAATTGTGGGAGTTTGATGCTGGAAACGCTATAGTTTCCTCGCCTGTTTTGATGGATAATCTACTAATAGTAACTGATGAATCAGGCACTGTATATGTTTTTGACCTCAGCGTCGAACTTGAGGACGAGGCAGCGCCGTTGAAGGTTATCTCAATTGAGGCTGATGTTAGAAGTTCCTTTTGTGCTCAAGAAGGTCTGGTTTATATTCGAGGTGAAGATAACTGGATATATGTTGTGGATATTGATAGTGGAGAAGTGAGTTGGAAAGTCCCTTTGACTATTGAAGAGTGAGGGTCGCACCCCATGATAGAAGTATGGCATTTAATTATAGGTAACCCGGTACTTAATGTGTTGATTGCCTTGAGCCACCTCTTATCTGGTGAATTTGGGTTAGCAATCATTGCCCTTACTATTATCGTTCGTTTAATCTCCTGGCCTCTTACAAAACGCCAACTTAATTCAAGCAAAGCTTTGCAGGATATGCAGCCGAAGATTCAAGAACTGCAGAAGAAATATGGTAAAAATAAGCAAAAGCTTCAGCAAGAAATGATGAAGCTTTATAAGGAAGCCGGGGTAAACCCTCTGGGCTGCTTATGGCCTATGTTGATTCAGTTTCCTATCTGGATTGCTCTCTATCAAGCCATCATGAGAGCTCTGGCTACCACGCCCGAGAACTTACTTGATTTAGCTCATCGGCTTTACTCTTGGGACATAGTGAATCAAGCGATTCCTTTAAATAGCCATTTTTTGTGGCTTGATTTAGGACAACCTGACCCATATATGATTTTAGCTATTATAGTTGGTGGCACAATGTGGGTACAGCAGAAGATGACCCAGGCACCAGCCATTGACCCAGGGCAGCAGTCCACAAGCAGGATGATGTTGCTGATGATGCCTCTCATGTTTGGCTTCCTCACCTTGATGTTCCCCAGTGGCTTGGCTCTCTATTGGGCAGTTTCCAATGTGATTGGCATTATAACTCAATATTTCGTCACTGGTGGCTGGGGTTATCTTAAATTCCGTTCCCCATTTCAGTCAACACAGTGAAAGGAAAAAGAACTAGCATTGTAGAGATGCTCGCAAGTTGTGCTGGTAATAAAGCAAATTGCTAAAGGGAAATCGGACTATGGAAGGGATTGAGATAGTAGCTGCGACAGTAGAACAGGCGATAGAGAAAGCAGAGGCACAGCTAGGGCTGAGCCGGGACCAATTTGAGGTAGAGGTTGTTAGAGAGGAGAAGTCGGGTATTTTAGGAGGAAAAGGCAAAGAGGCTTTAATCAGGGTGACTCCAGTAACCCCGCCAGAAAAGGCCTGCCCTGAGCTTGTCGAAGGGGATGCGGTCAAGGTGGTCACAGAAATTTTAGATACGCTGCTTGGATTGCTGGGTGTAACAGGCAAGGTTGAAGTGCTATCCGATGAGATACCCCTAGCTTTGGATATCACGGGTGACGATTTGGGTATCTTGATTGGTCGGCGAGGTCAGACCCTAGCTTGCTTGGAATATATTACCAAGCTCATAGTAGTTGGACGGTTAAAGGCCTGGCTGCCGTTAACAGTTGATGTTGGCGGATACAAAAAACGCCGTCGTGATTCCTTGCAAAGACTAGCCCTATATCTAGCTGAGCAGGTGAAATCAAGACGCCGTGCCATAACCATAGAGCCAATGCCTGCTAACGAACGCCGTATCGTTCATTTAACTCTAGCTGATAATCCCGATGTAACGACTCAGAGCATAGGTGAGGGTGAGGGCAGGAAAGTGGTTATTTTACTGAGACAGGGTTAGCCATGTTCCGGGAAGTAAACACCAAGATTAACTTTCTTCAACTGGAAGAAGATATCCTCCGCTTCTGGAAAGAGCAGGGAATTTTCAACAAGAGCATCGAGATAAGAGAAGGGGGGCCACATTATGCCTTTTATGAAGGCCCACCCACAGCTAATGGTAGCCCGGGAGTTCATCATGTACTGTCTCGTCTATATAAGGACGTCGTTTGCCGGTACAAGGCGATGAAGGGTTATCATGTGCCACGAAAGGCAGGGTGGGATACCCACGGCTTACCCGTTGAGTTGGAGGTGGAAAGCTCTCTTGCTCTCACCAGTAAGGCCCAAATTGAGGAATATGGAGTGGCTCGATTCAATGACCATTGTCGCCAAAGCGCTTTCAAATATATTAAAGAATGGGAAGCTATGACCGAGCGCCTTGGCTGCTGGTTAGACATGGAGCATCCTTATATAACCTTAGATAATAGCTACATTGAATCCTGCTGGTGGATAATGAAAGAGCTATGGGACAGGGGCTTGATTTATCAAGGCTATAAAGTAACGCCGCATTGCCCTAGATGTGGCACATCCCTCAGCTCTCACGAGGTAGCTTTGGGCTATAAGGATGCTGAAGACCCATCGATTTATGTAAAGTTTAAAATTAAACTTAGTTCGGTCGAGACGACAGCCCTTGAGCCTCTTTTTAACAACTTCGTAGCTAAGCCTGCCTACTTGCTAGCTTGGACTACCACACCATGGACTTTGCCCGGCAACACTGCCTTGGCGGTGGCTCCTGAGGCTGAATATTCAGTAATGGAAGGAAATGATGACCATATTATTATAGCCTCCGTGCTCATAGACAAGTTAGGACTTGAAGGCTATCGTGAAGTCACAAGGGTCAAGGGGGCAGACATCGCAGGAGTACAAAAAGGTCTGAGATACCAACCGCTGTTCAACCCACATGAGTGTGGTGTAGAAAGAAAACGGTTCGGAGAATATTACAGAAGGCCAGGCCCATGGCTTATGGCTCCTGAAATTCAGCCAGAGGACGAGCATTTGTCCTTCCCGGTTATCGATGCCGACTTCGTCTCCCTAGAGGAAGGTACAGGCATTGTCCATGTTGCTCCTGCTTTTGGCGAGGTGGATTTCGAGGCAGGCGAGGATAATGGACTTGATTTCGTTCAACCTGTAGACTTGGATGGGAGAATCACAGGCGATTATCACCTTACTACTGGTGACAACATTAGCGGCAAGTTCGTTAAGGATGCTGATCTTCCTATCCTAGCTGATCTCGAAAAGCGGCGCTTACTTTACCGCCATGAAACAATCGTTCATACCTATCCTTTCTGCTGGAGATGTGAGACGCCTCTTCTTTATTATGCCAAGCAAACCTGGTACATCAGGACGACCGCAATAAAAGAGAGGCTTATCAATGGCAATGCCGAAATAAACTGGTACCCTGATTATATTAAGCATGGCCGGTTTGGCGATTGGCTGGAGAACAACGTCGATTGGGCTTTTTCACGGGAGAGATATTGGGGGACTCCGCTCAATATTTGGCGCTGTTCTTCTTGCGATAATTATGAGTGTGTCGGCAGTGTAGATGAATTAAGGACCCGATCAAATCTCAGTGGCTTGACCACGCCCCTAGAGTTACACCGCCCTCATATGGATGAAATTACCTTCGCCTGTCCTAAGTGCGGTGGCAGGATGCAGCGTGTTCCCGAAGTAATTGATTGTTGGTTTGATTCCGGAGCTATGCCCGTAGCTCAGTGGCATTATCCCTTCGAGAATGAAGATAAGTTCAAGCAGAATTTTCCTGCCGATTTTATTTGCGAGGCTGTGGACCAGACCAGGGGCTGGTTTTACAGTTTACATGCCATATCTACCCTACTTTTCAATCGTCCTTGCTTTAAGAATGTCATCTGCTTAGGGCACGTCGTCGATGCTCAGGGTGAGAAAATGAGTAAGTCCAAGGGCAATGTAATTGATCCCTGGGCTGTGATTAATAATTATGGTGCAGATGCTCTAAGATGGTATATGCTGGTTTCTACTACAGGAGAAGATAAGCATCGTTTCTCCAATAAGATGCTTGAAGAGACGATACGTAAATTTTTCCTTACTTTGTGGAATACGTATTCCTTTTTTACCCTTTATGCCAATATTGATTGTTTTGTTCCTCAGCCCCTGACGGCTGACAGCGATCAGCCAAAAGCTTTCACGGAGCTGGATAATTGGATTAGTTCAGAACTTAATCAGCTCGTAAGCGAGGTTTCCAAATTGATGGATAACTACAATCCCACTTCTGCGACACGCAGGATTGAGGGATTTGTAGATAATCTCTCCAACTGGTATGTGAGAAGAAACCGCCGCCGGTTCTGGAAAAGCGAGAACGATGCCGATAAATTGGCCGCATATACTACGCTACATCAATGCCTGGTGACTTTATCTCAATTGTTGGCTCCCTTTGTGCCATTTATTGCTGAAGAGCTTTATCAGAATTTGTTTCGCTCTGTTAATCCTGAAGCTAGAGAAAGCGTTCATCT
>JAUWGZ010000056.1 GCA_030606165.1 Dehalococcoidia bacterium
CATTGCTCGAGCTCTTGCTAAAGAAAACGAGCTATTTAAGCCCATGTTACGTAAAGAAGGCTTGCTTACTCGGGATGCTAGAATCAAAGAACGCAAAAAATACGGACTCAAACGAGCTCGCAAGGCACCACAATATACCAAACGCTAACCGTGCTCCGACTTATCAATTGGCGACGGGGAACTGGTTTTTGGATTTTCTTTAAACCAGACTTTGACAATTTCGTAGCTAAGAGAGGATAAGCCCGTCAAGCATCGACGATTGTTTAATAACATCCGTTTGTCATTCTGAGCCCTTCGCATCTTGTCATTACAAGTCCTTTTCCTTTTGTCATTCTGAGCGAAGCGAAGAATCTAACCCTGCTCAGGATAAACTCCGCGAAGAATCTCTCAGATTCTTCGTCGTCCAAATGAATTTGGACTCCTCAAGATGACATTACTAGACGCTCTCAGGCATCGTGCTATTGCTCCAGACAGGGGGAACAGCTATAATATTAACCTGCTGGGGATTAGTCTAGCGGTAGGACGACTGACTCTGGATCAGTTAGGCCAGGTTCGAATCCTGGATCCCCAGCCAGTGTGGCGCATTCGTCTAGAGGCCTAGGACACCTCCCTCTCAAGGAGGAGACCACCGGTTCGAATCCGGTATGCGCTACCACCTATTTGCAACCCGGCTAGGCTAGCTTGCTCAATTAGCACCCCCAGCTAATTTCCTTTAGCCTTGTTACCCGTTTCTTCTATGTGCTAAACTTTGCCACAAATAAATGAGAAAACGCGTTTTCTCTGGCTTCCGCCCCACAGGCAGACAGCATATTGGTAACTACCTGGGAGCGGTACAGAATTTCGTCGCCCTTCAAGATGAATATGACTGCGTCTATTGCGTAGTGGATATTCATGCTCTCACCACTCTGGAAAGCACAGAATCTCTTCGGGAAGACATTTACGAAATGGTGCTTGACTGGCTGGCGGCCGGAATCGACCCACAGAAGAGCATAATCTTCGTTCAGTCCCATGTTCCTCAGGTAGAGGAGCTCCATACTTTGTTCAGTATGGTGACTCCTTTAGGTTGGTTATTACGTGTTCCGACATTTAAGGAAAAGGTTAAGACGCAGCCACATAACGTCAATTATGGGCTGGTGGGTTATCCTGTTCTCATGACTGCCGATATTGCCCTTTATAAGGGAGAAGTTGTTCCTGTGGGCGAAGACCAGCTTCCTCATCTTGAATTGGCTCGTGAGATAGTGCGTCGGTTTAACTCACTTTTCGGGTTTGTATTTCCTGAGCCGCAGGCAAAGCTTACCAACTTTCCTTCAGTTTTGGGCCTGGATGGGGTGCAGAAGATGAGCAAAAGCTATAATAACCATATTGAAATAGCTGCTTCTCCAAAGGAAATCTCGGAGCGAGTGATGGTTGCCTTTACAGACCCGGCGCGGAGGTACCGCTCTGACCCGGGGCATCCTGAAGTGTGTAATGTTTTCCGCCTCCACAGTTTTTTCACCCCGGCCCGAGTAGAAGAAATTGCTTCAGAGTGTCGTAGCGCTCGCATCGGCTGTGTGGACTGCAAGAAGATACTAGCTGAGAGCATCAGTTCGAATCTGGAGCCTTTCCGGGAAAGGCGGGCTGCTTTAGCCTCCAAGTCTGGTTATGTCGCTCAAGTCCTTGCCGATGGAGCTAATCGAGCTGAAGTTATAGCCGAAGAGACTATCGGAGAGGTTAAAGAAAAAATGGGGCTCCTTCAGCGTGCCGATTTGGAGCGACTCGGGTAAGGCATAGCCAGCATCTCTAAAATCCCCATGTCCTGAGTTCCGAAGGTAGAGCGGAAAATGAAATCACTTGATAGCGTATTCAATGTATTGGCAGAAGAAGGATTAACCACCCTGGAAGTCTTCTATAACAGGCGGGAAGACAAATTCATATTGAAGGGAATGAAGGAATGGGAGGAAGGCGTAAAGTGGGATAAATATATGGTTGACTTTACTCATGAGGATATTTTGACGGATGATTACAGGTCAGTAGGTACAAAAGCACTGGTGAGAGTCTTCTCTAACCTGGGTCTAGAAGGTTACTTGAGGAGAATCGAAAACCTTTTGAGAGAGGGAAAACACCACGGAATCGAGTTTTATCATAACCGCAGACTGAATATAAGGGTAATGTATTGTAAGAGTGTTAATGCCCTTGGAATAAGAAACAAGAGACATGCGCTACGCGCTGGTGGAATACGGAGACACGAGCCAGACGAGCCAGAGATAGATGTTCTCATGGATGGACTGAATCTGGCTAGAGCCATGTCATACAAAAATGCCCTAGCCGGTATCCCTTATGGTGGCTCAAAGATACTTGTCCAGTGTGCCCCGGTTGACCTTAGTGACTTTGAAACCTTGGGCTTTCTCGCCTATATAATCGACAGGACCCGCTCGTTTACCGGACCTGATATGGGATTTGAGCCGGCAATGACTGATATTATGCGAGAAAGATTTACCAAGGCCATTACTGGCGGCATAAAGAGTCCGTTGGGTCCCACCGGCGGTGTCACCGCCTATGGAGGGTATTTAGCTATCATGGAAGCGTGTGATTTCGTTTACGGCAGCCGTAGTCTGAGCGGTAGGCTGATAGCCATTCAGGGGTTAGGCGCATGCGGTTACCCGCTTGCCGAATATCTTTTAGGAGAAGGTGCCGCTCTCATAGCTAGTGATATAGACAGGTCAAAGATTGATAAACTGCAACGAGCCTGGAATACCGATGTTGTCAAATCTGTCCAGCCCGAGGACATCTATACGGTGAAGGCTGATATATTTTCGCCCTGTGCTATAGGCGGCATAATAACTGAGGATATAATAGACAAATTCAAGTTCGATATCATAATGGGGCTGGCTAATAACCAGCTCAAAGCCACCAGTCAAGAAGGGGAGATAGAAATAGCCAGACAGTTGGCCAGGGCCGGTATTCTCTTTATCGTCGAGTGGGCGTATAATATTTCCGGGGTTCTCGCTGGTTGGGCCGAGTACATATTCGGGGAGGAAGCGTCTTTTGCTAAAATAAAGCCCCGGATAGAGTTAATCTGCAGAGATAACCTGAGAAAACTGCTTGATGAAGCAAAGAGAGTGGATAAAACACCAACAGAGCTGATATATAACAAAGTTGAAGATGCCATCTATTCGGGAGTTTCGTTTAGCGAATTGTTGTCCGAAGGAGGTGTAGATGTAAGTTAATGGCTATAAGTCAAATAATTATAAATTCTAAAGGGAGGTTTTGGATTGAATAAAAAAATTGTACCGATACTAAGTGTTGTTTGTGTCGGGCTTGCAGTAGCCCTGGCGGTGGTGTTGATACGTGGCGTTGGCGGCCCGCCAGCCGAGGAGCCAGCCATGGAATACAAGATTGGCATAACTCAGATAATTACCCACGATGCCCTTGACCTTTGCCGCCAAGGCTTTATTGACCAGATGGAGGAAGAGGGATTTGTCGAAGGAGAAAACGTCTATTATTTTTTGAGGAACGCTGGAGGGGATATGTCAACGGCATCTTCAATCGCCAATTATTTTGTTTCGGTGGATGTGGACTTAATCTTCAGTATTGCTACGCCGACAACCCAAGCCTGCGCGAGTGCAGTTGAGGGCACTGATATACCGGTAGTTTTTGCTGCCGTGACCGATCCGGTAGCGGCTGGGTTCGCTGCTAACTGGACTGTGCCTGGCGGCCAGATAACCGGGGCCAGTGATTGGGCGGATGTCGGAGCTCAGGTAAAACTGGGCATGGATATTTATCCTGCCGAGAGGTTAGGGGTTATCTACAATGCCGGCGAGGTAAACTCTGTGGTGCAAGTAGACGAACTCAAGGCGGTAGCAGCGAGCCTGAATATCACGGAGATTGTCGAGGCTCCAGTAGCGACAACTGCCGATGTTTACGCCGCGGCAATGTCTCTTGTTGGCAGGGTTGATGCTATTTGGGAGCCTTCCGATAATACGGTAGCATCAGCGATAGGGTCGGTGGTAGCGGTTTGTGAGGATAATGACATACCACTGTTCGCCAGCGATGTTGGCATGGCGAGGGAAGGAGCCATTAGCGGTCTTGGACTCGATTACTATGTCAATGGCCAGGAAGCTGCTAAGCTAGCTGCTCGTGTTCTGAGAGGAGAAGACCCGGCTAACATCCCTATTAGCACGACCCCGATGACAATCGTATATTTGTGCCCGGCTGCAGCTGTGGAGATGGGGGTAACCATTCCTCAGACAGTCCTGGATACGGCCACTGAGGTATGCGAATAAGCAGTCGCAGGGACGATAACCATCGCCAATTGAATAGATAAGAGATAATGCTCCACACTCGGAGAGGAGAGGGTATTGCTTGATGTAGTGGGTCATGTGTTGTCTTTTTCGCTCTATGAGGGGCTGGTATTTGGATTTGTCGCTATAGGTGTGTATCTCACCTTCCGGGTTCTTGGTTTTCCCGACCTCACAGTGGATGGCAGCTTCACTCTGGGAGCAGCGGTTACCGCCGTGCTTATTGTAAGCGGTGTGAATCCATTCCTGGCGACCCTGGCTGCTCTCGGAGCAGGCTTATGTGCTGGCATGGCAACATCATTGCTCAACACCAAGCTGAGGATACCGGCTCTGCTGGCTGGTATCCTTGTGATGGTCGCCCTTTACTCTATAAATCTGAGGGTTATGGGGGGAGCCAATGTTTCCCTTCTTCGCGAGGTAACCATCTTCGACCAGGTCTCTGAATTCCTGGGGGTGAGCACTCGTATTGGGTATCAGCTTGTGGTTGCCGGAGTGCTGGCGGTTATTGTTTTCTTCATCTTAAACTGGTTCCTGCGCACGGAGATTGGTCTGGCGTTGAGGGCCACAGGCGACAACGAGCAGATGGTGCGGGGTTTCGGGGTAAATACCGATATGACCACGATACTTGGTGTCGCTATTGCCAATGGGCTTGTTGCCCTCGGTGGCGCGGTGGTGGCTCAGGGTCAGGGATTTGCTGATGTGGGCATGGGGATAGGGATGATTGTGATGGGCTTAGCCGCAGTGATAATCGGCGAAGCGCTATTTCGGCCCAAAGGTGTAGCCAGGCTTCTGCTGGCAGTGCTGGGCGGCACTTTTATCTACCGCCTGGTCATAAGTGTTGCCCTCAGGTTAGGTATGGCTCCGGGTGATTTGAAGCTGATTACAGCCGTATTGGTGATTATAGCTCTAGCGGTTCCATACCTGCAGAAGAAGATACGGCGGGAGTGGCAGCCACCGGCGGCAAGGTGGTAAAAGGATAATTCTGATGAGTGAGAATAAGAGTTTGCTCAGGCTCAAGCAAATAACCAAGGTATTCTCTAAAGGCACTGTAGATGAGGTTAGAGCACTGGATAAAATTAATCTGGATGTCGACGCCGAGGACTACATCGCCATCATTGGGAGTAACGGAGCTGGAAAAACTACCTTACTTAATATAATTGCTGGCGTATATCCGCCGGAGAATGGTGGCAGGATTATTGTTAATGACAAAGAGATTAGCGGACTGAGTGAATATAGGCGCGCTCGCTATGTTGGCCGGGTCTATCAAGACCCCCATATAGGCACTGCCGCCAAGATGACCATAGAAGAAAACATGGCCATGGCCTTGTTACGAGGGCAGCCAAGAGGATTACGAGTCGCCAGTGATAAACAACGTAGGGAGTTGTTCCATGCAGCTCTGGCTCCCCTGGGACTAGGGCTGGAGAATAGACTCAATGCTCTGGTGGGTACGCTTTCAGGAGGTCAAAGACAGGCTCTGGCACTGGTAATGGCTACTTTGAGTAAACCAGCAATATTACTACTTGACGAACATGTAGCCACGCTGGACCCCAGGACAGCCCAGATAGTGCTCGATTTAACCGAAATGCTCGTAAAGCGGGAAAAGATGACCACTATCATGGTTACTCACAATATGGAACTGGCTCTTCGCCATGGTAATCGACTGATTATGATGCATAAAGGCAGAATAGTGGTTGATATGAACCGGGGGCAGAAGGCCGATCTCGCCATCAATGACCTTATCGTGGCTTTCGAACGGGCCAGCGGAGAAGAATTCGTTGATGATAACATCCTGCTTCCTTCTGGTTAGGAATTTAGCCCAGGCAACTTCATCGGGCAATCTCATCACGGCGTCGGTATTGCAGCTTTATAATCAGGCGAACCAGCGAGGCATTTTACCTCTATGAGTAAATTTAGCTATAAACTGGTGACAGGCGATGTCGAGTTGCAAGAGGCCTTCAAGGTGAGGAGGCAGGTTTTTGTCCGGGAGCAGGGCATCTCAGAGGAACTGGTGTTCGATGAGCACGACAGGGAAGCGCTGCATATGGTGGTCAAAGATGGAGAGAGAGTTATCGGCACTGCCAGAGTTCAATTTTTGGCCGGCAACCAGGCCAAGCTGGAGAGAATGGCTATTTTAAAACATTACCGCCGTAAAGGCATCGGAAAAGAGATGCTGCTGTTTTTGGATGCAGTATGGAAGGCTAAACAAGTGCAACAAGTAATTATCCACGCCCAACTTGAAGTCGTTCCCTTCTATAAGTTGTGCGGCTTTGACGAATTGGGCTTGCCTTTTCGGGAAGCTGGCATCAAACACATAAAGATGCGCAAACAAGTTTGACCCGGTTGGCTGAATGACGAGCAGCACCGTTGTGATGCTGCGGGGTAAGGGCTTGACAAGAGCCGATGTGGGTTGTAGCATTTCACCTTATTCGGTTTGTCCGAAAACGACTGACCCAATAGAGTAAGCAGAGTTTCATCAAATTCGGAAGGGTAGATGAAGGCAGTAATCACGAGCATTGTGGCAGCCATTATCCTGGCTTTAATCCCTTGTTTGCCACCACTAGTCGAGGGTAGCAGTGGAGAAGTAACTATCACCATGAATACAGAATCGGTGATGGCTATTACATTGTCTCAAACAAATTGGCCAATAGGAGACGTAGCTTCAAACACAGAGAAGATGACAAGTCCAGCTGCGACGTGGTGCACTATAACCAACAGCGGTAATGCTAATATCAATATTTATATTCAAGGTGAAGATGCTAAATGGGTTGATAATCCTGGCGCATATAAGTGGATATTAAGCAATGATGAAACTAACGGTAAGCATGAATATGTGTTGTGGTATCACATTGCAATGGACACAGCAGACAGTTATACCTTTATCACCACAACAGAAACCGAAATGAAAAGAATTAAGAATGGAAGCACAAGCACATTAAACCTTCGTGCTCATGATGATTATGCTCAATTTGGGCTGAAGTTGCTAACTCCTACCTTCTTCTATGGTAGCAGGCAAATGGAAACTCATATCACTATAAGTGCAGTGGCTGCCTAATGAAACAAATGAAATTAACGCTATTAAGGGGAAAGGAAATAAAGATAGGTATTGTAAGTATTTTATTAGCTATTGTCTTGGTTTTAATTCCCTATCCGCCGGCATTAGCTCAGGGCAGCGGCACAATAACCATCACCATGACTGGAGCTTATGAGATTTCTATTACCGTGAGCCCGGCAAGTTGGGGTCCTGTCGGGGGAGCTACGGTGAAACCGAATACACCATATGAAACAGACTCGACGTGGTTCACCTTGGCTATTGGTGGTAATTGCGGTGTGAATACTTTTGTCGCGGGCGAAGATGCTGTGTGTGCTGAGGATTCTACATATAAATGGGCGTTAAGCAGCGACAGAAACAATGGTAAGGGTATATATGTGCTTTTGTTTAAATTAGATGAAGCATATGGCTACGGGCCTGAATATATACTTATTCCTAAGGCTTCAGATGAGTCACTAGGGGAAGTATTCTATCCCACTAGCCTTGGTCCTGGTGATTCGAAGAAATTCGGGCTGAAATTGCTAACGCCTGAACCTGATTTTACTAAAGATGGAACTGGCTACTTCTCAGTTGGTGATGCAACAATGCAAACCCAAATCACCATAAGCGCCGTAACTGCCTGATGGTAAGGCGTATCAAATTAGCTGGGCTCATTGCCGCTTTACCGGTCATCTTACTGCCCTCTCTTACTCTGGCTCAGGACGTTAACTTCGGCGTCTCCCCCGCCGAGGTACACATAGATAACTTGTCCCCGGGAGGGGCAGCGGAATTCGAGCTGACCATTCACAATAAGGAGGAGCTAGCTCATAATTTTACCATCGCTATCTTTCAGCCTCCGGAAGAGGAAAGAAGGGAAGGGAGGGCTGAGTTCCCCGATGATAGCTGGATAAGCTTTTCCT
>JAUWGZ010000110.1 GCA_030606165.1 Dehalococcoidia bacterium
TTGCTCCAATTGTGGCTACGCCGCCAATGCTGAGAAGGCTCAATTTGCGAAAACCGTCGAACCTGTCATCCTGGTGAGCCGAAGCCCTGAGAGTAGCGAAGGGGAAGCGAAGAATCTCCTTTCCTTGGAGGAGATAGCCACGCCGGAGGCGAAAACCATAGAGGAAGTGGCTGGTTTTGTTGGAGTGCCGACAAGTCAAACGCTTAAGGCGGTGTTTTATTTTGCTGATGGAAAATTTATCTTCGTTATCATTCGGGGCGATCTCGAAGTCAACGAAACTAAGCTAAGAAACGCTTTAAAGTGCTCTGAGCTTCGCCTGGCTACGGAAGGCGAAGTAAATGAAGCTGGACTTGTGGCTGGTTTTGCCTCACCCATAGGTGTAAAGGGAGTCAGAGTCGTGGCTGATGATTCCATAACCGCAGGCTTTAATTTCATTGTTGGTGCTAACAAGCCAGGGTATCACTTCAGGAATGCCAATTACTCCAGGGATTTTCAGGTTGACCTCATGGCTGATATCGCCCTGGCTCAGCCCGGAGATAGCTGTCCCAGGTGTCGAGGCAAATTATCCTCGGCTCGGGGCATAGAAGTGGGGCACGTATTTAAGTTGGGCACCTTCATCAGTGAGAGATTCGGAGCATCCTTCTTAGATAATGATGGCACCTCCCGGCCTATTGTCATGGGCTGCTACGGCATCGGATTGGGGCGCTTGTTGGCAGCCATAGTAGAGCAAAGCCATGATGACCAAGGTATTATCTGGCCGCTCTCCGTAGCCCCTTATCAAATCTATCTTTGCCCTCTGCATTTGGACAAGTCGGCAGTCCTCCCTACGGCAGAAAGGATTTATCAAGAATTACAAAAAGAAGGCATTGAAGTGCTTTTCGATGACCGTGACGACTCTCCCGGCGTTAAATTCAACGATGCCGACCTCCTGGGAATACCCCTGCGATTGACCTTGTCTCCACGCACCTTGCAGAGCCAGAGCGTGGAGGTAAAATGGCGCACAGAGAAAGAAGCCCAGCTTTTGCCTTTGGATAATTTGGCGGTTCAGGTGAAGAAGCTTCTAGACGAGACCGTAAGGTCTCAATCTTGACTGACTTTAGCTCTCCGCTGTAGTCGAGCAGCAAGGTATATCAAAATGCCCCAAAGATGAAGCAAGCTATGGCTAGATATACATATAGATTTTTTGCCTTTCCCTGGCTAACTCAGTCTCTCAGAGTAGCGCCCAGTTCCTGATGTAGTCTAGCGAGCATCTTTTCCTGAGTTTGGTCGACTTCCTCGTCAGTCAAGGTATGGTTGGGCGATTGATAGATAATCCTTATGGCAAAAGATTTCTTGCCCTCGGGTATTTGCTCGCCTCGATAAAGGTCAAAGAGAGTTATCTGAGTTACTAGCGGAAAGTTTTGGATTATGTTCTCCACTGTTCGGTAGCTCACTTGCTCATCTATTACTAAAGCGATATCCCGGGTTACGCTGGGAAACCGTGGGATAGGTTGGTATTCCTTTACCCCGGTAATTTTGGTCAGCAGTTTCTCCAGGTCAATTTCTATAAGGCAGATAGTGTTAGAAAGCTCAAAGGCTTGTGCTACCCTGGGATGCATGTCGCCTACAATACCTACTTTGTCATCTTCAATGATTATGTTAGCCCCTCTTCCCGGGAATAAAATTTCATCATCGCCGGTGTCAAAATTCGCTTTCAGCCCCAACTGGTTCAGGAGACTCTCCACTACCCCCTTGGCGTCAAGGAAATCGAGCGGCTCTTTATCAGCTTGCCAGGATAATTTTGCCTTTGAGCCGCTGAGCACGGCACACAGCATATCCTTTTCCTGGGGTAGCTCCCTTTCTTTTTGAGATTGCTTCGCTTCGCTCGCAATGACGGGAGGGTGCTGAGGCAGGAATACCTTGCCGATTTCAAAGAGCCTTACACCGGTTTGCTCAAATTTTTGGTTATGTGACAACGTGGCCAGAAGACCAGCCCGTAAACTGGTACGCAGGTATTCCTGCTCCCTAGTCATCGGGTTAGCTACCTTTAAGGGCGGAATTTTTAACTCAAGCTTTGGGGAAAGCTTCTGCAACTTCTCCAGGCTGACTAAAGAATAAGTCAGTATCTCTTGAAAGCCAAAGCCGGTCAGCATACTGCGCAATTTCTCCTTGAGATTGCTTTGCCGGGCTGACGGTGACAATTTTGATTTTTGTTGGGGCAGAGGAGAGCCAAGCCTGGTGATAGGAATTTTCCCATAACCAATGATGCGAACTACCTCCTCTACGAGGTCAGCAGAGCATTTAACGTCGCTGCGCCAGTAAGGCACAGACACAGAAATTTGTGAGCCTGAATCGCCTTCCTGGCATTCAAAGCCCAGGGCCTTTAATACCTTAAGGATTTCATCAATATTGACCTTCAAACCCGAAAGGCGTTTCACTTCTTGGGCGGAAAGCAATATAGGCTTTGGTTTTGATTTCCCGGGATAAACATCGATTATGCCCTTGGCTGCTCTGCCTCCGGCTAGCTCCAGTAGCAGTTGAGTGGCTCGTCTCAATGGCAGTAGCGGAAGCTCGCTATTAAGCCCTTTGTCAAAGCGAATCGAGGCCTCGCTTTGAAGTTGAAGATGGCTACAGCCTCGACGAATGGCAGCCTGGTTAAAATTCGCTGACTCCAGGAGGATAGTGTCAGTTTTTCCCGTAACTTCGGAATCCAGACCGCCCATGATTCCAGCCACAGCGACAGCCTCTTCTTTATCAGCGATAACCAATATATCTGGGTTAAGAGCGCGCTTTGTGCCATCGAGGGAAGTTATGGTTTCACCATTTCCGGCCCTGCGAACGATAATTTGTCTGCCCTTAAGCTTATGATAATCAAAGGCGTGAAGAGGCTGACCATATTCCAGCATCACATAATTAGTAACGTCAACCACGTTGTTAATGGGACGCATTCCGCAGCTATTCAGACGCTGCTGTAGCCAGCTTGGAGAAGGGGCTATCTTGATTCCGGTAATCAGACTAGCACAGTACCTGGGGCATAGGTCTGACTCGGCTATGTCGACGGAGGCAAAAGAGTCTATCGAGCCTTCTAATTCTTCGTAATGAATTGGGGATAAACGGAGTGGTTCACCAGTTAAGGCAGCAATTTCTCGAGCAACACCAATTACAGATAAGCAATCCGGGCGGTTAGGTGTCACATCTGAATCAAAAATTACATCGCCTAGAT
>JAUWGZ010000047.1 GCA_030606165.1 Dehalococcoidia bacterium
GACCGAGACTAGTGCTCGGGGCGAGCGTATTTTCGACATATATTCGCTTTTGCTCAGAGAGAGAATCGTTTTTTTGGGCACGCCGATCAATGACCAAATAGCCAATCTTATTATTGCTCAGCTCCTCTACTTGGAGAGGGAAGACCCAGAAAAGGATATAAACCTTTATGTTCATTGCCCTGGTGGCATTATCAGCGCTGGCTTAGCTATTTACGATACTATGCAGATTCTTCGTTGTCCTACATCCACCATTTGTATTGGTTTAGCAGCTAGCATGGGCACCGTGCTTCTTTGTGCTGGGACTAAAGGCAAAAGGTACGCTTTACCCAATTCGACTATACATCTGCACCAGGCAGTTGGTGGTGCTCAAGGGCAGGCGGCGGATATTGAAATTGCCGCCAGAGAAATCATGAGGATGCAGGAAATGATACGTAACATCATAGCTAAGCACACCGGTCAGCCGGTAGAGAAGATTGCCCACGACACCGACAGAGACTTTTATCTTAGCGCTGAACAGGCAGTGGAATACGGCATTGTAGACGAAATACTTAGCAAGCCAGCCAAGAAATAAAATGGATGCACTACGGTTAACAGCGGCCAGGGTCTGGTCAGATTAACCCCCCGAATGGTGCTGCCTGTAAGGGCTGAGGCGTCTTTTAGTTTTAACTGGATTGGATATGTCTATAATCCCTTTCTTATATTCCTCTGCTTCTTCAGCACTGGCTTTCAGCATGACATTAGTTTTGCGAAAGCTCTGGTCGAAATCCCCAGCCATCTTGAAGGCAGCAGTCCCCAGAGCAACGATAGGCAATGTTAAACCAAGGGTTATCTTCTTGCCCACGCTGCTGAGCTTCTGCAGGTTGCTTTGAACTTTATTTATCCCTTGCTCAAATTCTGCGGTTTTAGCTCCAATGACTACAAATAGCTTACTTATTTCACCAGGCATTATTTAACCTCCTGATTTGACACAATTACAGCATGTGTTTAATATAAATTAAGGTGAAGAATGAGTAGAAAAACGGGCGGAATTATACTGGCCTGTGTTTTAGGTATTTTTATAATTGTAATTGCATTTACCTGTGGCCCTGAACCAACTGAATTGCCTGAATTACCAGTAATGACAAATGAAGAGCAAGACTATATCTCTGCTCTCCTAAATAATGCCAATACTATGGATGGTGCCCTTGAGGAATTTTCAACTTTAATGATTGAACCCCAAATAGGAATCGATAAATGGACACTCGATGTGGCAACTCAACTAACTATTATACGTCTTGCATATGATGAAGCTGCCCAAATGAATCCACCTGCTTCAATGGTTAACATTCATTCTAAATATATGCAAGCCATGAATAATTTTAATGATGCTACTTACCTGATAGCCTCTGGCATTGATAACTTGGATATTGGTATGATAGAAGAGGCAACCAATAAAATGGAATTAGGTGCCCAGTATATTGAAGAGACAGCAGACTTAATAGTAGCTTTTAGGGCAGCTCATAGTATAGGATGATAGCTGGGGTACCAGACTGGATGGAAGCAGGTGCTACGGTTTATGTCGCAGGTGAAGCATTCGGTGGGCTGGGCAAGGGGGGCTTAATTACCATCATCGTCGTTTCCCTAATCGCTATTGTTACCCTCGTGTGGATCTTCCGTGAGACCGGAAGGCGAGAGTAAGTAATCTACATTAGCCCAGTTTGGCAGCTTCCTCTCTAACCAGATGTCGGATCCTTTTATGGATTTCCAGAGGAGTAGCTATATCCCTTTCTTCAGCTAGCCAATGAAAATGCTCTCTATCGCCGCTTCCTCCAGCTTTCTCCCTCTCTTTGACCACTCTTTCAACAGCCTTGCGGCTACCTTTCTCCCAGGCTTCCAGGACCACCCACAAATCATACAAACTTACCGATGCCAGACCCAGGGTGGAATAGGGCAAGGCGTACTCATTAGCATTGAAAGCGATGGCTAAGCCACCTGCTTTGTTCACAGCCCGAAGCATTTTGAAATCTGTGATGCTATCCCCTACCACCGTCCAACGAGAAAGCGGTTTTCCCATCCTGGTGCTAAAGTTCTCCAGCGCCTCTACCTTGCGCCTCCCTCCTACTGGTTTCACCTGGCCTATAATTCTTCCCGAACTTGTTTGAGGCAATTTCTGCCCATAAAAACAGTCCAGATATTCCCTTATTCTAGTATCGTCAGTGAAAGGTTTAAGGTTCACAATTTCGTGTTCTGTTTGCTCCAGTAAGGCAAATTCATCCTGGCTTAATAGTTGGCGAATCTGCGCCAGGGGAAAGGAAGTGCAAGCTACATTCTCACTGGGTATGCCCACTCTCTGTGTGATGGGGAAGGCATATTGTTTGTAACTAGTACTAATACAAAATATGTCCCACCCTCGAGATTTAAGTTTAGAGATTAATTCGGTTGCCCCTGGGGTTAACCCAGCTTTCTGCCCCATAGCAGTGATTTGTTCCTCTTCTATTCCGTGATAAGCAAGGAAAGGAGTGATGAGAGCAAGTGTGTCTCCCGGCTCGTAGTCAGGCCGACCTTCTAAAGTCAGCAAATCATCGTAGCGGCTGATGACTTCGAAAATCTTGCCGCCACGGGGGAATAGCTTCATCAGTTCATAGGCATTATCTTGGGGAGCCAGGGGTCCTTCGAGGTCAAAGCAAATCAAGTTCATCTCAGATTTTTCTTCACCTCCTCATCTACCTTACTGCTAAGGTTATAGCCACTGATTAGCTTTCCTTGGGCATCAATTACTCTCCTGTCCTTTATGCCGACCTCGCCCCGGCTCAGGGCTTGTAATGTCAGGGTGATAAGAGGAAATTCTCTAGCAAGTTCGTGCTGGCGAATAAGCTGAAACAGCATGTCTTTATCGTCCTTCTGCCAATATTCAGCGAATGGCTCACCTTTAATAGAGAAGAGGCAGTAGCTAATTACCGGACCTCTATCCAGTTCAGGGGTAGCCAGGTGTATCATTGCTCCGGCTGTGTCAGCTTTATTTTGTATCAACGTCCAAATTACCTCCTGCCAGCTACCCGTAGGGCCACCGGGGGGTGCAGGATGAAGATTAATCATATCGTATTTCTGACATAGCTCTGCACCCACGATGAGCATATAGCCAGCAAGAACACAAAGGTCGGGAGCAAATGGTTCAATTTTCTTGTTTACCTCTTTATCGTATTTGATACGCCACTCTTTCTTGATACCCAAATCTTCTTCCTCTTTAGCAATCTTGAACCTTTTGTGAGATAAACAGACAAGAGGAATGTTGTAGTTCCGAACAATCTCAAAGAACAGGTCACTTTCCTTCGCCTCGCCAGATTCTCGGTTGCTAAACACGAAGCTAATTTTCCCGTTAATGTCGCCCCTGTGGCTCTTATCCTGCACAGCTTGCAAAAGCTGCCGGGCAGCTTCATCTCTACCTGTGGAAAACCAACCAATGTTCAGCAAGAGCCCGCTTTACCTTCCTCGCCCTCTGTCATTCTGAGCCCTTCGCTTTTTGTCATTGCGAGCGAATCGAAGCAATCTCTTAGCGCTCAGGGTAAACTCCGCGAGGAGTCTCCAAGTATATGTTTCCTTATCCTGGCCCACGTGCTAGCAAAATGAGCTAAATAGCTGGATTTTTGCCCGAATATTTTGCCCTGAGCTAAAGAATTTAGGAAGTCGTCAGGCCCATCGAATTCGGGCATTTCTACATATGCTCGGCCAATTTCGCCTAAAGTATGGGCATCGCTGCCAGCGCTGGCAGCCTTTCCCTGCTCTTTGGCTAGTTTCCATGCTCTGGCGATGCCACTAGAAAATGGCGTGCGAGAATTGAAAGTTTCGATAATATCGACCTGAGATAAAACTTCTGCCGAGGTTAGAGGATTAATATTCCAGGGCAGTGACCTGCCAAATGGATGGGGAATGCCAACTAGACCGCCTTGGCTTCTGATTCGAGATATTGTTTCCTGGGGAGACAATCCCCGGGGAACTGCTTCACTAAGAAAGAGCCCCATTATTTCACCCACAGGCGTTAAGATCTCCTCAGCAACGATTACTTTAAACGGGGCAATTCCCCTTAACTTTAAGGCGCCAGCAATAGTATTGTGGTCAGCTACAGCAATACAATTTATGCCTAGCTCGAGGCAGCGCTCGACTATTTGCTCCAAAGGTGTGAGACAATCTATAGAATAGCAGGTATGGACATGTAAATCAGCTTTTATCAATTAGCTTACCCGTCTTGTTGTTGGCTATCGGTCATTCTGAGCGACCGAAGAATCTGCCCCTTTCGCCTGTTACCTGATTATACCAGATTCCTTAAAGATTGCAGCCAAGTTCATTCAGCCTCAGTTGGGGAAAGGAGCCAGCGTTGCTGCTAAGAGAAAGGCGAATCAAGCGATATTAGCCAGCCTTCTCCACATATTCCCCGGTGCGTGTATGGACTTTGATGATGTCGCCTGTGTTAATAAAAAGAGGAACCTGGACGGTTGCTCCCGTTTCTAGCTTAGCTGCTTTAGTGCCCGCGGTGGCTCTATCTCCCTTGAAGCCAGGCTCTGTCTCCGTAACCTGAAGCTCTACCGAAGTAGGTAGCTCTATGGTTACTGTATCCCCCTTGCAGGTCAAAATCTCTAACATCAGGCCCTCTTTTAGATAATTTGTGCCCTCTCCTATTTGAGCCGAAGTTAACATAATCTGCTCGTAACTTTCGTTATCCATGAAGTAATAGAGGTCGCCATCGCTATAAAGGTACTGAACCCGGCGATGCTCCAGAAATACTGTTGTAACTTTATCCCCGGATTGAAAATTCCTCTCGGCGACATTCCCGCTACGAACACCACGAAGTTTCAACTTGACTACAGGTTGCCTTTGCTGCATCTTAACATGTTGGTATTCCAGAATTTGGTATATTTCGCCATCTAGCTCTATGGCGACTCCCTTTCTCAATTCTCCGGCATCAATCATTTAGTAACCTCCGTGTTTATTGAGAGTGAATTGTCACTCTGAGTTTTTCGCTCCTTGTCAGCATAACAAATCCCTCTTTGCCCTGGTGAGAACTTTGGCCTTGCCATTTTCCAAAACTACCATATCTTCAATCCTAACACCACCTTGTCCCGCAAGGTATATTCCCGGTTCTATGGTAAAAACCATGCCATCTGCAAGTGAATCGGAGGAACTGGGACCAAGCGTGGGAAATTCGTGCACCGCTAGCCCAACACCATGTCCTAGACCGTGTCCAAAGGCATCTCCATAGCCAGCTTGTTCAACAACGCTTCGAGCCAATTGGTCTGCCTGCGAAGCATCCATACCTGATTCAACTCTCTCTATGGCAGTGGTTTGTGCTTTGAGAACTATATTATAAATTTCTTGGAAGGTTTTGTCTGCTTTGCCCAAAAATAAAGTGCGGCTGAAGTCGCTGCAATAACCGCTGATTCTAGCCCCCATGTCAATCAACACCGGTTCACCAGAGTAAATTATTTTCTCTGTAGGTCGAGCATGGGGCAAAGCTGAATTTGGGCCTGAAGCCACAATGATTTCAAAGGGCATTCCTTCACTGCCTTCTTGGCGAAGGAATTTTTCTATCTCCCAGGCTGCCTCTTTTTCCGTTATGCCAGGACGAATTATCCCTTTTGCCTGTTCAAAGGCAGCATCGGCTAGCTTTACTGCTTTCGTGATAAACCCTAGCTCTTCGGGTTCTTTTATGGAGCGAAGCTGCTCTACTATGCCAGTGGTGGGAACAAGCTCAAGGTTAACTGGCTTGGTTTTTATTGCTTTGGTGAGCTTATGGTAACCCTCATAAGAAATAAAATTTGCCTCGAAGCCTAATTTGTGCCATCCCAAATCAGAGACCAGACCAGGAAGCCAGTCACGTAACTCTTGCTTAGTCTGGATAATTTCGAAATCTGGCGACTCTTCCTTAGCTTGCTCCACATAACGGAAGTCAGTAGCTAAAATAGCACTCTGTTCTGAAATAAGTAGCCATCCGGAGGAGCCGGTAAATCCAGAAAGGTAGCGGAGGTTCTCCGGCTGAGAAATCAGGAGAGCATCCAGTCTTCTTTCAGCGATCGATGTTCGCAGCTTCCGCAACCGCTTTATTCCCGACTTTCTCTTCGGCTCTTCGGCAATTCTATTCGTCATTTCGAGTTTCCCTTTACTCCTAGACTTCTTTAGCTTATCCCTGTAGGTTGATTACAATCCCAGTATTATCCGCGCAATCCCAAAGTAAAGCGCCACGCCGAATATATCCATAATCGTAGTTATAAAAGGGGCGGACACCAGAGCCGGGTCAATCCTTAATCGACGAAAAATAAATGGTAGGGCTCCGCCTACCAGGGTTGCCATTACTGAGATGCCCACCAGGGTCATGCCCACCACGATCGCTGCCTCCAGGTTACGGCCGAACGCATAAGCCAAGCCCAGGGCAACCGTGCCGAGGGCAACGCCCATGATAGCGCCTATCCCAACCTCCCGCAAGACTATGGCCAGAGCCCGTCTCGGGTTCACCTCCCCGGTAGCCAGCCCGCGAATAACGACGGTGGCTGATTGCGCTCCCACATTCCCGCCGGTGGCAATCACCAAGGGGATGAAGGCAGTCAGTATCCACACCTCGGCGAGCAAGTCTTCATGCTCAAAAATAATAGGGGCAATAACCATGCTGACCGCGATAAGCAGGAAGAGCCATGGCGTCCGGCGCCGGACAACGCTGAAAATACGGCTGGCAAAGTAACCTCGCTCCGTACCCGGTACCGCACCAAAGCGATAAATATCCTCGGTGGCCTCTCGCTCCATGATGTCCGCCACGTCATCATAGGTGATGGTACCGACGAGACGCTGTTCTGCATCCACCACGGGAATTGCCAGCAGGTCACGTTCCCGAAGTTCCCTGGCTACTTCCTCGCGGTCGGTGTGGGTAGAGACAAAGGGCGGGTCTGGTTTCATGATATCGCTTACCATGGCATTCGGGTCAGCGATGACCAAGTCCTTGAGCGAAACAGTGCCTATAAGATAGCGGCGGCGGTCCATAACATAGCACTCATATACAGTCTCACGGTTGATGGCCAGCTGTCGAACCCTTTCCAGAGCCTGTGTCACAGTCATATCGCTGTGCAGGTCTACGAATAGGGGAGTCATCTCACGTCCGGCCGTTTCTTCCTCATAGCCCAGCAACTGCAGGGTGACACGGCGCTGGTCGGGCGAGAGTATCTGTAACAGTCTGCGGGCTACCTTGGCGGGTACCTCGTCCAGCAACTCTGTCCGGTCATCGGGTGGCATTGCTTCGAGGAAATTCCTCGCCGTCTGGTCACTGAACGCCTCAAGTAGCTGGTTCTGGAATGCTCCATCCATATCGTCGAAAACAAAAATGGCAAGACTCTTTGGGAGGAGGCGAAACGCTATCACTGCTTCGTCTGCTGGTATGCTGGTCAGGAGGTCGGCAATATGTGTGGGTTCTGAGTCCGCTAGCCTCTCTCGCAACTCCCTGTATTGCTTGTTTTCCAGCAACTCCTTGAATGTGCCTTCATTCAAAACTTCCATTGATAGCCTCCCAGGAAAATCCTCGGCCATATCACGACAAACAAAAGCCCCACGTCCGGTGGGACGTGGGGCACACATGCCTCAATCACAGGCCTACACTAAAGCAAGCCCCACCACCATCGAACGAAAATGGCAATCTGTCGTCGTTTATGGTCTGGGTCTGGGGATGATTTCGTTTCCATACCTTATATCTCGTTCCGGAAAGGATTATAGTCCGCCCATACAATCATGTCAATCTAAGAATGCTGGGGTGGCAACAATATATGGCGCATTGTTCAACGAGGATTGTATCGACTCACTCCAGGCTATAGTTTGTACAATTTGTTAAGAAAAGTCTGGGTGAAAAAAGTCCTTAATATTAATTTCTTAACATTTCTGTTATAACATTAAAGAGGCGTGAAGCATCGCCAAGAGACTAGGGATGGTAGGCAAAAAGGTTTTAGTAGTCGATGACGATGTAAAGACCGTGGATTTGGTCAAGCTCTACTTAGAACGGGACGGCTACGAAGTTCTAACTGCTTATGATGGTATTGAAGCTCTGCGCCTGGCTCGAGAAAGCTGCCCCGACATTATTGTTCTTGACCTTATGCTACCGGATATCGATGGACTTGAGGTCTGTCGTATCCTCAGACATGAATCCGATGTACCAATCATTATGCTTACTGCCAGGACTACTGACCAGGACAAGCTAACGGGCCTTGGCTTAGGAGCCGACGACTATGTGACTAAGCCTTTTAGCCCTAAAGTGCTAGCGGCTCGAGTACGGGCAGTGCTAAGACGTCTTCCCGGAGAGCGTGGCCCCGAAGAGATTAAGCGTGGCGAACTTAGTATGAATTTTACGACACACGAGGCGTGGTTTTCCGGCAGACCATTGAATTTGACCAGTGTTGAATTTAAGTTACTGGGAGTTCTCGCCAAGGAGCCAGGTAGAGTCTTTAGCCGGGCACGCCTTATTGAAGAAGCTTTGGGCTACGATTTTGAAGGTTTCGACCGCACCATTGATGTTCACATCCTCAACCTACGCCGAAAGATGGAGCCAGACCCTAGCCACCCCAGATATATAAAGACGGTATATGGAATCGGCTATAAGTTTTTCGGAGGGGAACAGTGATACATAGGTTGTGGTTTCGTCTCTCGATAACTTTCGCCGTGATAATAGTGGTGACCGTCGGCACCATATATTTCTTCGTCAGTCAGCGCATCGCTGTCGAAACGGAGAATTATGAGCAAATAAGTGCGCAATATCGTGATGCTCAAATACAGGATAGTCTATATGCCCATTATTTGAGGCAAGGACTAAAGTGGGGGGACGTCCAGTCCGTCGTTGAAGGAGCATCGCATGTCTCCGGGACACATATTATATTGGTCGGTGTCAACGGGACAGTCATAGCTGATTCACAGGGAAAACTTTTAGGGGAGTATTATAATCCTGACTCACCAAACAGTCCTATTGAGCTGTCCTGGTTCACAACGTTTCTGGGCAAAGTTTACATCACCCCTGACCCGGCGGCAGAGCCATATATTGCTCTATTCCGAAGACTCTCCTCATCAATCAATCGCTATCTTCTTTTGGTAGGCGCGGTGGCAATTGTCGTCGCTGTGATACTGATTTTTGTCCTGTCGCGGAGAATGTCGTCACCCATCGGTGTCCTTGCCAAGGTTGCCAGACGATTGGGACGGGGAGACTTGTCCCAGAGGGTTCAATTCCAGGGCAAAGGCGAAGTTGGGACGCTGGCTCAAGCCTTTAACTCTATGGCTGCCGACTTGGAGCACGCCGAGCATTTACGACGGAATCTGGTTGCTGATGTTGCTCACGAATTGAGAACCCCTCTTTCCAATATTCAAGGCTATCTTGAGGCAATTCGTGATCGAGTGATGAAGCCGAATGCCGCTACTATTCACTCTCTCAATGAAGAGACAGCTCTACTTTCACGACTGGTTGATGAGCTCCAGGAGCTAAGTCTCGCTGAAGCCGGCAAATTGAAGCTTGTTTATCAGGCGGAGGACATCACCAGGTTGATTAAGCAGGCGGTAACTTCCTGGCAGCCCCAGGTAACAGTAAAGGAGATATCGTTGTCCCTTGACCTGCCTGATAATCTGCCGCTGGTTAACATTGACCGGCAACGGGTCAACCAGGTGCTGCATAACCTTCTGGAAAATGCGGTGGCTTATACCCATAAGGGAGGCACTATCAATGTGGCTGCTATGGCACAAGATGACTGGGTAGAGATTAGCGTATCGGATACTGGCGAAGGCATTCCTGCTGAAGATTTGCCTAATATATTCGAGCGCTTCTACAGAGTGGACAGGTCCCGCGCCAGAGCTACCGGGGGCAGTGGTCTGGGCCTTACTATTGCCAAGCGCTTGGTGGAAGCCCATGGCGGAGAAATCGCAGTCCAGAGCGAACTGGGGAAGGGAAGTCGTTTTTCATTCACTCTACCTATCGCGGAATAGTATCCATCATTTATCCAAATCACTATTATTATCAATGATGAAAGGGAGATAAATGTAACAGTACTGCGTGCTTGATGCTTAGCTATTGATTATAGCGCCAATCCTTTCCTTTTGTTTGGCGTTCTAGTATTATACAAGCCACCTGCTTGGCAAGGATTCTACATATGAATAGGAAGCTATTGATTGGTTTATTAGCTTTGGGTGTGATAATGCTAGTGGTAGGCTTGGTGATAGTGTTTGTGGGCTTGCCTTAGCTTAA
>JAUWGZ010000076.1 GCA_030606165.1 Dehalococcoidia bacterium
GCCGAGCATGTCAAGCAATATCCACCAGAGACAGTAGAGAAAGTGACCGGGGTTCCCGCTGACGATATTAGAAAGATTGCCCGAATTTTCGCTACCAGTAAATCAGCCTCTATCGTCCAGGGTATCTGCACCCTCGACCAGCAGATAAACGGCCTGCAAAGCAGCCGGGCGCTTGCCATCCTGCAGGCAATAACAGGGAATATTGATGTTCCCGGCACCTGGACCAATGTCCCTTTCCCCAGACTGGGCAGCCTCCACATCAAGGTGGAGGAAGACCCGATTGGCGCCGCTGAGCATCCGTTGTTCTACCGGCTGTGGGGCAGGCAGTCCCCCTACGGTCAGACAATGTATTTTGCCGATGCCGTGCTTAGCGGGAAGCCGTACCCTATAAAAGCCCTGCTCGTTACCGGGGGTAACCCGGCGCTTACCCTGCCCGACTCCAACAGGATTAAACAGGCCCTGGAGAAACTGGATTTCATGGTGGTTATCGACCTGTTTATGACCGAGACGGCCAGGACGGCGGATATAGTGCTTCCTGCCTGCTCCTTTATGGAGCGCAGCGGTGTCGGTTATGTTTACGGGGTAACCAGCGGGCTGCCCTATATTCTGCTCCGCAAAAAGGTGATAGAGCCATTGGGGGAGTGCTGGCCTGACTGGAAGTTCTGGTGTGAACTGGGAAGAAGAATGGGTTACGGGGACCTCTTCCCCTGGCAAAGTGAGGACGAAATAATCGAGCACTGGCTAAAACCCTCCGGACTAACAGTCAAACAGCTATCTGAAGAGCATCCCGAGGGAATGTTCTTCGCCGACAAGAAATATGATATGCTGGAGAAGGGTAATTTCAGGACACCCTCAGGCAAGATTGAGCTTTACTCGGAGACACTGGCCGAGCATGGTTACGACCCCCTGCCCATCCCTATTGAGCCCAGTCAAAGCCCAGTGAGCAGCCCTGAGCTAGCTAAGGAATATCCCTTGATTTTGACTACCGGCGCCAGAATTCCAGAATACACTCACACCCAATTCAGAAATGTGCCCGGCCTTCACCAGTCAGCCCCCGAGCCAGTAGCCGAGGTCCACCCTGACACTGCCAGGGAATATGGCATTGCTGACGGCGATATGATGGCTGTGGAAACGAGAAAGGGCAGGATAAAAATCAGGGTCAGGACAACCGAAGACCTGCTGCCCGGCGTGGTCAGTATCCCTCATGGCTGGACAGAGGCCAATGCTAACTTATTAACCGAGCTTGAGCCCCGCGACCCGGTTACGGGCTATACCGAGCTTAAAGCCCTGCTGTGCCGGATAAGCAAAGTTTGACGGCTAAAACCTGATTTTCTATACTGGACTCAAGTCTGGAGGGGTGTCCGAGTGGTCTATGGTGACGGTCTTGAAATCTGTGGAGAGTACGTCTGCAAAGCTAACAGCCCTTGGGCCGAACTTCCAATTTGTACGTAAATGTCCATTATGTCCGAATGTTTTTGAAACAATTTAGTAGCAAATTAGTAGCAAAAACCTGACTCATTTTAATCGTGTGCCGGGGCGCGATGATTTTGGTCTGTCTAAAACCTTCCCCCCAGATAATCCTTCGGATAACCGGAACGATTTGTTCCCTGAGTATACCGGGACGAAGTGTCCAGCTACTCGACAATAAATGCCACTTTACTATTAAGAAAAGCATTGAATGTCTGAGCCGTACTCTCAATTCTCGCTATTTCACATTCCGATGAAATGTGCAATCGGCATCAACATCTCGAGATGAAATTCGCCTGATTGACAAACTACCTTATCCCCCTTAGTATAGTATTAGCTACCCGCACCCGACGAAGCACATCAAGGTATCGCAAACAGGTACCCCCAGGTATCAGTACTAGTACCCGAGAGTTTCTGTGAAATAGGAGATGAGGCGTCATTAATGCATAAGGAAAAGATTAATAAAGGTATTATTCTGGCTGCTGGTGATGGTGACCGTCTGGGCTCTCTGACTGCCATCTGTTCAAAGGTTCTGCTGCCAGTGAATGATAAGGAACAACTAATAAGGTACCCTATTGAGGCATTGGCAGCCGCTGGAGTTAGTGACATCGCCATTGTTGTCGGTTACTTGGGATATAGTGTAATAGAGGCGCTGGGAAATGGCGACGACTTTGGTGTAAGGCTGCAATATGTCTACAACTCTGATTATCTCGGTGGGAACGCCATCTCAGTATATAAAGCTAGAGAGTGGGTGCAGGAAGAGCCAGTCATTTTGTGCATGGGAGACCACGTAATCGATGAGGAGATAGTAAAGCGCCTTCTGGACAGGCAGGTCTTCCATGAAACGCTTTGTGTTGATTATGCGCCAGCTTCATATCATGAACTGGCCGAGGCAACTAAGGTTATCGTTAATAGTGCTGGTTGTATTAAGGACATTGGTAAGGATCTCGTTTACTGGGATGCACTCGACACCGGGGTCTTTCTTCTGACAGAGACCTTCTTTCAGGTTCTACACGAGCTTCTTCAATACCATGGCACCGACGTTGAAATCAGTGATGTTATCCGCTTCTTAATCGGCCAGGGGCATCATTTTGATACCTGTGATGTTAGCGGCTGCTTCTGGGCAGATGTAGATACTAAGGAAGACTTAGACTTGGTAAGGGGATAGGGATGGGGGCTGTGTATGATGGCTACATTTCCAAGCACATTAACAGGAAGATATCAGAGCCAATGGCGCGGCTATTGGCAAAGACAAAAGTAACACCCAATCAGATGACATGGGCAGCGTTCGGTATCGCCCTGCTGTCTTTTGTCAGCTTCGTCCTTGGTAATAACATAATAGCAGGCCTTTTAGTCCAGCTATCATCCATTGTTGATGGTATAGATGGAAACCTGGCCCGGCTCAAAGGTATGACATCGGAGTTCGGCGGCTTTCTGGACTCTGTACTTGACCGGTATGCTGATATCTTAATAGTGCTGGGGCTAACCTTATGGTCTTTGTCCCATGAGACATATTCTGGCATTTGGCTAACCGGCCTTTTAGCTATCACTGGTATCATTTGCATTAGCTATACCAGGGCTCGCATTAGCCCGAATCATCGGCATCTATTTAATAAAGGATTCAAGTCCCTGGCTTCACGTGATATAAGACTTTTCCTGATAATGCTCGGGGCAATCATCGGGCAAGCCTATTTCTGCCTTATCGTCATCGCCGTCTTGACCAACGTGGTAGTTTTCTACAGGGTCCTTTACATGTATAGATACCTGGGGCAAGAGGACAGCCAACCCAAACCTGCCTCTCAGGATAGTGAGGTTCCATAAAAACGCCGCCAAACTCACTCTCAAATTCAAGTACTTTACAGATGAACAATGATTATCCAGTGTGATTTTGATGGTACCGTTATCAGAAACAATCTCAGTGTTCTGCTTAGAGAAAAATATGCTTGTGGTGACTGGCAAAAGATTGACTCAGACTATCTTCACGGCCATCTAACTGTTGAACAAAGCAACAAATTACAGTTTGCCCTCATTAAAGAACCTAGGGAGAGGCTGCAAGAGTTCGTTCGCCAGCACATCGAGCTGAGACCCGGCTTTGTAGAGTTTGTCAGGTATTGCCAGGAGGGCGCTATATCTTTTACTATCGTCAGTAGCGGACTTGATTTTTACATTGAACCTGTATTAATAGAGATTGGTATGCCAGATTTAGAATTACACTGTGGGCAAACCTCCTTCAACCGCGATGGCATTGTTGTATCCTACTATGATCCTGATGGTAACATCATCAACCAGGGATTCAAGAAAAAGTATTTGAATTGGCTTAAAAAACGAGGGGAGGATATCATTTATTTAGGGGATGGGCTTTCTGACTTGGAGGCAGCATGTCAGGCTGACCGTGTATTTGCCACAGGACTTCTGCTGGATCTACTCGCCACACATTCAATTGCCCGCAGTGCTTTTTCTGATTTTTACGATATACTGCATCAGGTTCGCCTTCTTTGATACTTCAGTGCTTTTCGTTCAAGTTGTATCAGCACCTCTGCCACACAAAACAGAGTATTATATGCATTTAACAAATCACACAAAAAGATGTTTTGTTAAGAACCCGTTAAGCTTGGCACTATTCCAGCTATCAGACAAGGTACGTAATCAGCAACAGTACTGCTGCGGCCACTGGAAGACAACGCCCTATTAATATTATCCACTTTGCGGAAAGTACAATTGGGCCAAGCCTTTTAGGAGGCGCATTAATAGCCTCAAGAATACGTTTCCCAGGAAGTATCCATGAAATCAAGGTAGCGCCCGCGATGCCAGCTACAACTACAATCCCTGATCCTACTAGCTGATCAATCACTTCCAGAAATGGCTTTTCTCCAATACTCAATCCGAAAGGGGTAAAGCTCAACGCTGAAGGTATACCCAATGCCGTAGTAATTGCCACTACTACCAGTGCCGCTTGTCGCCGGGTCATATGGAATTCATCTCGAACCGGTGCCAGTGCTACTGCCATGCCACCGACACACGATGTAAATGCCGCCACGAACAACAGAGTGTAGAAAGCAATGCCAATGAACTGCCCGGCTGGTAGCTGGCTAAATATGTTAGGAAATGCAGTAAAAGAAAGCTGACTCCCCGCATCAGGGGCGATACCAAAGGTGAAGACAATCGGGAACACCATCAGACCGGCTGTGATAGATATTACAGAATTGGTCAATGCCACTGCTGCAGATGATTTCAGGATGTTAAAGTCCCTGGGTGAATAGCTCCCGTAGGTAATAAGAAAACCCTGCCCAATTGCCAGTGAGTAAAATGCCTGCCCTGCCGCCATTTGCCAGGTTCTGGGTTCCAAGAATTTGACCAGGTCAAAGCTAAAGTAAAAGTCACGAGCCTGGCTCCCTCCGGGTAGAGTCTGTGCATAAATAGCGAGACCACCAACAATCAAGACAAGAAGTGGGAGCAGGATTTTACTCATCTGCTCAAGGCCCCTGATACCTCTCAGCAAAACGAGAAAAGTAAGAGCCGATGTTATCAGAAAGAACCAGAGCGAAGCAAAACCGGCAGTGAACTCCTCGAACGGCTTCAAGTCAACTCGGATGGCATCTACTGCATATCCAAGCGTCCAACCACTAACTACAAGGTAGTAGCTCATAATGGCAACAGTCATTATAACCAGAAACCATCCGAACCACGGTCCCCATCTTGGGTTTATCTCTCGGAATAGCCCTACCGGACCTCTATTGGCCAGCTTGCCAGCACTGGCCTCAAGAACATATAGCGGGATACCCAGGGCCAGTATACAGATGGCATAGGCCAGGACGAACGTGCCACCACCATTCTGTCCTGCCATGTACGGGAAGCGCCAGAGGTTTCCCAGACCGACAACTCCAGCAATTGAGGCCAGTATGTAGGCACGCCGCGAGGTCCAAACCGGACGAGGGGCTGAGCCGGCAGCAACCTGGCTCATCTCCGATTTAACTGGTGGCTTCTCGATGTCATGACCTCCTGTATGTCGCCAGTAATAATAGCATTATTCGTCAGCCATGAACAAAAAGATGAAATGTTAAACCAGGTAAGTCAGGCCACTTTCTAAAAGCTTGTTACAACATCAAGATTTTTACACTCCTGTTCCCAAAATGGTATGCTAGGTTATCGAAAAGAGTAGTCTTGGAAAATTTGAAATGATGAAAAGCTTTTCCCTGAAGAAGTTCTTGCTGATGGTAGGCGCATCCGTTAAGGGATTCTTCACCTTTGAAGAAGGCGCCCAAGGCAGGAGGAAGCCAAAAGAGGTATTCATATTGGCAGGGATATTCTGCACCCT
>JAUWGZ010000122.1 GCA_030606165.1 Dehalococcoidia bacterium
CAGGGTTACATAGAGAATGGCTGAACGCGTACCAGTATAAGGTAGATTGAGTTTGAAACTATTGCCGGCGGCTCTTCAGAAGCAGGATTACAACCTGGCAGCTCATGTCCTCGTCTATGGCTTGGTCAAAGCCTCGGTAAAGAAACCCAAAAATTCTCTGAATTTTCGGGGATCCCCTAATTGTTATGGCAGCAGAAGGAAAAAGTAAGAGAAAGACTAGCTCACGGGGTTTCTATAGCCGGGCTCTGGATGAGGCAGAAAAGCTGGGACTGGAGGAAGCTTCTCATGTCGAAGGAATCGACGAGGAGATTGCCCTTCTCAGAGTGAAGCTCAGGGAACTTTTGGAAGAGCAGCCGGAGCGAATTGACCTGCACTTCGAGGCAGCCAATATCATAGCCCGGCTGGTAAGAACCCGATATCAAATTACCAGAGAACAGAAGAAGTCTCTCAAGGAAGCCATCCAGAAAGTCTTGACCGAAGTTGCTGTGCCCCTGGGGGTTGGGGTGGGCATAAAGGTGGCAAGTCAATAAACCTTCATCGACAAGGTCATAACCAGCTATGAAAAGAACACAGGTCTTATTAGGGGTCTTCTATTTTGTGGCAAAATAAGTTGTCATTCTGAGGGAGCCCTTCGCTTCCTGTCATTCTGAGCGTAGCGAAGAATCTCAGGGGGGCTCAGGGTAAACTCCGCAGATGAAGAATCTAAGAGAAAGCTTAAGAGAAAGCTAAGGTAATGAAGCAGTACTACATTTATATCATGACCAATAGCTCCAGAACACTTTACACAGGTGTAACTGCTAATTTAGTCCGGCGTGTATATGAACACAAAAATAAGCTCATTGAGGGATTTACTCAGAAATACAATATCACCAAGCTGGTATATTATGAGATTACTACTGATGTCCAGGTTGCGAGCCAGAGGGAAAAGCAAATTAAGGGATGGCTGCGAAAGAAGAAAATCGCTTTAATTGAAGCGGCAAACCCAGAATGGAAGGACTTGAGTGAAGGATGGTATGAAAAGCAGGAGAATTTCCCTCTTCACGGAGCCTGCTCTGAGCGGGGGTGAGATTCTTCGCCTGCGGCTCAGAATGACAAAAGGGAAAAGGCTCAGAATGACAAGGGGGCACGGGAAAGATGAAGCTAAGACCTTATCAACTGGAAGTGGCCCGGGCGGCTATGGACTCTATCCAAAAGGGAATGGGACTGACCTTTTCTGTGGAGATTGCCAGGCAAGGAGGCAAAAACGAGCTTTCAGCGCATTTGGAAGTTCTGTTGTTAACGCTATATATGGCCAGGGGAGGCAATCTTATAAAATGCTCCCCAACCTTTAAGCCTCAAACCATTATATCTATGGAAAGGTTGAAACAGAGGCTGGATGATTTTGGTTTTGATGGCATTTATCGTCTCCAGATGGGCTATATCCTTGAGCTCGGCAGCGCTAAAGCCATCTTTCTATCGGCTGAGGGCTCGTCTTCGGTGGTGGGACACAGCGCGGACATAGTTCTGGAGATTGATGAATCGCAGGATGTTAGCAAGGAAAAGTACACCAGGGAATTCCGCCCCATGGGTTCAGCTACCAACGTGACCACGATTCTTTATGGCACTACCTGGGATGATAGCACCTTACTGGAAGAGGTAAAGCAGGCTAATCTGGAACTGGAAAGAAAGGACGGGATTAAGCGCCACTTTAGGTATGATTGGCAGGTGGTAGGCCGCTACAATCCTGACTATGTCAAGTTCGTCCAGGCAGAGCGGCAAAGATTGGGCGAGGAGCATCCCCTGTTCAGGACTCAATACGCTTTATTACCTATCACCCACGGTGGCGGCTTCCTATCACGGCAGCAGATAGCTCTGGTGCTGGGTGAACACCAGAGGCAATCACAGCCTCAGGGGAAGAGGACTTATATTGCTGGCGTAGATTTGGCCGGGGAACATGAGTCGGAAATGACAGGAAGGGACGCTCCTGTCAATAATAGGGGAAGAGGGTGTGATTCCACAGTAATCACCATTGCCGAGGTGGATGCCACTAACCCATCGCAGCCACTGTTGAAAGTTGTGGAGCAATACCAGTGGACGGGAACGCCCCATAGCCAGCTTTATACCCAGATGACGGATATCCTTAAGAATGTCTGGAACTGCCACAGGATAGTGGTGGACGCCACCGGCATTGGTCAGCCTATAGCCAGCTTTCTCAGAAAGGAACTGGGAAGCAGGGTCATCCCATTCGTCATTACCTCAAAGAGCAAATCCGATATGGGCTTTGAGCTATTGTCCTTTGTCAATTCCGGGAGGCTTAAACTCTACAAGCAGGATGGCTCCCGGGAGTATAAAGAGACCTTGTTTGAGCTGGAAAGAGCCAGGGCGCGATATCGCCCGAACCAAACGATGAATTTTTACGTTGACCCTCAAGAGGGACATGATGATTTTCTCGTGAGCCTGGCTCTGGTGGTCCAGGCCGCTAAGGGTCTTAGCCCCAGGGAAGCAAAGGGTTGGCTCAGGGAAAGCTAGGCAGGTCTCGCCTGGTGTCATTCCTTTCGATTTGTCATTGCGAGCACCT
>JAUWGZ010000098.1 GCA_030606165.1 Dehalococcoidia bacterium
TTAAGACCCCATTTCTTTCTGTGCTAAATTGATGGCTTATCCTGCTGAAGCCATGTCACAAACCGTCATTTCGTGCAATTCAAGAAGTACAATATGTAACCGGACTTGCCCAAGGGATAGGCCGATGAGGGAAAATGTGGCGCGTGCCCTCTGGCTAGTTGAGGAATACTGAGGCGTAAGCTCAAAAATCGTCGACCCAGCCGACAACCCTCGAATCTGCGTTCACGCAGGTGAGGGCAAAGTCCTTTTAGAAACCGGGCCGGACCTGGGAATACCGTTAGGGCCGTCCATGGATTTCTGTCCCTCGCGTATCGCTTCCTCGATTGCCGTTTTAAGAGTCACGATTTCGTCATGGAGGCGTTCTACTTCTATTTTCAATTCCTTACTCCCCCGATTGGTTATCCCCGTGAAGGAAAGGATTCCTTCACGCATTCATAACTCCCCTAACCCCTCTTATCTTAAGAGGGGGATTTTTAAACACCTTCTAGAATCTTAATAAAAATTCTACAATCTGTCTATAGCCCAAAAGTACCAAATCTGGAAACTAGGAGACAGTAGTCAGAAGACAGTAGTCAGTAGTCAGGAGGCAGGAGGCAGGGGTCAGTGAGCAGTAATTGGTGATTGGAGATTGGAATTTGGAATTTAGCCAATGAGATTGCCCCGCCCCGATAAATCGGGGCTCGCAATGACACAGGAGGTTACTACCCAACGTTTCTATCTGAACTGGATTGGAGCTACTGAAGGGGTTAACCAAGGCTGAGGCTGGGCACTACATCCAGGTCATAACCGCTTATCTTGCCAGCCTGGAAATGATAATAGCCACAAGCAGCCACCATAGCAGCATTATCAGTACATAAGTGAGGAGGGGGGATAAGAACCGGGACTGGCGAGTTGGCAAGGAAATGCTGGGTTAATGTCTTATTGGCTGCCACTCCACCACTCAGCAAAATTTGCTCCACCTTCAGTTGCTTTGCTGCCTCAATTGTTTTGGAAACTAAAACATCGACTATGGCCAGCTGGAAACTTGCTGCAACATCAGCCACTGAGACCCCTCCCTTGTGAACAAGATGCCACAAAGCGGTTTTCAAGCCACTGAAACTGAAATCATGGCTTTCCCTGAGCCAGGCTCGAGGGAGGGGCAAGCAAGGAAGCCCAGAGCGGGCTGCCTGTTCAATAGCTGGACCCCCAGGATAGCCCAAGTCCAAGATTCTAGCCGCTTTGTCAAAGGCTTCGCCAGCAGCGTCATCCCGAGTTCGTCCCAATTTCTCAAATTGCCCATGTCCCTTCATCAATACTAAATCGCTATGCCCACCGGAGACAACGAGACAGAGGCAGGGGAATTTCACTCTCCCCTTTTCGCCAGGTGGAGAGGAAAAGTCCAGCCAATTAGCGTAGATGTGTGCCTCAAGGTGATTAACCCCGGTAATAGGTAATTTTTTAGCCAAGGCAATTGCCTTGGCCACGTTAACGCCGACCAACAGCGACCCAGCAAGCCCCGGGCCGAAAGTCACAGCAATGCCCTCGATGTCCTGCCAGGAGATTCCAGTCGTGGCCTGGTTGATAACGGGGATAATAGTGAGGAGATGCTGCCTTGAGGCGACTTCGGGGACTACGCCGCCATAGCGAGCATGAATGTCTATTTGTGAAGATACAACATTAGAGATAATTCTGCTGCCGTTCTCCACTACGGCGGCAGCAGTTTCATCGCAGGAGGTTTCAATACCCAGGATTTTCATTTTCGTTCTTATGCAGTGCCGCCACTATCCTGGCATAACCCTGACCAATATCTTATCCTGGCGCTGCAATATTCCCAGAAGCCGGGGAGGGGCTTCCCTGCTTACAACGGTAAGTCACCCTTTGCCTCTCTCCTTGGCTACCATATTTAGCAGAGTACACAGCCATAAAAATGTTATATATTCGCTTCTCCTGCCTTCTTAACAGCATATTGTATTAGAGGTGGCGCAAGGAGTCCATGAACTACTGTTGTGGCCGCCATAAGTGCGATTATTGTGCCTCCGAGCTCATATTCCGATAATGCTTGAGCTGCCAGGAAGGCAAGACCTATGGCAACACCTGCTTGATCTAGCATTGCGAGGCCAAGATACTTCTTAATTTTTGGCTCAGATTTGGATAAGACACCACCTAAGCTACACCCTCCTATCTTGCCAATGCTTCTGCCAACGCAATACATAATTACAAGCGGCCATATGAGATGAAAAACTGAGAAGTCCATCGCCATACCAATAGCGGCGAAAAACAAAACAAATATCGGCGTCATGATATTATCTATCAATTCGTTTGAGCGAGTGCCGATTTGGACATTGAGGTTAATTACTGCGGTTCCTAAAGCCATACATGCGAGAATTGCTGAAACTCCAATCATTCCCGCAAGACCCCAACACAGAATAGCAGCCGCAATAGAAACAACAAAGATGTGGTCAGAAGAGAGATGTATTTTCTTCGTGAAGTAAGAAATAGCAACTCCAATTGCCCCTCCAAGTCCTAAGCCACCAAAAATCTCCCATAATGGGTAAGCAAAGGAAAATGAAATGCTTGCTCCCCCACCTAACAACATCTTCGTCCACATAATTCCCACCGAATAAATAACTATTACAAGTGCGTCATCCAATCCCACAAGAGCCATAGTTATGTCTGTAAGTGTTCCTTTTGCCCTTAAGTCTCTTAAAACTGCTATTGTTCCTGCCGGAGCGGTGGCAGGGGCGAGCGAACCCAAAATTATGGAAAGCGGGAGGTCCCTCGTTAATAAATATACAAAACCACATGTGGCAATAAAGGTCATGAGCACCTGCACAATCAATATAATGACCATCTGCTTACCCATTCTTTTTAGAAAAGCGAAGGAAAAGCTCAATCCTATCATGTAGGCAACAAGAGCAAGCGTGGTTCCGGTGATAATGACATTGAATTGTTCGGGCGCGCTGAAATTCAAAACCTGCCCTATGATAATACCTGAGAGGATATATGCTAAAACTTCTGTTAATCGTAGCTTGCGTAGTATCCTTCCGAGTATGAAGCCAAGTATGAGAACTAAGGCTACAAGGACATAGATATTCATAAGGTATTCAGGAACTTATATCTGAGATTTTTTACCAGGAGCTGAATTGTTATTTCTCCCAGGAGTCTTTTATTTTCATCAACAACTGCTAATCTGCGGATATTGAAGGAGGAAAACTTTCTTAAGACGTCAGCCACAGTTTCTTCTGGCGAGCATACAACAGGATTATGTGTCATGATATCCTGGACGACACTTTCTTTTAGGCAAAATATCTCAGCCCTGGGAGTTCCGAACATCCTTTCTTTTTTTTGCCCAGGAGGAATAATGGAGTGCAGCATATCGTGTTCCGTTATTACCCCAACCACTTTCATGTCCTCAGTATTATTAACCACCCATGCGTGTGCCCTAAGGGAAAGCTTGCTAAGAAACTCCACCCAACTCGCGTTCTCTTCCATAAATGGGGTGTCATGCGCGGGTATCATTATCGCTTTTACTTTTGTCCTGTAAAATTCTTCCATCACAGTTTGCTGATGTAAATAGGGTATATAAAGTAAGCTAATGTTTCAATTTAGCTACCTAAGCCAAGCATAACTCCCATGACGAATACGCAAGCACACAAATATCTTACTCGTCATGTGCGTATGCCAGTATTCTAATACAGAAGGAGAGCTTAGGCAAGCAACAACCTGTTGCCTGGCTTTGCCCAATATGCTAACGTAGCTTTATATTTGTAGCAGGTAGCTTTTTTCGAAAAGATGGGCCCTTAATTCTCCCCTCTTAAGATAAGAGGGGTCAGGGAGAGTTATGAACAAACATCTTTATAACGATCCGACTATAAAATCAAGCCGACGCTGTCCCAAGAAGAATGCAACAGGTGCTGAGCAAAAATTCGGCCAACGACGTGATGCCAATCGTGACAGCTACCTCAGGGAATTAAACATCCGTATGGTAAGATTCTGGAATAACGCCGTGTTTCATAACCCCTCTTTATCCCCCCTTATCTTAAGGGGGGATTATTGGAGAAATTGAACTATTACTTGTATTTCAAGTGTTTTGAGCATGACTTCTATTATTCTCGCCGGTGGCAAAAGTTCGAGGCTTGGTCGGAGCAAGGCTCTTCAGGTTATTGAGGGTAAGAGCCTTATCCAGTGGGTGGTTGACCGCCTTGCCATCCTCAGCACAGAAATCATCATAGCGACTGCTCATGGCGAAGCAATTCCCTGCTCCTCGGCTGCAAGGATAAAAACGGTAGCCGATATTTATCCTGGAAAGGGTCCG
>JAUWGZ010000007.1 GCA_030606165.1 Dehalococcoidia bacterium
AGGAGTACACGGTATAGATGAAGGCGTGGAGATGTCGAGCATAACCTTCTTAACGGCTCTCGTCGCGGGGATTTTGTCATTCTTATCACCTTGCATTTTGCCGCTGGTTCCTGTATATCTGGCCAACATAGCTGGTGCATCAGTTCTTACCCCAGACCTTGCTGATCGGAGACATATTTTCCTCCATACTATCAGCTTCATAGTCGGTTTTTCTCTGGTTTTCACTGCTTTAGGAGCTTCTCTTGGCTTATTAGGAGCCGCGGTGCCACAGGGAGTGTTGGAAAAAGTGGCCGGTGCCCTATTAATCACGTTTGGCATATTCCTAATAGCTGCTACTAAGGTGCCCTGGCTCAATTATGAGAAACGCCTTGATTTTGGCAGGGCCAAGGGTACGGGCTATCTGAGGTCTCTGTTAATAGGGGTAATATTCTCCCTGGGCTGGATTCCATGTGTTGGCCCAATTCTGGGGGGCATACTAGCCCTGGCAGCGAGCTCACAAACAGTGTGGCAGGGAGTTTATCTTTTACTTGCTTATTGTTTGGGGCTGGGGCTGCCTTTCATCGCCGTGGGTCTATTATTGGGGGCAGCATCCCGATACCTAAGATGGTTCAGCCGCCATGCTTTCGTCACCTCAATTGTAGCCGCGGTACTGCTTATCAGCATGGGAATTCTGATGTTGACCGGTTACCTAAACTATCTCAGCGGGCTTATGCCAGGAGGTTACTAATATGGCCAGTAGAATGTCAAAAAAGTTAATACGGATAACTCTGATTATCGTGATTCTTACTCTAGTTGGAGGCGCTCTGAGTTGTAGTTCCTCGCTATTATCCCAAGAGGCACCAGACTTTACATTGCCTACTATGACAGGGGGCAACATAACCCTGTCTGAGCTGGAAGGGACTCCGGTGGTGCTTAATTTCTGGGCTAGGTTCTGTGATCCTTGTCGTATGGAGCTGCCTTATTTTGAGGCTGTAGCCCAGGAGAGTGAAGGAGAGATAGAAGTCATAGCCATTAATGCAGGTGAAAGTGCTTCAACGGTGCAAACCTTCTTCGGCGACTATGAACCAACCATGATAGTGGCACTGGATGGGAATATGGAGGTTTTTCAGACATATAGCCATAGTGATAACCCACGGGGGTATATTCCAATTACATTCTTCGTCGATAGCGAAGGTATAGTTCAGTACATAAAAATTGGCGCATTTCAAAGTGAGGCGGAGCTATGGGATACCCTGGACAGCGTTTTTTGAACTACAGTTCCTCAGACTTCCTAAAGACAAGGGTAGCATTAACTCCACCAAAGCCAAAGGAGTTGGAAAGAGCGATATTTACTTGTGCCTTTCTGGCTATATTAGGGACATAATCTAAGTCGCATTCAGGGTCCGGAGTCTCATAATTTATGGTAGGCGGTATGATACTATCCCTCATAGTAAGAACAGTGAAAATAGCTTCTACTACACCTGCTGCCCCTAATAAATGACCGAGCATAGATTTGTTGGAGCTTACGGGCACCTTTTTGCTGTGTTCTCCTAAGGCTGCCTTTATAGCCTTAGTCTCAGATACATCATTGAGCATGGTAGCTGTTCCATGGGCATTAATGTAATCAACATTGGCAGGTGAGATAGCGGCGTCATTCAAGGCTAGCTTAAGACACCGTGCTTGATTTTCCCAGTCAGGCTCGGTTATATGAATGCCATCGATGTTGGAGCCGTAGCCGGCAAGCTCGGCGTAGATTTTAGCCCCTCTTCGTATAGCCGACTCCATTTCCTCCAAAATAACAACCCCGGCACCTTCTCCGAGTATAAAACCATCACGGTCTTTATCAAAGGGGCGGCTCGCCTTCGCGGGCTCACTATTCCTCCGGGATAGGGCTCTCATCTTATCGAACCCAGCAACGCCCACGGGAAGAATGTAGGCATCGCTCCCTCCGGCAATCATGGCATCTGCCTCGTCATATTGAATAAGCCTGAAAGCATCACCAATGGAATTGCTTCCGGTAGCACAGGCAGTAACCACGCACTTGCTCGGTCCCCTCGCACCAAAAGCCATGGAGATCTCCCCTGCCGCCATGTTGGCTATAAACGCGGGAATGAAGAAAGGGGAAACCTTCTCTGGCCCTTCATCGCGAAGGGTGAAAAGGTTCTTTTCATACGCGGTCATGCCACCAGCACATGAGCCTAGCACTATTCCTACCCTACTGGCGTTATTTCCATCTATAGTCAATCCAGCATCATCCATTGCCATACGAGCAGCCGCTAGCGCATACTGGATGAAGGGGTCTGTCCTTCTAATTTTTTTCTTATCCAGGAAATCTTCAGGATGGAAATCCTTAATCTCGGCAGCAATTTGCGACTTAAAACCGGAAGGGTCAAACTTGGTGATTCTGGCCACCCCTGATTTGCCCTGGCATAGCTTTTGCCAGGATTCTTCAACACCCGTGGCTAATGGAGTAACAGCACCAAGTCCAGTGATTACTACTCTTCTTCTAAACGCCTTGTTCATTTTTGCAACGCTTATTCTCCAGCCCCAAAAAAGTTTTTAAGCTGATTTTCTGCCCCTGTTGGCCCCGCCACAGGTAGTAAAGAGAGGTATGAGTGTTTATTCCAGCAATGGTTACCTTCTAGATTTTTGCTTCGATGTAGTCAAGTGCGTCTTGAACAGTTTGTAAATTTTCCGCGTCCTCATCGGGGATTTCGATTTTGAAGGTGTCTTCCACCGCAGTAATCAATTCAATAAAGTCCAGGCTATCAGCATTAAAGTCATCCGCAAATGACGCCTCCGGGACTATTTTTGATTCATCAACTTCCAACAGCTCCACGATCAACTTTTTTAGCTGTTCAAAGGTTTCGTTCTCACTCATTTTGTCGTCCCCTTTCTGGCGTTAATTTCTTAAGCCTTACTTGAATCATATTGTCTGAGGTAGTCCTTCTTGATTTACCATTTATGATAAATCATTCGTTGCCCAATATTACTAGTACGCATGTGATAGTTTAGTTTTTTGAGCTCCTAAAACTTGCATTATATCATCCCCACACTGTCAAGGGAATTGGGGGGCGTGCAATGGCAATTGCTCCGGGCGGTGTGGTTGGCTAGCTTTCTGGCTGGCACTTCATCTAACAGTTAAGGGTTTGGGATGAATTCCAAGCTCCCCGGGTAGGACTCGAACCTACAACCAAGCGGTTAACAGCCGCCCACTCTACCATTGAGCTACCGGGGAACGAATACCTTAGCGCAACTGCTCAAATTCGCCAGGCTGATTTTGGCATTTTTTAGGATTTTCCTCAAGGTGCCTTTCCCTGAGGCTCTTTGATATAGCCCTCATCCACAGGCAAATTCGGTTGCTGGGCAGCTTGCATGGCTAGTTCGTCGCAGCGTGTATTTTCCGGGGTTCCGGCGTGCCCCTTAACCCAGTTAAACTGCACCTCATGATACTCGCATAGTTGCAAGAGCCTCTCCCAGAGGTCGGGATTCAACGCTTTTTCCCGTTTATTGCGCTTCCACCCATTTGCGCGCCATTTCTGAACCCATCCTCTCGACATCGCCTTGACTAAGTACTCGGAATCACTGTACAACGTCACCTTGCATTTCTCTTTTAGAGTCCCTAATCCAACAATCGCAGCCATTATTTCCATTCGGTTATTGGTAGTGTTGCGATAGCCCCCTGATAGCTCTTTTTTGTGACCCTGATAGAAGAGTATTGCTCCATACCCACCGGGGCCGGGATTTCCAAGGCATGCGCCATCGGTATATATAGTCACGTGCTTAACTTTTTCCATTGTAGTTTTTGTTTTGACTTTCTGATTTTAGTTGGCTGCCGGGCCAGGATTCGAACCTGGGCTAAAGGATCCAAAGTCCTCTGTGCTACCACTACACAACCCGGCACTAACACCCGCTTAAATTTTTAACCCTTGGTGCCGAAGGTCGGACTCGAACCGACACGGGGGTTGCCCCCCAACAGTTTTTGAGACTGCCGCGTCTACCTTTCCGCCACTTCGGCGCACTCACTCTCGAAGCCTCAATCCCCTTTAAGCATTCTCAGTGACCCCCCTTTGCAAGGAGGCGTTCTAATGCTAACCTGGTTCTGCTCTACAACTTCATAGTTGGTGCCGAGGAGCGGAGTCGAACCGCTGACACGCGGATTTTCAGTCCGCTGCTCTACCACCTGAGCTACCTCGGCATCAGGGATATTGTAGGTTTTCCCCATCCTAGTGTCAAGCAAGTGTACTCGTGATTGTTTGACCGCCGCCTTGAGCAAGGGGAATGCTAAATCAACCCCAAAAAGTCGCAAGACTTTTTGGGGACCCCTGGTAAATTCGATTCTAAATTAACAGGATCTCTACGAAAATCGCAAGATTTTCGTAGAGTGGTTCAGCTTGGGGCACCAGGCTTGACCAGGGGGATGTGAGCAGCACAAAGGGGGCATTCTTGAGGTGAATAAACTGTGGTAGGGGCACGAAGGCAACTGAAGAAGGGCAGGTCAAAGTCCAAATTTTCCTCACTGCGGTCGATAAGCACTCCAATACCGATAACAATCCCCCCCAGTTTATCTACAGCACTTATCGTCTCTCTGAGCGAGCTTCCTGTGGTCAAGATGTCATCAACAATAAGGATGTGTTCGCCAGGCACAATTTCAAAATCGCGCCGAAAGACTCTTACCTCTCCCTCTTTTTCAGCGAAGACGCTCCGCACTCCTAATTGGCGGGCGGTTTCAAAGGCCAGAATAATGCCGCCGGTGGTCGGCCCAGCAACTACGTCTATTTTTTGCCCTTTAAAGTGTTGGGCGATAAGGCGACACAGTTTCTCAGTAAGATGTGGGTGCTGCAAGATGCGAAACTTTTCCCAATAAACAGGTGAGTGTAATCCTGAGGCGAGCAGGAAATGGCCTTCTTTTATTGCTCCGGCCGTCTTGAATATCTCCAGCACCTCGTCATTCAAGTTGCACCCCAAACTAATGACTAACCATCATTTCTTGCTCACCGGCTCCATACAACTCCGGATAGCTGTAATGCTTGACTACTCCCAATGTGCTTGGTGGCCAGTAGGTAAACCAGGCTCTGCCAATGATATTATCCCGGGGCACCGACCAGCTATTATGTGAGTCGTTACTGTTGTTGCGATTGTCGCCGAGGACGAAGTATTCGGTCTCGGGAATTTCTTGGGCTGACATCGTGTAATTTGGCTGTGCCGTGATATATTCCTCCTCCAGGGGGGTGCCGTTGATAGAAACCTTTCCATCTTTAATCTCCACGGTCTCGCCGGGCAAGCCAATAACGCGTTTGATGAAGGGATATTGGGAATTAAACGGTGGGTCAAAGATTATTACTTCTCCTCGCTGTGGATTAGAGGAACGGTAACACACCTTGTTAACCATAATGCACTCACCTTCTTGGAAATTGGGCTCCATACTGGACATTACCACAGTATAGCTTTGTACAGTTAGCCGAAGGAGAACAAAAACAGCTACGGCGATAAGAACAATTATCCCAACTTCACGAAGAATTTTCATTGGCGAAGGTTCATTCTACCATAAACCATGAAGTTAGTTCATTCGTTATAGCTCTACTCGTCTGCACTATTCCTTAATGCTAACGTTTGAAGACATATTCTGGCTGAATGCCTTCCAAAGCCTGCATGTGGTAAAATATATGTGTGAGGAATCGCCGGTGATTGAGTTAGCGAGACTATTCAACTTAAAACCTGAAGATGAGCGGAGGCTTAATTCCCATGCATTAGAACGTATGAATGCCTGGGAAGCTCGCATTCTAAAGAAGACGCCACAATTCGATATCCAGGAGATCATGGCAGGCCTGGATACTTATCTACATGACAACGAGAGGGTGGAATTTAACGAATGCTTGGCCGATATAACGAGGTGGCTGTCTGGGTGCATGGATATTGTAAGTAGATATTTCTTGCATGCCTATGCCACATGGGTTATTGACCCGATGTTCCGAGTTGAATCGTTGATAGTGCGGGCATGTCAAAAGGCTGAGGCGGAACGACGGAAAAAGGAATACGAGGATAGATGGTGCGCTGCATTTGTATCTATAAAGCCGCCTGTTGATGACGCCAAGAAGTATCTGGACGATAAGGAACACGACGAGTTCACACTAGCTGTCGGAAAAGCCATCGATGCATACCTAGAAAAGGGCGAAGAATACATAGCTGACGTGAGGGCTTTTGACTATGGCTGGTGGTTAAGAAGGATTCAAGAGCGCGAGGAGGAAGAGGCACAAAAGCTGTAGGCTACGATACTTATAGCCATAGCTTGCCGGGGTTACAAGAGAGAATGGTGGCAAGGAGTTCTAACCTAGCTAACATGGGCCACTAGCTCAATCGGTAGAGCAGCTGACTTTTAATCAGGGTGTCACAGGTTCGAATCCTGTACGGCCTACCAGCTAAATCATCAGAATTTGCTAACATCAGCCTCTCTAATTTCAGTGTGCCGACCGGCGTCCAAATAACTGATCAAATCTCTGTACCACGGCCTCCTGAGGACCTGACAAAACGCGACTGCATCAATTCAGGCTTCGCAGGGCGGGGATTTATTCCCCCCGCCAAAAAGAGGCGGCATATAAAATGCCGAAATTTGAACAGAAAATCAAAAATTAAACTGCCTAAAAACTCGTCATCCGAGATACCCTATCAACTCGCGGCTGTGACTTGGATGGCGCAGCTTAGCCAGTGCTTCTTTTTCAATCTGGCGTATTCGCTCCTTGCTGAGACCTAACTCTGTGCCAACCTCTGCTAGGGTTCGACTGTACTCATTGCCCAACCCAAACCTCAACTCAATGACGCATCGTTCCCGGGGTGTCAGCGACCCTAATGTTCTGCCCAATTTTTCCCTGAGCAGGCTTGCAGTGGACTGCTCCTCAGGCTGCAGAATCGTCTGATCTGCGATGAAATCACCAAGTTGGCCTCCCTCTTCTCCTACAGGTGTCTCAAAAGAAACAGGCCCACGAGAACTCAGTTTAAGCAGCGATTCTACCTTTTTGGGCAGCAGTCCCGTCTCAGAAGCCAGTTCCTTATCAGTCGGCTGACGGCCAAGCTTCTGAGCTAAGCTATTCCTTGCCCGGGATAGCTTCGTCAGATCATCAATTAAGTGACCCGGCAGGCGCACAATGCGTGACTGGTCATTAACTGCCCTGTTGATTGCCTGCCAGATCCAGGGGATAGCGTAGGTACTAAACCTACAGCCTCTGCGATGGTCGAATTTCTGCACTGCCTGCATTAACCCGATATTGCCTTCCTGGATAAGGTCAGTTAGAGGCACGCCCCAATCAATATGTCCCTTGGCCACGCTTACGACCAGGCGCAAATTGGCTTGAATCATGTGGTTGGTCGCCTGGCGTGTCCTTTCTCTTATTTGCTCAAGGTGCTTGACAATTTCTGAGCGATGCGCTTCCAGCTTGTCATGGAATTCTGGAGATTGCAGCGCCTCCCCAAATTCGGCCAGGGAACTTTTCTGGCCTGCCTTTTCTATGATATGCCAAGGTATCAGCCGGCTGTCCAACGATAATTCAATCACGGTCTTCTCGATTCCAGTTTGGCTTGCTCCAGTGATTTTAGCTATAGCGCTGGATAAGTGCTGATCGATATTGCCATCGATTGCGCGACGCAGACCTGGGTGCGATACCTTCTCCGCTATACTCCCGCGAGAAGGAAGATCCAGATACTTATAAAGGGTTTCAAAAAGTAAATGTGCCCGACTTAAGCGCTCCACCAATGCCAACAATACGTCGATTGCCGAAGGCTGAGCGCCATGTTCGGCAACCCAGTCCTCCTCGAGTCGGGCAAGATGCTTCCCCTCCTCTATCTGGCTGCCCAGCACTTTTGTCTCCTCGGCATTGAGAAGGGGAGTTTGCCCCACTTCAGCGAGGTACAAATTCAACGAATCATCACCAAGTTCAAGCTCCCGCTTTGGAGGGGTAATCCTGCGCTCAGAAACCTCATCCTCCCGATCAATATCTTTATTAGCCAAATCCAATTCCTCATCCCTGGAAAAGACTTGTTCGCTATCTTTAACGTTTTCTAAAACCGTTACCATCTTCAGCCTCCTTTGTACTCTTCATTCGGCCAACTGCAGCTTTCAAACACGATTATTATATGTACGGAGGCAATCCATGTATGCGACTTTTGTCTCACACAGACATGGCGACGGGATAGGGAAACACGGGACATTAAAAGATTAGCCAGGAAAGCGGGTGAAGATATTGTATAAAAGGTCTTAGTTGGTCTCTAGGGTTCTTGGAGAATTATCTCAAAAGGGCAACTTATAGCCCCGGTGAGACAAACGGCTTCGCAGTCTGTGCACCAGTCGCACTCCACTGTTTCAATAATAGTAATAATATCGTTAACTAGCGCCAGAGCATTGCAGTGGCACACGCCAACGCATAACCCACACCCATCACACCTTTGGGGGTCTATAACAGGCATTTCAGCCACGGCTTTCAGTCTCCATTCTGATTATTTTAAAAGCAAAGGTTGTCATCTGTCTGTGACCTTTGTCTCAAGAAGGCACCTCCATTATCTTTTGGAGAGCTTCTTTATCCGTAATTATTATGCGATGCCGGTCCAACTTGATCGCCCCTTCCTCCTCTAATGCCTTTAGCGACCTACCCACTACCTCCCGAGCAGTACCTGCCATAGCTGCCATTTCTTGCTGTGTAAGCCGTGGCCCACGGCCCATTTCACCTCCGATGTGCTCAAAGAGTATCTTGGCTACCCTACTGATGACATGCTTGAAAGACAGATCCTCAACCAGCGATACGAGGTGACGCACTCGCCTTGCCAGTACCTTAATCACATTCAATGCTATCTGTGGATAGTCCCGGAGGATAGCTTCCATGTCATTCTTCTTTATCCCATAAAGAAGAATGGGTCCCATAGTCCGAGCACTGGCGGGATTTGGGCCGCCATCAAAGATAGGGACATCATTGAAGGACTCCCCGGGGCGCACTATGCTCAAGATCTGCTCCTTTCCTTCGGCTGAGGTCCTGAACACTTTCACCACCCCCGAAGCGACAAAATACAGATTCGCAGCCGATTCACCCTCAAGCAAGACCATTTCTGCTCTGTCAGCAGTTTTCTCAAAGACGAGCTTTCTGATCGACTCAAGCTCAGCAAGGCCAAGATCGGAAAAGTATAGAATGCTCTTCAAAAACTCCAACTGAACAGCCATACCTCATATCCCCAAGAGGTAGCAAAATCTGCTTTATTATAACATCTGAGTGACTTCCACGTTCTCACCGTCTAACTACAATGTGATATTCAAGCAGGCCCATTTTTTTAACTTAGAACCACATAGTGCCGTCAGCATCGAGAACGAGGTCATTCAATGTCGCAGCTCCTACAACCTTGGCTTCTGGTATAAAGTCTCCTCTATCGAGGCTAAGCAATTGGGTACTTTGTTCACAGACCAACAATTTGACCCCGGCAGCTATTGCCTGGTCCATTATTTCCTTAACGGTTGGAAAGTTGCCCTCTTTGACTGTCTCCGCCACGCCTTTCTTTACCACTGTTACCCCCAACCCCAGGAAATAAACGGTAGCATCTATATCCATCGCCTTGGCCGTCATCCCCAAGACGAAAGGCGAGTAAAGACGCTTCGGTGTATCAACACCACTTGTTTGAACATAGAGGATATGCTTTTTCTTAGCCATCATTAACCTCCTATTTTGTCTTTTTGATGAGAAATCTCAAACCTTCATTGGTTTTCTCTATCTCAAGTATTTTCTGCCCGGTCCGCTTTGCCCAAGCCTTGAGGTCCTCCTCAGCAGCAGGGTCATCCGCCAATACCTCCAGGGTCTCACCAACAGCAAGTTTATCCATTTCCTGCTTGGTTCGTATAACTGGCATTGGACAATAAAGACCTATGCAATCTAAGATTTGACGAGCTCGCTTCGGTGAACTAGAGTCTGCCACAGTCTAAAACTCCTACAACCATAATCTCCACTTCAAGTGACACTAGCCCTTAATCTCAGCGCCACAATGAGGGCATACCCTATTCTCCCGGGGCAGCGGCTTTCGGCACTCGGGACAGTAAAATATAGTTATCTGGCAAGCCTGGCAGTAGGGGAAATCCGCCTCCATTATCTCCTGGTCACAGTAGGGACAAAAAATATGCCTCTTTTTTCCTTTTTGCTCTGTCATCACTTTTTTCCTCCTCCTTTCTTCTTGCTCAGGTAATCCTTTATAGCTTTGTTCAAAGCTTGGGCGCCCAAATTGGAGCAATGAAATTTTTGCTTGGGTAATCCCTCTAGCTTGTCAGCCACCGAGCGGGGAGTGATTTTCATCGCTTTCTCCAACGTTTTGCCCTTAGCCATCTCGCTCACCATGCTGGAAACAGCAATAGCCGCCCCGCAACCAAAAGTCCTGAATTTAACATCTTCGAGACGGTTGTCCTTCACCTTAACGTAGAAGGTCATCATATCCCCACATACCGGATTACCTACCTCGCCGACCCCGTCGGGGTTTTCAATCTCCCCAACGTTACGAGGATTCATGAAGTGATCCATAACCTTTTCACTATAGACTGGCATGTTACTTGCCTCCTTTAACTGTCTTACTAAACTTGGCGTAAAGCGGCGACATCTGTCGCAGCCTGTCAACGATGGGCGGCATGGTCTCCAGAACGTAATCTATATCTTCATTAGTGTTATCTATGCCAAGGGTGAAGAGGATAGAGCCCTGGGCTATTTCGTGAGATAGTCCCATGGCGATGAGCACGTGGGACGCTTTAAGTGCCCGGGAAGTGCACGCCGAGCCGCTGGATACAGCAATTCCCTTGCTGTTCAACAGCATAAGTATGGACTCGCCTTCAATAAATTCCACGCAGAAACTGGCATGTCCGGGCAAACGGTGTTGCGGGTGTCCAGTGACAACCACGTGTTCAATCCTGCCAGGTAGTTCCTTAAGCAAATGGTCACGCAGCGGTGTTAACTGCTTGATCCGGTCTGTCATGTGAGTCTTAGCCAGTTCTGCCGCTTTACCCAGGCCGACAATAGCCGGTACATTCTCGGTACCGGCACGCCGACCCTCTTCCTGGATACCGCCGTCGAGAAGCGGCATAATCCGCACCCCTTTTCTTATCCACAGCGCTCCGACCCCCTTTGGGCCGTAGAACTGGTTCCCGGCCAAGCTCAAGGCATCTACTCCCAGTTCTGCCACGTTAACGGGTGTTATTCCTGCCGTAGCCACGGCATCAGTGTGGAAGGGAATCTTCCGCTCCCTGGTTATCCTGGCTATCTCCGGGATGGGCTCGATAGTACCCACCTCACCATTGGCATGCATTATGGAGACCAGTATTGTATCCTTTCTTATCTGCCGCAGTACATTGTCAGGGTCAACCACCCCATGTTTGTCCACCGGGACTTCACTCACCTCGAAGCCCAACTTTTCCAGCGTTCTTGCCGAGTGCAGTACCGAGAAATGCTCAATAGCAGAGACTACCACATGCTTCCCTTTAGCTTGTTGCGCCAGCGCCAGCCCTTTGACGGCAAAGTTATTGCTTTCCGTGCCGCTGCCGGTAAAGATTATTTCGTCAGGATCAGCGCTGATAAGCTGGGCCACTTGAGTACGGGCACGATCCATAGCCTCCCGGGCACCGTCTCCCCAATCGTGGAGCGACGACGGGTTACCAAAGATATCACCCAGATAGGGCATCATTGCCTCACGGACTTCGGAAAGAAGCGGTGTGGTAGCTGCGTTATCTAAATAAACCTTTCTCATGTTGATACCCCCCTAACGTAGCTTTCCAGGCTCAAGGATATAACTGATTACCCTCATCATCCTCAACGATGATGGCGTTCTCCGGGCAGCTCTCGGCTGCCTCTATTAAAGTCTCCTCATCAACTGAGCCGGGGTCAAGAACTACAGCCTTGTTTTGGTCATCCAGCTTGAAGACTGTGGGGGCGATAGCCACGCAGTTGCTGACCCCACTACATAATTCTCTATCTACCTTCACCTTCATTTTTCACCTCTCCTATACTTCGCCTCGCTGATAGGTGTGGGCCAGGATAATAGTGCCTCTTTGGCGTTTAAGGCGTAGAATTTATTCAGCAAGCTCGACATTGCGATCCACCTTTTGTGAGCTTTCAAGTTTATTCATATCTGGACCTGCCGGTCTATTTATTGGTGGTCGAGAGTCCGCCCAGAAGCCTCATCTATACAATTTACTCATTAGTTTAATTACTGAATAATGGAAAAGTCATAAAATGAAGGCAATAAAAGTTACAAAGTTATATCATTTTGCTATGAGCCAGTTTATATGAAAAGTGGGAACACTTTTTCAGCTTTATCTTACAATTGTATACTCAGGGGTGGCCTGCGTCTGTGACTTTTATCGCTTTTGACTCAGATATAAAATGTCATAGTTTTGTAACATTTCCCATTGATATTTTATGACTTCTCTATGGCAGGCAAACTATAATTTCACTCGACATGAAAGGCGAAATATGCGACGTGAAAGCTCATATCTACGGTGGTTCGGTATATCATAAAACCAAGGGGGTGAAGAAACATGAGGCTAAATAACAAAACAGCGATTGTAACTGGGGCTCGGAGAGGAATGGGGCGTGCTATTGCCTTAGCTCTGGCCAGAGAAGGAGCCGATGTAGTTGTGAGTGACATAAGCCAAGAAGATTGTCAGAAGGTTGTTGATGAGATAGAAAAGATGGGGAGAAAAGGGTTGGCACTCAAGTGTGACGTCAGTTCCAGCGACGACGTCGAGGATATGGTCAAGAGAACAGTGGCAGAGTTTGGCAGAGTTGATATCCTGGTAAACAATGCAGGAATCTTAACTTTCAAGCCGTTCCTGGAGCTTACGGATGAAGACTGGGACAAAACTTTAAACGTAAATCTCAAGGGGCAGTTTCTTTGTGCTCGGGCTGCTGGCAGAGTCATGATCAAGAACAAATGGGGGCGCATCATTAACATCGCCTCAATCTCTTCCGGTGGATGTGGTATTGCCTTTCCTCTTATAGCTCATTACACGGCATCAAAAGGTGGTGTTACGGCTCTCACCGAAGCACTTGCACTGGAGCTTACTCCCCAAGGCGTAAATGTGAACGCGATTTGCCCCGGGGCGATAGATACTGACATGTCTAAAGGAGTTAAGGAAGGTGGTCAGTTAGCGCAGGTGCTGGCAAGAATTCCTAAAGGAAGACTAGGACAACCGGAGGAAATTGCTAGCCTTGCCGTTTTTCTGGCATCTGAGGAGTCCGACTATATAAGCGGGGCTGCCATTGTTATCGACGGTGGATGGCTAACAACATAGCCTATCGATAATTGTTGCCCCTACGACCAAAAACTTGGACGAGTGGGTGTTCCATGATATTTGGATGTGTTGAATACCTTGAAGAGAGACTGGCAGAAATCCCCAAGGGTAAACCGATAGCGGTAATCTGTAATATGGGACACCGTGCCGGGCTTGGTGCGCGTATCCTGCTTCGGGCTGGTTATCCTAGTGTCTACAAGGCCCTCGGCAATGTAAAGGCATGGATAGCTACTGGTTTTCCTGTCACCACTGACGAGGCTTTTAAGTACCAGGCAAATGGAGATCGGAGGGATTATGAAGGAATATGATGTCATTGTCATCGGTTCAGGGTGCGGAATGAATATTGTCGATGAAGCCCTGGCCCATAGCCTAAGTGTGGCACTTGTGGACAAAGGCCCACTCGGAGGCACCTGTGCCAATCTTGGCTGTATACCATCCAAGATGCTCATATTCGCTGCCGATAGAATAGCCGAGATACAGGAAGCTAGAAAGCTGGGCATTGAAGCCGAGATAAAGAATATCGACTTCGGCTTCATCATGGAGCGTATGAGGAAATTCATACGGGAAAATCAGGAACACATGAAGCAGGGGCTCTCCCAGGCAGAAAATCTAGGCTTCTATGAAGGCGAAGGGCACTTTGTTGACGATTACACCATCGAGGTTAACGGTGAAAAAATAAAGGGCGCTAAGATTTTCATCGCCTCCGGCTCGCGGCCCCTGATACCACCGATAAAGGGTCTGGATAGTGTGGACTTCCTGACCAATGAAACCGTACTGCAATTAAGAGAGAGACCGGATAGTCTCATAATTATTGGCGGTGGCTATATTGCAGTGGAATACGGCCATTTCTTTGCCGCCATGGGCACGAAGGTGATCATGGTAGAGATGGCTGATCGGCTCGTCCTTGCCGAGGAGCCAGAGATAGCCGAGGTTCTGAAGAAGGAACTAGGTCGGCGCATGGATGTTTATACCAGCGTCCAGGCTGAGGAGGTGAAGGAAAATGGCCACAGTGTTACCGTCATCGTCAACGATTTAAAGGCAAGCAGGAAAAAGGAATCCACAGCGCAGAGAATTCTGGTCGCCGTGGGCAGAAGGTCCAATGCCGACCTGCTGAGGGTAGAAAACACTGGTGTGGAGGTTGATAAAAGAGGTTTTGTCAAGGTTAATGAGTATCTTGAGACCACCAAGGAGAACATATTCGCCGTGGGAGATATCAATGGCCAGCAGATGTTTACGCATGTAGCCAACGTAGAAGCATCGCTAGCTGCCGATAATGCCATCCACGGCAGCAAAGCAAAGATGGACTACAGCGCTGCTCCTCATGCCGTCTATTCCCACCCGCAGATTGCATCCGTAGGAATGACTGAAGAGGCTGCCAGAAAAGCAAATAAGGTTCTGGTCGGCAAGGCTGAGTATTCGGACGTAGCCAAGGGTGAAGCCATGATGGAGGAAACTGGTTTCGCCAAAACAGTCGTGGAGGCAGATGCAGGAAGGATACTGGGTTTTCACATCATCGGCCCCTATGCGCCTATTCTGATTCAGGAAGTGATAAATGCCATGGCATCTGGCGGTGGCATTGACCAGATACAGAGGGGCATGCACATACATCCCGCTATCACCGAGCTAATACCTGTGGTGTTAAATAACCTGAAGAGCACGACTTCATGACCCATGGGAGTGGGGCTTGGCTGAAGACCCTTCACAGCACCCTGGTTCTCCTAGATGACCACAGCAGTTCTGTCTTCGCCAGATCTTTATAAAGTTATTGCGAAACACTAGTTTCAGCTTTCTTCCCAGAGGCATGGGCGCTGACATATTGGTGAAAAACGCTCTTACTGTTGGCATATTACGACCTCCTAAAAATACTCCTCGTTCTTCGACCTCAGGTAACGCTGCATATTGCTTCGTTTATTGTCCCCACCTATGGGTTTTAACATAACTACAAAATCACCCTGATTTTTTTAATCCTCCAACTCCTTCGGCTCCCAGATTCTGTAAACCGAGATTACTGACTACCTGAAGTACGGCGTCACTTTGATTAAGAGTATAGAAATGAAAGTACCGGATGCCATGCTCCAAAAGGTCAGCACATTGCTCGGTAGCCACTTCTACACCAATTTTCTTTGCGTCCCCGGCCACAGAGCCCACCTTCTCAAACCTCTGGATAACATGTTCAGGAAGTGTAGCGCTACACATTTGACTGAACTTTTTGGTCCTATCGATGTCAGTAATCGGCATAATGCCTGCTATGATCGGGATCTTGATGTCGACCTTAGCCGCTCTCTCCAGAAAATCGTAAAAGTAACTGTTATCAAAGAACATCTGAGTTATGGCGAAGTCAGCACCAGCATCGATTTTCTGTTTCGTGTAGTACATATCCATTTCGAGGTTTGGCGATTCGCAGTGGCCTTCCGGGTACACAGCTACGCTGATAGAGAAGCCTGACAAGGAGACAGCGAGTTGTACAAGGTCTTTGGCATAACAGAAGCCGTCCTTCAGTGGAGTGAACTTTTCGGCTCCTTTAGGCGGGTCTCCCCTGAGAGCGAGCACGTTTTCAATGCCGAGTTTCATGTAGTTTTCCAGAATAGCTTTAAGCTCGTATCTATTCTGCTCGACGCATGTCAGATGAGGCATGGGGACCAGAGAAGTCTCCTGTAAAATACGCAGTACGAGATGCCTCGTGTTCTTTAACGTACCGCCGCCGGCGCCGTACGTTACCGAGACAAAGGCAGGATTGAGGGCCTCAAATCTAGCAATATTCTTAAATAGCTGATCCTCCGCTGCCTTATCCTTGGGCGGGAAAAACTCAAAGGAAAGGTTTTCCCCTTTCTCTGCTATGAACTGACCTATTTTCATATTGGTCACCCTCCTATCGCCGAAATCACGTCGACTCACATAAATTCCGCCAGGAGTTTCTCAACTCGACGGGAGTCAATTTTCTGTTTCACCAGCGGTCCATCGCTCAGTACCGGTAGCTGGTCCTCGTAAACCGGTAAATCTTCTTCATAGATAATCCCGATGGGAATTTCCTCTCCCCATATAAGCGCCTTTTCCAGTGCTGCCTTTTTGTCGCTGGGGTCATACCTTTCGTCTTCCAGATTATATACCCGTTCCCGATACCACTGAAAGGTATTCTTATGGTTGAATGAGACGCAGGGTTGCAGAATATCGATGAGGGCGAATCCCCGATGAGTAATACCCTTCTTAATAAGGTGGGAAAGGTGGTCTATATCCCCGGCGAAGCCTCTGGCGACGAAACTGGCACCGCTGACTATCGCCAGGGCGATAGGATTTACCGGGCTAGCTGCTCCGTAAGGCGTCGTCTTGGTGACAAAACCGACATCACTGGTGGGAGATGCCTGTCCCTTGGTCAGCCCATAGACCTGATTATTATGCACCAGATAGGTAATATCATGATTGCGACGGGCAGCATGGAGAAAATGGTTGCCTCCCTCGCCGTAGGCATCCCCATCGCCGCTGACGGCGATAACTATCAACTCAGAATTGGCAATCCTGGCGCCAATGGCTGGCGGAACCGGTCTGCCATGCAGGGAGTTGAACACATTGCCTCTGGTGTAGTGAGGTAGCTTGCCCGCCTGGCCGATACCGGAGACCAGTAAGACCTGATGAGGCTCAATCTTCATCTCAACCAGTGCTCTATTTAACGCATTCAATATGCCGAAGTTGCCGCAACCCGGGCACCACGCCGGCTTAAGTCCGGCATAATCAGACGTTGTAACCATCTTTAGCGTCCCTCCTTTTTCACTGCTTGGGCAATATAGGCTGGTGTAAAGGCCCGCCCATCGTATTTCAGGATGCGACCGCTGACATCGTATCCCGTTTCTGCTTTGATAAGGCGTGCGAGCTGTCCCGTAGCATTGTTTTCAATGACGTAGCTATTTCGGGCCTTACTGACAGCATCGGCTACTGCCTCCGCCGGGAAAGGCCATAGTTCATTGAGGTGAAGCATATTGACGCTGGCATCTTCCTTGCGCAGGATATCCACTGCCTCATGGATAGCTCCATAAGTGCTGCCCCAGCCTATAAGGGTTATTTCCGCCTTTTTAGGACCGTACCTCTGTGGCGTGCCGATTTCCTGTTTAAGTGAAAGAAGCTTGCGCAGTCTTTTCTGCACCTGTGCTGTCCTCTCCCCAGCATCTTCCGTAAGGTGTCCTTCCTCATCGTGCTCGTCGCAGTCGGTGACCACCAGGGCCTTACCCAGACCAGGGAAAGCTCGGGGAGAAATACCGGACTTTGTTACCCTGTGTCTCATGTACTCCGAGGGGTCATCCTCTTTATCTGAAAATAACATGCCGCGGTCAATTGTTACCTGCGAGAGGTCTAACGGGTCAACGGTGGCGTAAGAGCTTGCCAGATGCTGGTCGGTTAAAATAATAACCGGCAGTTGGTATTTTTCTGCCCAGTTAAAAGCGTTGGTCGTTACCCAGAAGGCATCTTCAATGGTAGCCGGTGCCAAGACAGCCCTGGGGAAGTCGCCGTGGTGGGCATGAAGCACAAACTGAAGGTCACCCTGTTCCGTTCGGGTGGGTAGGCCTACAGCTGGACCTGGTCGCTGCCCATCAATTATCACTATTGGTGTTTCAGTAATGCCGGCCAGCCCTATGCCTTCCACCATGAGGCAAAGGCCGCTGCCAGAGGTGGCAGTCATGGCCCTGACACCAGCGTAGGCAGCCCCAATAGCCATGTTGATGGCAGCTATCTCATCCTCAGCGTGGACCATTACCAGGTCAAGGTCTTTTGATTTGGCTGCCATATATTCCATTATAGAACTGGCAGGGGTCATAGGATAGGCAGCCATGAATTTGCATCCTGCGGCAATGGCCCCCAGAGATATTGCCTCATTGCCGGTGAGCAGCATTCTCTTAGCCTCAGAGAGGGGCTTGATCTTACGAAAGTTGCCTTTGCGCTCAGACTGGACATAGTCGTATCCCGCCTTTGCCGCTGCAGTATTCCTATCGCCCACTTCGCCCTTCCCGAACCGGTCTACCAGAACCGTATTTAACATGTTCAGATCGTAATTTACCGCGGAAAGGGCAGCACCGAGGGCGACGGTGTTGATCATGAGCTTGTCTCCGGCCTTTTCTTCGGCCAGCTTCTCCAGCGGTATGCTCAAAAGGCTACCATTGTTACCGCTGACTCCCTTTATCTTTTCGCCATCGAAAATGATAATGCCTTGAGTAACCATGTTCGGTTGGTGCAATTCGATACTGTCCCTGTCGAGTGCAATCAGTATGTCCACGTCTTCGGCAATGGCATCTACCTTGCCATCACTGACTCTGACGCGGAAGAAGTTATGTCCGCCTCTTACTCTTGACTCGTAATCCTGGTCAGCGAAGATGTGATAGCCGCCGCGGGCAAAGACCTTAGCCAGCAGGAATCCTACCGACTGCACTCCCTGCCCGGCTTCTCCACCCACCATAAAATTAAAGTCAACAGGCATTAATCACCTCCAGACTAGCTCTTTTCATGTTTGTCGATAACCTCATCCACCCACTTCATAGCAGCAATCATGGTGGGAAAACCCGCCGTGGTAAACGCCAGAAGCACAGCATGGCGGAGCTCATCGGTGGTTACGCCTTCCTTTCATTATTATGTTCGTTATGTGCTCCTGATTATCGCTCCTCCCTCGGCTTAAATGCCGGTTGTGCACCCGGGTGCTCTGACCATTAATACCGGTACAGGACTGCCTCTGAAAACCCTGTCGGTAACACTGCCGTGAGCCCACCGACTCGGACCGGAGCGACCATGGCTGGACATGACGATAATATCGCACCCGGGATGTTTTGCGTAAATAACAATCTCCTCGGCAGGGTCACCAAGAAGCACCTCCGTATCTACTTTGATTCCTTTAGCTTCCATTGCTTTAGCTATTCTGCCCAGATACCTCTGTGCCTGCTTCTCCTTCTTGCCGACTGCTTCAGGTACAATTCGCCGACCCGTTGGCTGGTTAGAGTCTGCCAAGGCGCTATAGCCCTGAATGCGCTCAGTAACGCTGACCAGAACTACCTTTTCTGTGTCGCAGCATTTAGCCAACTCTTCTGCATGAGGAAGCGCACACTCGGCCAACTTAGAGCCATCTAATGGAACTAAAATTTTCTTGTACATTTTTGACCTCCTTCTAACATATCCTGATTCAGAGCAAAGCCTCGATTATTGCCTTATTGAATTTCGGCAGGTCGGCAGGTTTACGCGCGGTGATGATATTGCCATCCCTGACCATCGGCTCATTAACCCAGATAGCGCCGGCATTTTTCAGGTCTACCGCTACCGAAGGCCATGAAGTTACACGGCGCCCTTTGACTATATCGGCTGAGATAAGAAGCTGGGGCCCGTGGCAGACTGCGGCTATTATCTTGCCCTCAGCGTGCGCCTTTCGCACCAGATCAACCATCGGCTGGTGCAGACGCATCTTGTCCGGAGCATAGCCGCCGGGAACAATTATGGCATCAAATTGACTGGCTCCAACCTTATCGGCGGTTGTGTCTACTGTCACCTCGGCCAGGCCTCTCTTTCCCTTGTAACTTTTCTTTGAGCCACTGCCCACAATCATCACCCTGGCGCCGGCATCTTTCATCGCCCGCAGTGGTTCCGTGAGCTCGGAGTCTTCAAAATTCTCCTCAGCCAGAATGGCAATGCGCTTTCCTGCAAGCATATGTATTATCTCCTTCCTAAATTGGTCGTCTTTCTCCTAGTGTTAGCTTTTTTCACCTTCCTTTTGCGTGGTGTTGAATTAATTGAAGTAAGCAGGTCAGGCGAAATCTCATCATCTTGAGTCACCAGCAGACGCAGGTATTCGGTGATGCCATCAATGCATCCGAGAACCGGCATTATCGCTTCAGCCAGGCTTTGCCTGTCTGAAGCTTCAACCATGGCAATGATATTGGGATACCCTTCCAGCCGGTCAGCAAGAATAACCTCTGCCCTGCTCCGCAGCATTTGAACCGCGTATTCGCAGTTCCTATCTACAATATCAAGTAACATGTACGCCCTTGCGCTCATTTCTTTGCACCTCTTTATTCACCCATGATTTCTGGACGATGCCACGCTGCGATAAGATGGGACTCGAGGCAATCCAGCGTTTGCCATCCAGGGCAGAAGATCACAAGCTCGTGACCATCGAGAATGGAACGCACTGCTGTCCTGTTTAAAGACTGAGTTTGCTGATGTTGGACTAATGCAACCACCATTGATTTTCTCCAAGAGTACTTCGGTAGGGATATTCTATAAAGCAGGCAATGGAAAAGTCATAAAATACAGGTGGAAAAAGTTACAAAACTATGACATTTAGGAGAATACTGGGGAAACCGGGCAGAAAGACTTTCAGGTGGACTGCAGGTCCATGATGTAGCCTGTCTTGGGTATGGTGCGAATGAGTTTGGGATTGTCGGGTTCACTCTCTATCTTTTCTCTCAGGCGGCTAATCCACGTGCGCAGTATCTGTAAATCGTCCCGATACTCAGGCCCCCAGATTCGTGTGAGAAGTTCACTGTACAGCATAAGGCTTCCGGCATTCTGGGCAAGCTCGCTGAGCAGAAGCCACTCGATGCGAGTCAAGCGAGTTTCTTTTCCTCGTACAACGACAAGGCGCTTTTTGAAATCAATGACCAAATCACCCAGAGAAAGTTGGTCACGGATTTTCCGTTTCTCATCTGGTGACAGACGCCGCCTCACCGCCTCAATTCGTGCTACCAGTTCATCGGGGCTGAAAGGCTTGGCTAGATAGTCATCGGCACCGAGGCTGAGCCCCTTCACTTTATCTGCATTGGTTCCCTTAGCGCTGAGGATGATAACCGGTACCGGGGAAAAGGTGCGGAGCTCTTTTAATGTCTCAAAGCCGTCCTTCTTGGGCATCAAGATATCGAGCACCACCAGGTCCGGTTCCTGCGCCTGCATCTGCTCTAAAGCCTCTACTCCATCGCTGGCGGTAAGAACCTCGTAGCCTGAAGCTCTGAGCTTGGAGCTGAGGAAGTTAAGAATGCGCTGCTCATCATCGACTACCAGTACCTGGAACTTTTTCATGGCCCCACCCTTTACATGCCTGTTCACTCCAAATCATATAAGTAAATGTTAACGATGTCAAAGCACCTCTTCAGCATTTTGTTGACTGGCAAGCAAGGCAGAACTAGAATATGAGCAGTTGGCCTGATTAGCAGGCTGGAGCGAGGAGAATGAAGATATGGGCGTAACATTCATCTTAGTCATTTCCATTCTAATTCAATTTGCAGCGGCAATTTTAGCTTTGAGATTAATCCGGATCACCGGTAGGCGCGTGGCATGGGTATTGATTGCAACTGCCCTTTTTTTCATGGCTATCCGGCGTTGCATCACACTATTCCAGGCAGAGTTTTTGGGCGTGCCCTACACCACTAGCATGTCAGCCGAGTTAGTGGCGCTTGTAATATCGATACTCATGTTGAATGGAGTAATCTGGATTGCGCCCCTCTTTCTGTCTCTCAAACGCTCGGAAGAGGTGCTACGTAAAGCGCGCGATGAATTGGAGATGCGCGTTCAGGAGCGCACGGTAAGTCTAACTGAGACTAACCAGAGACTTGAGCAAGAAATCACTGAGCACAGGAAGGCTAAAGAGGCATTATTGGAGAGCGAACAGGACCTGAATCGCGCTCAAGCGGTGGCTTATACTGGAAGCTGGCGTCTGGATGTCCAGCGCGACCAGCTTCTGTGGTCCGACGAGACCCACCGAATCTTCGGTATCCCCAGGGGAACACCAATGACTTATGAGACCTTCCTCTCGAGCATTCACCCCGAGGACCGGGAGTACGTCGACCGGAAATGGATGGCGGCTCTTCAAGGCAAGCCATATGACATCGAACACCGTATCATTGTGGATGGCGAAGTGAAGTGGGTTCGCGAGAGAGCTGAGCTGGAGTTCGATTCAGTGGGCGAGCTTAAGGGCGGTTTTGGAACTGTTCAGGACATCACCGAACGCAAACAGGTGGAAAATGAACTCAGAGTCAAAGACTTCGCCGTTACTTCAGCTGCCAGTGGCATTGCCATTGTGGACCTGGATGGCATTGTAACCCATGTGAATCTTGCCTGTCTCAGCATGTGGGGTTACGAACAAGAAGAAGAGGTGCTTGGTAAACCTGCTACCAACTTCTTTGCAGATAAAAAGGGGTTTGGGGTGGCGCTGAAGACAGTCCTGAAGGAGGGTATGTGGCAGGGCGAAGGCAAAGCCAGGCGGAGTGACGGGTCGACTTTCGATGTGCAGGTCCTGGCAAACCTGGTTACCGATGCTGATGGCGAACCCTTCTGTATGATGGCTTCCTTTGTAGATATCACCGAGCGCAAAAAGCTCGACCAGCTAAAGGATGAGTTCATTGGACTCGTCTCGCACGAATTGCGGACACCGTTGACTGTAATCGGCGGTTGTTTGAGTACTTTACTCACCGAGTGGGACCGCTTGTCACCAAACGAGGTACAGCAACTCCTCAAAGATGCCCTTCTGGAAAGCGAGTCCCTTTCCCACCTGATAGAAAACCTGCTGGAGCTTTCACGAGCCCAGGCTCAGCAATTGTCCCTGTATTCGGAACCAACCGATATTAAAACCTTGGTCAAAGAAGCACTCGCTAAGATAAAACGTCAGGCTCCTTCGCATCGGTTCGTTACCTCTTTCCCTGACAAGCTTCAGTTAATAAACGCCGACCCATTAAGGATTGAACGCATACTCTATAACCTGCTGGACAACGCAGCCAAGTATTCTCCGCCGGGCAGCCAGATAAAAGTCTCAGCTAAAGCAGAGCCAGAGCGTTTGGTCATAGGGGTCAGCGACCATGGTGAAGGTTTATCCACCAGCGAGCAGGCCAGAATCTTCGGCCCATTCCAGCGTCTGGAGGATAACAGACCCGACCAGGCCAGGGGGGCTGGACTCGGCCTGATGGTTTGCCGCAGGCTGGTGGAAGCTCACGGTGGGGAAATCTGGGTGGAGTCTAAAAAAGGCAGGGGGTCGACCTTTTTCTTCAGTCTGCCTCGTAGAGGGGGCGCAGACGCAGGTTAGGTTAGCCTTGAGACAGCAAAATGAAACTTGTTATTTGTGAACTGGCCCAGATGCTATATGGCAACCCTGGCTCCTGAAGACATCCTTGCCAAAAGGTGGCGTACACCCTAAAATAGTAAGTGAAAGGTTGGGGCACGCCAATATTGGCATTACCCTTGCTGCGCCAGCATGGGCCGCTAGCTCAATTGGCAGAGCAGCTGACTCTTAATCAGCAGGTTCAGGGTTCGATTCCCTGGCGGCTCACGTTCAATCCCAGCGTCCTTTGCTAACATTTTTGCTAACGAACTTTTCACCACCATAATCAATTGAGAGCAATCTAGCGGTATATTTCAAGGCTAAATCGCCTATATGTCAATAGGCAAAAATACTAACTTAATCGTTGTATTAACTATCGCAAATGATGTATATTATTGGATTATGAGATTAAATTACGTAGATATTAAGAACTTCAGATCAATTAAAAAGGCCAGAATTATTATCGATCCACCTTGTAGAATTCTTGTCGGTATCAACGAGTCTGGAAAATCGAATATCTTAAAAGCACTTGCTCTTTTAAGTGACAAGTTTAATCCCCAAAAAAAGGATGACTGCCGAGAAGGGTTACCTGATGAACCCCCTATTCTTGAATCCAATGTTAGGTTCGTATTTAAATTTGAAAAAAACGAATCTGATCGAACATTTGAAATTGTTTCAAGTAGAATACTTGCAAAAACAAAAAATCCCGAAATTATTTATACTGGTGGCGCGAAAAAAACTTTAAAAAAGCTTTGTATTACCTGTAATGAAGGCCTTTATACGGTAGATATACTTACAGGAGAAAAGACTGCTGAATGCGGGAAATTTGGAAGTCACTACAAGCTTCTCCCTGGATGGAAAAAACCGACAAGTGCTTGCCCTGAGGATTATAGTGTTGATGTTAAAGGTC
>JAUWGZ010000043.1 GCA_030606165.1 Dehalococcoidia bacterium
CATTGAGTAATAAACATTCATAGCACAGCCATTATAACGTCCTTTCATGACCCATGTATGTGTCACCCATCTATCTGAACTAGATCAGGGGGAGTCTCTTCCAATACAAGATGAGCCTGGAGGGGGTATCGATTTCTAACACAAGGTGAGCCTGAGAGATTAAGGCAACTCGTTTATGATTGGGACATGCGACTAGTCATGAACGACGGAAAATTACAGACGGTAGGGCAAGTAAGGAAATTTCTGGAGGGGAGTGAGGCGGTAGAGTTCAGAGGTCTAACGGCCAAGGAGAAATACTACTGGATAGAGGAGGTATTGATAAGATTTAAATATCATCTTCTTAAGAGAGATGAGAAAGGAGTAATACGGCGGTATGTAGAGAAGGTTACGGGATACTCCAGGTCACAGGTATCGAGGCTGATAGCGGAGTACAAACGGACAGGGCGATTAAAGAAGACGGAATACAGAAGGCACCGGTTTCCGCGGAGGTATACCCCGTCAGAAATTGAGCTGTTGGCCAGAACAGATGAATTGCATGGGTGGCTAAGTGGACCAGCCACGAAGAAGATCATGGAGCGGGAACATGAAGTATATGGACATGCTGAGTTTGGTAACATTTCCCGAATATCTATAGCTCATTTATACAATTTACGAAGAAGTAACACATACAGGAATACAACCAGGAGATTTGTCAAAACAAAACCAAATGTATCCAGGATTGGCGAGCGGGCGAAGCCAGATCCAAAGGGGCAGCCTGGTTATATTCGGATAGATACAATTCATCAAGGGGACATCAACAGTCTGAAGGGGGTATACCATATCAATGCTGTGGATGAGATAACACAGTGGGAAATCATAGCCTCGGTGGAAAGGATATCAGAAGCTTACCTGGTGTCGGTACTGGAAGGCATGTTGGTACAATTCCCCTTTATCATCCGGGGATTCCACTCCGATAACGGCTCAGAATTCGTAAACCATGTAGTAGCTAAGCTATTGAACAAACTACTGATACATTTCACCAAATCGAGGCCCAGGCATACCGACGATAATGGACTGGTGGAGACCAAGAATGGCTCAGTGTTGCGCAAAAATCTGGGGTATGCTCATATCCCACAAGCATGTGCCGAATCACTTAACCAGTATCACGACGACTACTTGAATCCCTATATCAATTTCCACCGGCCTTGTTTCTTCCCTGTGCCTGTTATTGACCATAGAGGCAGGATTAAGAAGACTTATCCTTATGAGGAGGTGATGACACCCTATGAACGATTAAGGAATGTACCCAGAGCTGAGGGCTACCTGCGCCCCGGCGTAACTCTCGAAAAACTCGGGACAATCGCCAATCAAATGAGCGATAATCAATTCGCAGAAAGGATGGTGTCTGCTCGTTCAATGCTCTTTCAGCAAATAACAAGATTTGCTATACGAGTTGCCTGAAACCTTTCTTTCAGGCTCATTTTTCAATTAGAATAGACTGGGGGTGTGCTGGCTAACTACATAGGTAACACTGGACTGCGAATTTTGGCAAGTTCTTTTTCAATATACTCTACCAGAGTAAGATAGGCAAGAGATTGGTGCGGGCGGTTGAATCCCGACAAGTCGGGGCAATGGGTTTTCTTTTAAATTTTAAAGGGGTAAAAGCTGGCTGGCTTTCTCATCCCGGTAACTCCTCACGGTAAGTGATTATCACTAAACATACCATGAGTGTTACCCATGTATCTCAGCCTACGTAACAGCCTTCGTGAAAGCTATTTGTGGGACTGCGCACTAGAATGCGGGTTTAAAGGCAAAAAGCGTATGGGATGGGACAGGGACGCTGAATTGCCTGCCGTAATGAAAGAAGGGATCAAGGCTAAAAAACCCGATACTGTGCTAAAATTTCAATTGATGACAGGCACATATTATGTCATCCGCCCTATGGGGTATGAAGATATCCCCCAGGTAGCCCAAATTGATAGAGAGGCTTTTCCTGGTGAGTGGGTGTTTCGCTCTCAATCGGCGTATAAGCGGGATCTTGACAATCCATCCGTCCGCTATATAGTGGCTTGTAATAAGAGGGATGCGTCAGAATCTGAGGGACAAGCGATACAGAGACTGCCTTGGTTCAAACGGCTCTTCAGTCAAGAGCGTCGGCTTAATGAATCGGAAGACATAGTCGGCTTTTCGGGCTTCTGGATGATGATGAAGGAAGCACATATCATTGCCATTGGTGTAAGAGATGGCTATCGTCGACTTGGCATAGGTGAAGGTTTGTTTATCGCAACCATTGAACTAGCACAGATATTGAATGCTAATGTAGTCACTTTGGAGGTGCGTGCCTCTAATGAAATAGCTCAGGAACTTTATAAAAAGTATGGCTTCCAAGTGGTGGGGAGGCGCCCGAGGTATTATTCAAGCGATGGAGAGGACGCTATAATCATGAGCACGGATAATATTACCTCTCTGCCATTTCAAGCATCTTTGCAGCAGTTGAAAAAAGCCTATGCCCAAAGACACCGCGGGATTTTTGCCCAGGTCCGCTAACTATGAGATTGTTAATTAATGCCTTCCTGTCATTCTGAGCAAAGCGAAGAATCTAGACCCTTCCCCTTCACTTCGTTCAGGGTCAGGGTGACAGAATAAACATCCGCTAACTATATTTATTCAGGATAGCCTTAAAGGAATCTATAATAAACCCTAGCTGCTGCCTATCAGCAGCAAAGGTGGAAAGTTTGAAGGACTTTGCCATGCCTGGCTGTGGTCCCCAAATGCCTCTTTCCTTTAATTCTTTATAGATGAAATATCCCCGCTCTCGAACCCGCTTGGAGATTTCGTAGAGTACAGGGGTGTCAAAGTGCAGCAAGTCATGCCTGTGCGGTTTTTCGCCTATTTGTGTAAAGCCTAATTTCTCAAGTTCAGCGGAAAACCACTGTGCTTTAGATACCTGCTCATCCCAATGGTTAACTCTTTCTTTTACATGGGGAAAGGAAGCCATGAGTGTTATCAGAGGAACCCCCCTTACGCTACAGCCGAGGAGTTCAACATCCTTATTGCTATATGTGCCGGATTTTCTCAGCACTGTCTCTTCCCATTTCTTCTTCATTCCCAATACCCCAACAGGTCCGGCAGAGGCCATGCTTTTGTGCCCACTGCCAATTATGAAATCAGCTCCTATCTCCTCCATGCTTATAGGCATTCTGCCCACAGCGTATGCCCCGTTAAGGATATAAGGAATGTTATATTCTTGGGCGATTTCTCCTAGCCTTCCGGCATCAGGAAGATTGCCGTAATTACCGTCTGGATAAGTTAATAGAATTAGCTTGGGGGCGTGTTTTTTTATGAGCGGTGCGTACTCGTTAACGTCAACTCTAAATTCCGGATGTCCGGAATGAGGCACCTCGATTACGTTTAACCCCACCCTTTCAGCAGCGACGACCGTTGTATAATGCCTGTTGCCGTCGACAAGAATTGAATCCCCCGGCTTGGCTAGGGAATGCATGACCATGAATTTAGCTTCTCGGGCTCCGTGGGTTATAGTGGCAACTTCACAGCCTAAGAATTGAGGTAGAAGCTCCTGGACGAAGTCCCGGATGGGGGGATTGGTTACATTACACAAACTGCCCTGGCAAAAATCACATACAGAATATCCATCCCCAAATTCCGTTAAGGCCTCCTTGGCAGCATCGGTAAGCATGCCACCTGTCTGTAGAGGCATGAGGTTAATAAGCTCCTTATGCTGCCTTTTAAGGTTAGCGAGTTTTTGTAGTGATTTATTTTCCGCTTGGTTCATTGATTTTCCCTCTCACAGGTCGTGACTCTATGGTCACAAATACAGCGCCAGCGACTCCTATCTTCTTCTGCTGTCCTTCAATATGTTGTCGAACAGCTTCGGGAATCTGTAGATTAAGGTCAGAAAGATGCCTTATTCCCTTCACCTGATAAGTTAAGTTATCGTTGCTACTTTCTATTGCTGCTGCGGCACCCATGGCTATAGCATGCATGTAGTTTATCCCGGTGTGTATGCCTGAAGGCACAACATCACTATAAATACTGCCATTGGCAACGCAGATCTCGTTGAAACCGGCGGGACCGATTAATCTCTTGCCTGCTTCTTTTTCGACGACTTTCACCTCAATAGACTTGTCTTGCCAGGCCAAAAATTCACATGGGGCAATCTCGTCTTTGTGCCTTCGGGCGGTTTCCTCAATTGCCCTGGCTATTTTCTGTCCCCTTGCTGTCTCAGGGCTGGCTATATAGGTAATAGATTTAGCTATCTCTTCGTCAGAATACTCCGTTACAGAAAATTGGGGATATGCCAGCTTCCTCACGTCGTCTATTTCATAAATAAGCATTCCCAGTCGCTCAATGCCGAATCCTGCGTTGAACACGGGGTAGTTAATGTCGAAATTGGCCAGGGCCACAGGCGAATACATTCCAATGTCCGCTATTTCGAGCCAGGTGCCCTTATACTTAACGAAGACCTCCTGCTCTTGCCCGGGGGCATAGTACTTGGATGTTGCTACCTTGGTCTCAAATTTGATGTCGGAAAAGCCATATTGTTGCATGATATCCCTGGTAACCGCCCCTCCCGCATCTAAGGACATTTTGGGATCCATAACCACGATGGATGCTGAGTGGTGGACTCGCAAATGCCGGGCATCTTCTCTCTGTTCGTTGCGATATCTGGGACCCACGGAGAATAAAGCAACTGGAAAGCTGGCTTTGTCCTGTAATACTGCTAAGGTATGAAACCAGGTAGCCGTCATGTGACTTCTCAGGGTCTTGCCGGAGGGCACTGGCTGTAGTTCTTTCATCTCGGGGAAAACTTTATCCAAGAGCTCCGTAGCCTGGTAATCAGTGATGCCCAGTCCAGCAATTAGCTCTTCGATAAGATTATCCGCCTCGATTTCCCCCTTTTTATAATTTCTCAAAATGGCCTGCAATTTTTCTATGTCAATTTCCTCTGCTATCTTCTTTAGTTGAGCTATTCTTCTCGCGCTCAGCCCTATATCAGGGCGGGGCAATTCCGCTAAGTAAAAAACCCTGTCGAGAATAACTCGAGCTTCCGGCCCATACTGCTTGACCACATCGCTGTCGGGCAACACTGTGAGATTCTCGACCTCGTCAAAGCCCAGGTCCAGTAGAATCTGGCGAGATTTTTGAATTAATTCCCGTACAAGATGGGGTTTGCCTTTCTTCGCCAGAGAGATTTCAGTGCCGGTGGGGATAAGCTTCGCCGTAGCTATCCAGGCATCGGTAAAGTTGCTTTTTGCCTTGGACTTTATTTCACCTGTATCGAAGGCTGCCATGCTGTAAAGTATACCTTAAAGAGGCCATTCTATTCTACGCTCAGCCGCGTGAGCTTCTCCCGATTCTTACTTTGAGAAAAAGGTTACCTCTTCGCCTTGTTTCGAGGGGTGGACTTTAATCCTTCAGAATTTTCTCAGTCAAGAAATCCTTCACTACGTCTAAGACTTCCTCTCTTGAACACTCGGCTCTCCACATTCCCTCGGGAAAGTTGAAGAGCAACCACCTCTTATGAACCCCCTTACCCACGATGAGAATGAAATTCCCCGTCTTAGGGTCCTGGGAAATTTCTATAAGACCTTCGTTCTTCAGTCCCCGCGCTCGTATTCTGTCTCTAACCCTTATTTCCTCGATTTTCATTTTTGCTTTTCGCCCTTCTCTTCGGGGGTATCTCCTATCCTCTCCACCTCGATAGTGCATTCTGTGACTAGTGCGGCAATTGCTCCGAGCGCAGCCAGTACTGGAGCTGCCAGGGCCGTTACCGTAGCCACACCAACGCCTACTGTCAGCGGGATGTCTATCAGGGGACGCCCCTTATGTATCAAACGGACTCTTCTGATATTTCCTTGATGTATTAGCTCCTTGATCTTCTCGACCACCTGGCTTCCATCTACAGTGAACTTCTCGGTTGTCATTGTCCTTAACCTTCTTTCACTCTTAATCTTTACACACTTATTTTCAGCCTCTGGCTTTGATGCACCGCAGCAAGTATTGCTTCAGCATGTTCAGCGCGGCTTCAGCAGCATCTCGCTTGTTTTGCTCCCGGTTTCCCGGAAAGACATGCTTCTGACTAAAGCTTTCGTCTCTGGCTGCCAGGCCCAGGTAAAACAGCCCCACTGGTTTTTCGGGGGTAGCGCCCGAGGGACCGGCAATCCCGGTATCGGAGACGCATATATCCACATCCAGGACCTTTCGGCCACCTCGAGCCATTTCCAGAGCCGTTTGCTCGCTCGCGGCTCCATGATTTTCAATGGTCGCCTTTTTTACCCCGAGCATGGCGATTTTTACTTCGTTGCTGTAAGCCACTATAGAGCCCTTGAAGTAATCCGAGCTGCCGGCGACGTTAGTTACCCTATCAGCTATCCTGCCGCCGGTAGCCGACTCGACAGCACCGACGGTCAAGGACTTTCCTGTTTTAGCCTGGTATTCCCTTATTAGCTGAGCAATTTCTACTTCCAGTTCCACCATTATTCTCTCTTATCTGCTAAGTGCGTTTCAATTTTATTCATTCCACCATCCTCCACCTGAACAGAAAAGTACCTAAGGCAAAGAACACTACGGTATAGCCAAGAACCCAGTAGAAATCTGTGGCAATGCTGCTGAAGCCAGCCCCTATCATGGCATATCTCGCCGCATCAATAGCATGGGCAAAGGGAAGAGCATTCCCTATGCCATAGAACACACCTCCTATCGCTTCTATGTCTATCCAGATTCCTCCGAGTAAAGCTACGAGGGTTATTATCACTGAGCCAACGGCCGACGCTTGATTCACGTTAAAAAGCAGTCCCAGAATCATTCCCAGTTCCACACTGCATATCCCCATGACGAGAAGGACGAGAAAAGCGAGGCCTGCATTCCCGGGCATCTCAAGTCCCAGCAAAGCCCCTATGCCAAAGCACACCGCTATTTGAAGGACCACCATGGGGATATAGGGCAAGGAGTAAGATAAGATAAAATCACGTGGCTTGAGTGGGGCAGTAAGGAGCCTTGACAAAAGTGCGCTTTCCCTGTCCCGGGAGAGCGTCATGGCTGAAAACATTAATAAGAAAGCAAAACCAAAGACCGCTATTCCAGGTACTAACATGGTAGTAGTGAAAAAGCTTTCGCCTCCCATACTCCGACCCAGAGCCCAGAATATGGCCAGAAATCCTGCGGGAATCCCTATTTCGAGGCCCATGTGCATAGGATCCCGCAGCATCTCCTTGAAGTTTCTTATGGCCAATTCCGCGAATTTCATTCTCTTAGCTCTTTTCCAGTAAGATGCAGAAATACATCGTCTAAAGTGGGTTGTTTTAGAGACGTGGACTGGATAGCAACTCCCCTGGGGCGCAAATAATCTACTATCTCGTAGAAACTCAATTCTTTAGCTCCGATCTCAATTCCGTCATCTGTTGTTTTTACTTCTGGGTATATCTCCTTTAGGCCCTCAATGACATCCGGGGGCAGGTTCTTTGCCTTGACTACCATAACTTGCATATCGGAGATGCTGTCTTTTAACTCCTGTGGGGTTCCCAGGGCCACTATCTTGCCTTCGTCTATTATCGCTATTCTATCCGCCAGGGCGTCAGCCTCTTCCAGGTAATGGGTCGTAAGCACTATCGTCTTTTTCCCCTTAAGCTCTGCTATATGTTCCCATATACCTCTTCTCGACTGAGGGTCCAGGCCAAGGGTGGGTTCATCCAGAAATAATACCTGGGGGTCAGAAACAAGAGCCATGGCGATGCTGAGCCTCCTTTTCATCCCCCCTGAGAATTTCCTTACTTGCTCTTTTGCCCTCTTAGCCAGGCCTACCATCTCCAGCAGTTCCTCTGACCTCTTTTTCACCTCTTCTTTCGCCAATCCACGTATCCCCCCAATCAAGCTCAGGTTCTCCCAGGCGTTAAGATACTCCGCTATTGCTGTCTCTTGTGGCGAGACATCTATTATTTGTTTCACTGCCATGGGGTCCTCATGTATATCACGACCCATGACCGTGGCTGTGCCACTGCTCGGTCTGAGCAGACAGCACAGCATCTTGATAGCAGTTGTTTTGCCAGCGCCATTCGGTCCTAGCAGTGAGAATAGCTCACCTTCCTTAATAGATAAATCTATGCCATCTACTGCTACCAAATCTCCGAATTTCCTGGAAAGGCTAAATGTTTGAATGGCAAAGCGATTTCCGTTTGTCCCGTAGCTCATAGGTCTCTCTATAACTCTACTTTATCATTTTAGCAGCTTTCCTTGCTATAATTCAGCGGTGGCTGAATTAAGCGACACAATTACCTTTCTGGGTACTGCCGGTGCCAGGTTTGTAGTGGCTCGCCAGCTTTTAGCTTCAGGAGGCGCCTGGCTTAGCCTTGGCGACACTCAAATACTCCTTGACCCCGGTCCCGGCTCCCTGGTTCAGGCTGCGAAGAGAAAACTCGATGCCAGCAAACTTGAGGCTATTATTTTATCTCACAGACATTTAGACCACAGCGGGGATATCAACATTATGATTGAAGCTATGACCGACGGCGGGACAAAGAAGCGCGGCATGGTCTTTGCCCCCGCCGATGCCCTGGATCAAGACCCTGTTATCTTGTCTTATTTGCGGTCTTATCCCCAGAGCATACAGGTCTTAACCGAAGGAGGGTCCTATGTGATTAACGACGTTTCTTTTAAGACCCCCATCAGGCACAAACATCCCGTGGAAACATATGGCTTTATCTTCCAAACGCCGCGGCATACTTTCTCCTGGATTACTGACACCAGATATTTCGATGATTTAGCCAGTCACTATGAAGGCGCTTTACTAATTATCAATGTGGTCCGATTGAACCCCGGAGCTCCCATCGACCATCTAGCTCTTCCTGAAGCCAGGAGCATAATTGAGAAACTAAGGCCCAGGATAGCTATACTCACTCATTTCGGCATGACCATGTGGCGGGCTAAACCCTGGGAACTGGCTGAGAAATTAACTGAGGAGACCGGAGTCTCGGTCATTGCTGCCAGAGATGGCCTGAGGTTCGACCTGGCAAAATTAGAGAGATAATAGGATACAAGCTCTGCCATAGTAAGTTCTAACTCACCATCGTCCTTCTGAACAATACAATCCCGGCAGCAAATAGGACGACTGCCCAGCCAACAAGCCAGTAAAGATCGGGCATGATAGCTGAGAGAGAGAAGCCGTTGATAACAGCTCGAGAGGCATCTATGGCATGGATGAAGGGAAACGCCCCGGCAACGCTTTTGACAGCCGAGGGCATACCCTCCACTGAGAACCAGGCACCGGAGATCATGGCCAGAGGAACGATGAAGATCCAACAAACACCTGCTTGAGACTCGCTTTTGATTAAGCTGCCCACTATCATGCCTATCCCGACAGAGCAAAGCCCGATAAGAAAGAAAATAAGGAAGGCATGCCCCAGATTGCCAACTATAGTTAGCCCCATTGCCATCCCCACGCCAAGATAAATCAGCGCGGAGATGATGAGCACCGGGATAAAGGGCAAGGAATAACCCAGAATGAAATCCCAGGGTCTTGCCGGGGTGGTAAGCATTCGAGCTAGAAAGCCCTTCTCTCTATCACCGGCAATTATCTCCGCCCCTGTGGCAATCAAAATCATAAGTCCGAAGACAGCTATTCCAGGAAAAAAGAAATTGACCGTCTCGTTCTTTATCTTGCTTTCCGTTCCTTTTAGCTCAACATTTAAAGGGGGAGCCATTCCCAGGAATTCAGAGCCAACAGCCTCAATTATAGGTTTTACTTGTAGACCTATCAGCGGATCTGCTTCCTTGTAGGCTAACTCTAAGTTGACAGTTTGTTGGGCTTGCTTTGCCTCCTCAAATCCTGAGGGAATGAATAAATAGAATGATATTCTGCCGTCCTCCATATCCTCTTGGGCCTGAGATTTTTCGCTGTATATCGGCTCATTCAGCTCGATAGCCTCTATGCTTCCAAGATATTGTATAAAGGCAGAGGAGGTTTGAGAATGGTCTTCATCCACTACACTCATCGCAATAGGGCTGGCCTGCTCTCCACCGAAGGCAGAGCAAAATACCAGCATAAAGGCAAGGGGCATTCCCAGGAGAAAGCCTAGAAGCACAGGGTTTCTATAAATCTCCTTCAGATTCCTTTTGCCGATTTCCCAAAACTTCATTTCCTTCACCTCCCTTCTAGTCTCTGAGCTTCTTTCCCGTTATCTGGATAAAGACGTCCTCCAGGGTAGGCTGCTCTAAGGCAGCAGAATAAACGGTAACTCCTCGAGAATGGAGATAGTCCACTATCTCTTTGAAGTCTAAGTCCTTGTGGGAAATCCTGAGCTTCTCCTTGACCTTCTCCAGCCTGGAGTATTTGCTTTGCAAATCCGCTATGACCTCAGCGGTAATGTTCTCTGCTGTGACGACCATGCTGCGCATCTCAAGGCGATTTGTCTTTAGATCCTCAGATGTACCCAGGGCTACGATCCTCCCTTCATCTATGATTCCGATTCTGTCGGAGAGGAAATCTGCCTCCTCCATATAATGGGTAGTGAGAAGAATAGTCTTCTTTCCCTTAAGCTCAGCTATATATTCCCAGATGGTTCTTCTTGCCTGGGGGTCAAGGCCTAAAGTAGGTTCATCTAGAAATAAAAGCTCAGGGTCATGCACCAAAGCCATGGCTATGCTAAGCCTGCGTTTCATCCCGCCGGAAAACTTCCGCACTTGATCTTTAGACCTTTCCATAAGCCCCATCGTCTCCAGTAGTTCCTCCGAACGTCCTTTTACTTCGTTAGAGCTCAGGCCATGGACCTTGCCAATCAGAGCCAGGTTTTCCCAGCAGTTAAGGCGCTCAGAGAGAACGGTATCTTGGGGTGATACCCCGATGAGCTTTTTGACCTTAAATGGCTCCTTAGCAATATCGTAGCCCAATATGGAAGCAGTCCCCCTGGTTGGCTTTAAGAGGCAACATAACATCCTGATGGTGGTAGTCTTCCCTGCCCCGTTAGGGCCGAGGAGGGAGAAAAGCTCGCCTTTCTTTATCTCCAGGTCAACGCCGTTTACCGCTACCAGGCCATTAAACCTCTTGGTGAGCTTAAGGGTTTGTACTGCATTCCTTTCGTCCCCCCCCCCCCCTCTTTTTACCAATACTAACACACTTCATGCGCTATGAATGATGACATCTAATGGTATCTATTTTGACTTCTGCATCAAAAATGAGAGCTTCCTGGCTACGACATATTTTCC
>JAUWGZ010000082.1 GCA_030606165.1 Dehalococcoidia bacterium
TCCAAGCTCCTGGGAATACAGCATAAGAGAATGGAATTCACTACGGAAGAAGCGCTTGCCACTCTTCCCGAGGTTATAGAAATACTGAAAACCTTTGACCTCGCCCTGCCCAACGACCTTTCCATATATTTTGCCCTTAAACTTGCCAGGGAGGATGGAATTAGTTCCGTCATGACTGGTGACGGAGCCGATGAGCTTTTCGCCGGCTACTCTTATATGGCGGAGCTTCCTCCCGAAGACCTGGAAAGATATATAAGAAGGCTTTCACAAAACTGGCACTTCTCAGCTGGCTATCTTGGCAGGGCTTTGGGCGTTGAAATAAGACAGCCCTTCCTCGATGAGGATTTTGTTCGCTTTGCCCTGGAAATAAGCCCGGAGCTTAAGGTCAGAGATGGGGTAGGGAAGTATATCCTGAGAAAGAGCTTTGAGGATTTGATTCCGGCGGAGATAGTGTGGCGGAGAAAGGAGCCCATAGAGTATGGCTCTGGCTCCACCAAGCTGCACGAAATAATAAACGGTATGGTCACAGACGAAGAATTCCAATCAGCAAGAAAGGAAGTTGACATAAAGTTCATAAACAAAGAGCACTTCTTTTACTGGCATATCTATAACGAAGTTGTGGGAGAAATTCCCAAGGCCAGGGATGATGAAATTAGCTGTTCCTGCTGCGGGGCAAGCATAGGCAAGTACCACTGCCGAATCTGCGGCTTCTCCCGTCCCTTGTTATGAAGTTCGTCTACCCGCCGATGTACTCAGAAGGCAAAACTCTGGAAATAGCCTTGCCGGGCTATATTTGCCTTTGTCTGGCTCAGCAAACGTCCAAGACGCATTGCACAATCTGGACTTTTGTGCACCGCAAATGTCAAGGAAAAATCTCGCAGGAACCTCATCCCCTAAAGTGGCCAGTAGGCTACCTTCGTGGTAGCAAAGATGGGTGAAGTTATTAACCTTCTCTAAGCGGTCTGAACTTATAAAGCCTCTTTTCTTTCTCCATTAGAGTGAAGAGTTTAGCCCCTTCCACAATATCCAAAAATTTGGCCTCTTTCATTTCGTGCTCATATATGGCTAGAATGCCGTCCGCTTTCAGGATCCTCGCTGCTTCCTTTAGGCAACCAATTTTGTCAAACTCGTGGAATGCATCGTTTATAAAGATAAGGTCTATTGCTTCATCCGCTAACTGCGTTGCACAACAATCTGCATGCATGACACTTACGTTCTTGTGGCCTCCTATTGCTGCCCTAGCTGCCACAATTGCTGTGTGCAAGGGATGAATATCTAAGGCGTATACTTTGCCTTGTGGCCCTAGTAACCTCGCGGCGAGAAAGACAAAGCGACCAGGACCACAGCCAAGGTCAACAATTACCTGCCCCTCTTTAACCCCAGCTTTCTTCAGCCTCTCCCTTCGTTTTTTAGGCGTCTCATATATGTTGAATATCCACGTCCAGAAAAAGAAAATGCAGAAGAGATAGTTCCAGATATTGGCCACCGGCTTACGACATGCGTATTTCAGAATCAAGTAGGAGATGATTGCCGCTAACAGCAGTGCCACAACCCCGATCAAAACCCAGTGTCGAGTTTCCATTACACTGACCTTCTTATCCCAAGTTCCTTATTGCCATTGTAGCGCGACCTCAACAATATGGCAATGGCACCCGATAAACAGCCGAACTGGCATGTTCCCCTCGCTGCACATTTCGCTCTTTTGTTAGGGAATCAGTGGACTTATGGCTGATTAGCCTTTTATCTTCATGGAGATGCCAGAGACCATGAAGTAGACCTCGCTGGCATGTCGGACCAAAAGTTGATTAGCTTTGCCCAGGAGGTCTCGATAGACTCGCCCCAGCTTGTTATCCGGCACCAAGCCCAGGCCTACTTCGTTGGAGACCACTATAAAATTGCACTCATGCTTATCTATGCAGTCAATTAAGTCTTCCATCTCAGCCATGACCTGCTTTTCTGCTTCGGAGATTGCTTCGACGCTGTGCGTCTGGCGATGAGAGGGCGCCTCACCTTCCTTAGTTAAGATATTAGAGACGAGCAGAGTCAGGCAATCGAGAAGGATCACATCGGCATCTTTAATCTGGTCTTGCAACTTTTGGCCCACTTTGGTAGCAATTTCCAAAGTTCTCCAGTTCTTGGGACGCATCCTTTTGTGCTTCTCAATCCTTGAAGCCATTTCTTCATCTAGGGGCGCTCCAGTAGCCACAAAGAGCACACTCTCTTTGGGCCTTTTTGCCAGGCTTTGAGCAAATGTGCTCTTGCCGCTGCGAGCTCCGCCGAGAATCAGGATGAATTTCTTAGCCATGAGACTTACTGTTCCTTTCTTACAAGAGTGACCCCCACCAACTGGCGCCTCCTAGTTCAGCAATTATAAAGGCGAGAATGAGTACGACCACCTCAGCAAATTCGTTTATAGCTCCATAATTGTCCCCGGTAAGCCCTCCAAATTTGGAACAGAGGTACTTTGAGGCCGCCCAGAGAATGAGGCAAAGCGCTGCCAATAGCGCTGCCCCCCACCAGTTTAGCAAGGCGAATGCCATAACTAAAGCAAATATTGTTGCTGCTGCCATCCCTTTCCAATTTGCTTTTTGCTTGGCAGCCCAGCCCAGCCCTCCCTCCTTGGCGGGAGAGAAGGCATGAATGGCGTAGACCATTCCCCAGCGACTCAAAACGGGCATGAGTATCAGGGCACTTGCTCGTAGCTCTTCGGGCAGGGCATACAAAGTGGCAAACTTGGCCAGAACGAGGCAGCAGCCCCCAACCACTCCAAACGCCCCTACTTGAGTATCAGCCATAATTTTTAATTTATCTGAAACCGAGCTTCTTATCACAAGCCCATCGCAGGTATCGACGAAGCCGTCGAGATGGAGTGCCCCCGTAAGGATTACCAGAGCAATAACAAGCAAGATGCTTACGACAATGGGCGGCAGGAATAATCCCAGCAGGTAGTCAAGCCCAAATAGCACCAGGCCAAGAAAGAGTCCTACTATCGGGAAGAAGCTTATTGAGCGTCCTAAGTCCTCAGCGCTATATACCCGATAGCGAGGTGGGGAGGGGATTATGGTAAGAAATTGCCAGGCAATCCAGAATCGCATCTATTCAGCTTCCTTCTGGGCTTCTGAAACGCCAGCTTCAGCGAAAGTCGCCATTTCAGCTAAGGTTTTCACCGCTACCTCCACAATCGTTATGCCTAGCGCTGCCCCGGTTCCCTCGCCAAGGCGCATCTCCAGACTTAGAATGGGAGTCAATCCCAGGTGCTGCAATAATACCTTGTGCCCACTCTCAACAGAAAGGTGGGCGGCGATGAGATAATCCTTCAACACTGGTGCAAGCCCGGTGGCAATAAGCGCAGCAGCCCCTGAAATAAAGCCATCAATGACCACAGGTATACGACGTGCTGCTGCCCCAAGCATAACTCCTGCCAGCCCGCCAATTTCAAAGCCACCAACTTTGCTTAACACATCTATGGGGTCTCGAGAATCAGGCTTGTTGATGTCCAAAGCTTTCTGAACCACCTTGATCTTGTGCATCAGTCGCTCATCATCGAGTCCTTCACCTCGTCCGGTGACCTTCTCTGCCGGCTCACCTGTAATAGCAGCAGCTATGGCACTACTGGCAGTGGTATTGCCAATGCCCATATCCCCGGTGCCCACGATGTCGAGCCCTTTAGCTATCTCGGCCTCAACTACTGCAATCCCCGCCTCAATAGCGTCCAGCGCCTGCTGCCGGGTCATAGCCGGGCCTCTGGTCATATTCCTGGTGCCGAAGTCTATCATCTTGCAGACGAGATTGGGATGTGGCTCAAATCCCCCGACTACGCCCATATCAACCACGACGACGCGAGCACCGACAAATCGGGCAAGAACATTTATACCAGCGCCACCATTGAGGAAGTTAAATACCATCTGCTTAGTAACCTCTTGGGGATAAAGGGTCACTCCTTCTTCCACCACACCATGGTCAGCAGCCATGGTCACAATGGCTCTATGTTCAAAACCACGAATTATCTCGCCCTTAATGCCAGCTATCTTGATAGACACCTCCTCAAGTCGTCCTAAGCTGCCCCTTGGTTTGGTTAATTCATTCTGTCGAGCTCGAGCGGCTTCTATTGCCTTACTATCTAGAGGCTTTATCCGCTTTAGCACTTGCGATAAAGAATTGTTCATTTATGCTCCTTTTCTATCTCCTTGCCAAGGAACGGCTTAGATAGCGAGCCTCGGAGTCACGATGATGGGAGATGTCCGCTTGGCGTAGCGCTTTCATGACTCCCACCCGCTGTGATAAGAGTGGTAGGCAACTTGTTAATGGGGTGGGGGTAAACACATACTTCGGCTCCGTAAACCTTCTTGATATTCGGCGCTGTGAGTATGTCGGGTGGCGTGCCTTCGGCGTAAACTTTCCCTCCATTTAGCATGACCATCCAATCACAGTATTGGGCGGCTAAGTTCAAATCATGTAAAGCGATGATGACGGTTAGGCTTTGCTCCAGACAAAGGCTCTTGACTAGATTGAGAATCTCGACTTGATGGTTTATATCTAGATTGGCAGTGGGCTCGTCAAGGAGCATCGCCCTTGGCTGCTGGGTTAGTGCCCGGGCGATAATAAGCCTCTGTCTCTCTCCTCCTGAGAGTTCACTTACTCTGCGCTCAGCGAAGGATTGGGTATGCGTTGCCTCCATGGCTTGCCAGGCGACGGCCAGGTCCTTTCCTCCCTCGTAGCGAAGAAGCCCGAGGTGAGGCGTCCGTCCCATAAGCACCACTTCAAAAGCGGTGAAAGCTCCGGGCAGGGCAGGGCTTTGCGGTACTGTGGCAGCAAGGCGGGCCAGTTCGTCTCGCTTAATAGTTCTTATATCGCGACCGTCAATCGAGATATGCCCGGAGAATAGGTCTATTACCCGGGTCATTCCCTTGATTAATGTTGACTTCCCCGAGCCATTGGGGCCAACCAGCCCCAGTATTTGGCCGGGCCTGGCCTTCATACTTACATTATGCAAGATGGCTCGATGGTTATAGCCCAAGCTGACATTATCCAGTTCAATCATTCTTACTACCCGCTCCTCTCATCATTTTACCTATTCCTCTTGTCATTCTGCCCATTCTTCTTGTCATTCTGAGCCCTTCGCCTCTTGTCATTCTGAGCGAAGCGAAGAATCTAACCCCGCTCAGGGCAGGCTCCGCGAAGAATCTCAAGACCCTTCCCCTTCGTTTCACTCAGGGTCAGGGTGACAGGCAAACAATTTAAAAGAAAGCAAGCCCCTTCCTCCT
>JAUWGZ010000022.1 GCA_030606165.1 Dehalococcoidia bacterium
TTTGTTTTTTATAATAATCAAGGATAGGAAAGGTTTGAGCAAAAAAAATACTAAGTCGGTCCTTTACTGTTTCCTCCTTGTCATCGGAACGCTGATACAATTCACCACCGCATTTATCACATTTCCCCGGCGTTTTAGGCGGTGAACTTATTATGTGATATGGTGTCTGACAAACTCGGCAAAGCCGCCTTCCACTGAGGCGTTCCACTAGCTCTTCATTGGGCACTTCAATATATATTGCCTTATCTATGGTTTTTCCTTGCTCCCTAAGGGCTTCGTCTAAAACTCTAGCTTGATGCAAAGTCCGGGGAAAGCCGTCGGGAAGGCAGCCAGCAGCACAGTCAGGTTGATTAATTCTTTCCAGAATCATTTTTATGGTTATCTCATCGGGAACTAGTTCTCCTTTATCCATATAGCTTTTAGCCAGGAGACCAACCTCGGTCCTTTCCTCTAACGCCTGACGAAACAAATCCCCGGAGGCTATATGAGGTAAATCCATCTCTTGAGAGAGAATATCCGCCTGAGTTCCCTTTCCTGCCCCTGGAGCACCTAGCATGATGATGTACATTATTTTAAGAAACCCTCGTAGCGGCGCATGGTTAGTTGAGCCTCTAATTGCTTCATGGTATCTAGAGCCACACCAACAGCTATAAGCATGGCGGTACTCTGGATTACCAATGCTGTAACGCCGGTGATTCTTTGAGCAATGAAGGGCATAATTGCCACTACAGCCAGGAAGAGAGCACCACCGAAGGTAAGGCGCTTTATGACTTTATTCAAATAATCAGCCGTTGCCTTGCCTGGTCGAACCCCGGGGATAAAGCCGCTTTGCTGTTGCAAAGTTTGAGGCAGGTTCATTTGCTCGAATATAACCATAGTGTAGAAGAAAGCGAAACCAATTACTAAAGCAAAATACAATCCGTTGTAGAGCGCGGTATTAGCCTGAAACAAATTATAGATTGTATTCCAGAACTGGCTGTTCGGAAAAAACGAAGCTATTGTAGCGGGGAGTTGCATCAAGGCTATGGCGAAAATAAGAGGTATCATCCCGGCGGTATTTACCCGCAGCGGTATGTAGGTGGAACCCGATTGGCGGTACATGCGGCCACCGCGAAAAGTGCTCCGAGCATACTGCACAGGAATACGGCGATGCGCTTCAACAAATATTACTATAAGCGCCAGCATAGCTAAGGCTAGAATAATGTAGGCGATCAACCCTCCGGGCTGTCCTTGACCAGCAGAAACAATGCCACGACCCACTATCTCAGGAATGCCGGCCACGATACCACCAAAGATTATTATCGATATCCCGTTCCCTATACCACGCTCGGTAATCAATTCACCCAGCCACACGAGGAATATCGTGCCAGCAACCATTGTTATTATTATGCTGGCTATGGTCAATGATCCAAGCGGCTCAATAGTAACTCCCTGAGAGCGTAACAAAGCAATCATAGCATAGCCTTGAAGGGCAGCCAAAGGTATAGTCATAAAGTGAGTAATTCGATTTATTTTCTGTTGACCGAGCTCCCCCTCCTGGGATAGAGCCTGAAGTCTGGGGATTACCGGAACCAGCAATTGCATAATTATGGACGCAGTGATGTAGGGATAAATGCCTATGGCAACCACACTGAAACTCGTCATGGCACCACCGCTAAAAAGGTCAAGCATGCCGAAAAGGATGTTTTGCTCGAAGAATGATTTCAAGGCTACGATGTCCACGCCGGGCAAGGGAACGTGAGCCATAAAGCGAAAAACGACAAGGATGCCGAGGGTGAAAAGGATTTTTCGCCGCAAATCGGGCAATGTCAATACGTCCATCATTGCCTGGATGAGGCGTGGTCGGGTCGTTTTACGCTGCATTTTAAGCCTGCTTTACCTTCCCTCCAGCAGCAAGAATTTTTTTCTCCGCCGATGAAGAGAATTTGTTAGCACTAACTAGCAGTGGATGCTGGATATCGCCAGCGCCGAGAATTTTGGTCGGATGGTTCGGGGTGTTAATCAGCCCCGCTCGAAGCAATTCCTCAGGGGTTACCTCAGTTCCTGGGGGGAAAACGGCTAGCTTCCCCACATTGACAATATTATATTTAGTTTTAAAAACGTTAGTGAATCCCCTTTTTCGTGGCAGCCGTTTTATCAAAGGCAACTGCCCGCCTTCAAAGCCAGGGCGCACACCACCGCCAGAGCGAGCCTTTTGCCCTTTGCAACCTCGCCCCGAATAGGTGCCATGCCCACTGCCGTCTCCTCGTCCTACGAGCTTTCTCTTGTGCTTAGCACCTACAGGAGGGCTTAATTCATTCTGTTTCATCTACCTTTTCTTCCTGAGCTTCAACATCGGTTTGAATTGCCGCTTCCTCACTTTTCCTCAAGTTAGCCAGGGCAAGCATCGTCGCCTTAGCTACGTTGATTTTGCTTGATCCACCTAATGATTTGCCAAGGGCATCTTTTATGCCTGCCAATTCAAGCACTGCCCGAGTAGTATTGCTGACAATTAAGCCTGTGCCAGGTGCCGCCGGCTTTAGTAAGATCCTGGACGCACCAAACTTGGCTAGAATTTCATGAGGGATGGTACCGTCCTTGATAGGCACCTCAATCAACCCCTTCTTCGCCACAGCACCTGCTTTGCGAACTGCTTCAGGAACCGCTGCCGCTTTAGCTAAACCAAATCCGACATGTCCTTGGCCATCGCCAACTACCACTAAAGCTCTGAACCGAAGGTGTCTACCACCTTTGACCACTTTAGTTACACGGTCGATACCTAACAGTTTCTCCTCGAGACTCAGTTCTGAGGCATCGATTTTGGTTCTCTTCCCTCTTACTTTAGTAACCGCCTTCATAAGCTAACTCTCAAAACTCCAATCCAGCTTTCCTGGCAGCCTCGGCTAAAGCCTTAACTCTGCCATGATATTTATAGCCACCACGGTCAAAAACCACCTGTTTGATCCCTTTACTTAATGCTTTCTCCGCAAGCAAAGTTCCCACTATTTCGGCTTTCTTGCTTTTTCCCATTCCATCGGCCTTGCTTTTCACCTGAGAGTCAAGAGTGCTCATTGAGACTAAAGTCTGGTCCCTAGAATCATCAATAAGCTGGGCATGGACATGATTCAAGCTACGGAAGACACATAATCGAGGACGTGATATCGTTCCCGTTACTTTTTGCCTCACCCGTCTGTGTCGTATCTTTTTGATTGCTTTTGAACCTCTCCTGTTCATTATAGCCACTATTTCTTGCCTATTTTGCCCGATTTGCCAGGTTTAAGACGCAGTTTCTCACCAAAGTATTTAATGCCTTTTCCTTTATAGGAGTCAGGAGGGCGTATCGCCCGAATTTTAGCAGCCGTTTCCCCAACTACTTCTTTATCAATACCGGCGACGCGAATGCGATTTGTCCCCTCAACGGTGATACTAATACCAGGAGGGGGGGGGAACTCCACAGTATTGGCGTATCCTACCTGGAGCAACAACTTGTCGCCAGTTTTCTGCGCTCTATAGCCTACGCCATTTATTTCCAAAGTCTTTTCAAAGCCTTCACTCACCCCTGTAACCATATTCGCCAAAAGGCTGCGACTGAGCCCGTGCAAAGAACGATGAGTCTTACTATCACTAGGCCGAGTTACAATCAAGCACCCATCCTTCAAAGCGATGGAAACGGCAGGGTGAAACCGGCGCCGGAGTTCTCCCTTCTTTCCTCTTACCATAACTTCGCTTCCATCGATCTTTACCTCGGTACCCTGAGGTATAGCAATGGGAAGTAAGCCAATACGAGACATAATTTACAGCTCCTAAGTTAATTTACCATACATAGCACAGAATCTCACCGCCAAGATGCTGCCGCCATGCCTCTTGGCCAGTCATAATACCTTTGGATGTGGATAGAATGGCAATACCCAAGCCCCCATAGACACGAGGGACTTCACGCCTTTCCGCATAGAGCCTTAGGCCCGGCTTGCTCGCTCTTTCTAAACCTAAAATTGCGGGCTGGTCATCTGTGTACTTGAGGTGGATTTTTATCATTGGCTGTGGTTTCCCCTTAAGCACTTCATAACGGTCGATAAAACCCTCTTCTTCAAGTATTTTGCTGATAGAAAGCTTTATTTTAGAGGAAGGCACAAGCACACAATCATGATCTGCCATGATAGCATTGCGTATCCTGGTTAACATGTCAGCGATGGGGTCAGTAACTGTCATTTCTCTTTCACCAGCTTGACTTTCTTATGCCAGGGATTACACCAGTGACAGCAAGTTCTCGAAAACAAATACGACACAAGCCAAATTTGCGCATATAAGCACGCGGTCTGCCACATAATTGACAACGATTACGTTGCTGTACCTTATATTTCGCTGGCCGTTTTGACTTGACAATCTTAGATAACTTCGCCATATCAAGTTCTCCTGAAAGGCATGCCCATTAATTCTAGCAAATCCCTGGCTTCATCATCGTTCTTGGCCGTAGTAACAATGGTTACCTCAAAGCCGCGAATTTTATCTACCTTATCGTAATCAATCTCAGGGAAAACTATCTGCTCTTTTATGCCCAGGCTATAATTTCCTCGGCCATCGAACGAATCCCGTGATACTCCGCGGAAATCTCGAAACCTCGGTAGAACAACATTAACCAGTTTGTCAAAGAAATCGTACATCCGTTTACCTCGCAACGTCACCATCATCCCAATAGGCATACCAGCCCTCAGCTTAAAAGAGGAGATAGACTTTTTCGCCCGTGTGGTTACCGGACGTTGCCCCGAAATTGTAGCTAGATCTTTCCCCGCTACTTCAAGAACTTTAGCGTCCTGTGTTGCTTCGCCCAAACCAATGCTAAGCACAATCTTTTCCAACTTAGGCAGTTGCATTATGTTATTATATCCAAGCCTAGCTTTAAGCTGGGGAGTCACTTCGGTCAAATATCTTTCCTCCAAGCGAGATTTCACAATCAAACCTCTTAGTCAATCACCTCTCGACATGAATTGCAAATTCGCACTCTTTTGCCGTCGACCAAAAAGCGGAAACTGACGCGCGTAGGTTTGCCACACTTATCACACAATAACATTACGTTGGATACATTGATTGGAGCTTCAAGTTCAATTATGCCAGCTTGTCGGGCAGCCCTGCCGGCTCGAGAGTGACGCTTAATCATATTGAGCCCCTCCACTATCACTCTATCTTCGTTGGGGAGGGCACGGCGGATCTTCCCCTTTTTTCCCCTGTCCTTGCCAGCAATTATGATGACAGTATCGTTTTTCCTGATTTTCATTCTAAAGAACCTCTGGGGCTAAGGATATTATCTTGGCGAAGTTTTTATCTCTAAGTTCTCGGGCTACAGGACCAAAAATGCGACTGCCTTTAGGATTATTTTTTTCACCAAGAACGACTGCGGCATTCTCATCAAATCTGATATAGGAGCCGTCAGAGCGGCGATAAGGCTTAGCCACACGTACAACCACAGCTCGCACTACCTCGCCCTTTTTCACCATCCCATGGGGCACCGCTCGCTTCACCGTGGCTACAATGATGTCGCCTATCCGGGCATATTTTCTTGCCCCAATAGACACATTAATGCACATAATCTGCTTAGCCCCGGTATTATCGGCTATCTTGAGTCTGGTATAAGTCTGAATCATTTCTTTTTCTTTGGTTTCTTTGGTCTGGTTTCAACCACTTCCTTCTTAGACATTATCTCCGCTACCCGCCAACTCTTCTCCTTGGACAAAGGGCGAGTCTCGACAATCTTCACTTTGTCTCCAATTTTACAGGCATTATTTTCGTCATGAGCCTTATATCTTTTGGTAGCTCTGCTAGCTTTCTTATATAGTGGATGGACTTTCCTGGTTTCCACAGCTACCACCACCGTTTTATCCATTTCGTCACTCACCACCAAGCCTTCTCTAACCTTTCTTTTCTCGAGATAACTCATCCTATGCCAAGCTCCCTTTCCCTTAAAATAGTCTTGATTTTAGCAATCCTTCTCTTCACTTCAGGAATCTCCCGATGATTCCCCAACTGTCTAGTGGCCAAGCGAAAACGGAGGTTAAAAAGTTCCTCATGAGCTTCTTCGAGCTTCGCTAATAGCTCTTCATTGTTGAGAGTGCGAATTTCGCTAGCTTTCAACTTTCTGCCTTTCCTTCGTGACAAAACTAGTAGCTATAGGAAGTTTGGAGGAGGCGAGATGGGCTGCCTCCGAAGCCATCTCCTCATTTACACCAGTCAATTCGAACAGGATTTTGCCTCTCTTAACTACGGCTACCCAGTGATCCGGAGCGCCTTTCCCACCACCCATCCTTGTCTCTGCAGGTTTCTTAGTCACAACTTTGTCAGGGAAAACTCGTATCCATAGTTTACCCCCACGATGCAAGTGGCGGACAAATACGCGACGGGCTGCTTCAATTTGTCGCGCTGTTACCCAAGCGGATTCCTCAGCCCTCATGCCAAAGTCGCCAAAGACGATGGTATCCCCGCTCTGGGCGGCGCCTTTTAGCCTTCCTTTATGTGTCTTGCGATACTTCACTCGTTTCGGCTGTAGCACTTTTCTCCTTCACTTCAGGCATAATATCACCCTTATAAATCCATACTTTTACCCCGATACGCCCCATCATAGTATGGGCTTCAGCAAGACCGTAATCGATATTGGCACGTAATTTATGCAACGGCATTTGACCTTGGTGAAGCGTCTCAGTTCTAGCAATTTCGAGTCCACCAAGCCTTCCACCACACCTTATCTTTATTCCCTTAGCACCAGCTTGCAAAGTTCGAAAGGTTGCCTGCTTCATAGCTCGGCGGAAAGGGATTCTCTCTTCAAGCCGCTCAGCTATGCTCCGAGCTACCAAAGAAGCTTCAAGCTCAGGGTGTTCAACCTCTCTAATAGTCAATCTAATCTTATCCCCACTGACCTTCTCCAGGTCCGACTTCAGTGCTTCCACATTTTGTCCCCCTCGGCCAATCAAGATGCCAGGACGAGCTGAGTAAAGAGTTAAATATACCTCGTCTCCCGGACGTTCAATTTCTAGTCGAGCAACAGCTCCTCCAGAACATTTTTGCTCCACAACTCTGCGTAGCCTTATATCGTCTAACAAAAACCGAGCATAGTTCTTCTCAGCATACCACTTAGCCTGCCAATCCCGGTTGATACCTAGCCTGAAAGCACAAGGATGAACTTTGTGTCCCAAAACTATTCCTCCTCTTCAGTAACGAAAACTGTAATATTGCTAGCCCGTTTCAAGATAGGACTCACTCTCCCTCTCGACTGAGGGCGAAATCTTTTCAAGGTATGCCCTTTATCAGCAAATATATCAGCAATTCTAAGCTCAGCGGGCGACATTTGAAAATTGCTTTCAGCATTGGCTACTGCTGATTTGATTACCTTAGCCACGGCTTTGGCTGTGGGGGTAGGCGTAAAGCTAAGGATAGTCAAAGCCTCGTCGACTTTTCTGCCTCTAACCATATTTATCACTAAACGCACCTTCTGAGGCGAAACGCCAACATCTTTAGCTACAGCTCTTACCTTCATCGCGTCTTATTTTTTCCTCGCCTGTTCAGTTATTTTAGCTTTGGTGACGTGACCCCTATATGTCCTGGTAGGCGCGAATTCTGCCAATTTATGCCCTACCATATTTTCAGTGATGAAAATGGGCACATGCTTCCTACCATTATGCACTGCAATAGTATAACCTATCATTTGAGGCAAAATAGTAGAGGCGCGGGACCACGTCTTTATCACTGTTTTCTCGCTTGGATTATTAAGCGCTTCTATTTTCTTAAGCAATTTAGCATCGCAAAAAGGCCCTTTCCTAAGCGACCGTGACATCTTGCTTCCTCCGTTTAAGAATCATTTTATCCGACGTTTTACGGCGACGTGTCTTAGCCCCCAAAGCTGGTTTCCCCCACGGGGTTTTCGGAGGCATCCCCCGGGGAGCCCTGCCTTCCCCACCCCCATGGGGGTGGTCCCGAGGAGTCATAGCAGAACCCCTGACCGAAGGTCGCCAACCTGACCATCTCCTAGTCCCAGCTTTACCTAATTTTATATTTCCGTGGTCAACATTGCCTATCTGACCAATAGTAGCCCAGCACCTGTGGTGAAATTTACGCAGTTCACCCGAAGGGAGTTTAAGTACAACATATTGGCCCTCCTTGCTTATAATTGGGGCAGAACTTCCTGCGCTATGAATAAGCTTTCCTCCTTTGCCCGGCTCAAACTCAACATTATGCACTAAAGTTCCCACAGGGATGGACTCCAATGGCAGAGCATTCCCAAGCTTTATATCAACATCATCGCCTGCCTGTATGATATCACCTAACTTGATGCCCAAAGGGGCGAGTATATAGCGCTTTTCTCCGTCAGCATAATGAATTAGGGCAATGCGAGCTGACCTATTAGGGTCATATTCAATGGAAGCCACCTTCCCTGGAACGGTAATTTTATCCCTCTTAAAATCGATAAGGCGAAGTTTACGCTTACTGCCGCCACCTCGGTGACGCACAGTTATAACACCTCGGCTATTACGTCCTGCCTTCTTTTTCAGCGGCGCCAGTAAGGATTTCTCGGGAGCTACCTTGGTCAGCTCTTCAAAAGTAGCGCCAGACATAAATCTCCTGCCTGGAGAAGTTGGTTTATAAGTCCTTAATCCCACGAATCGCTCCTTATTTGTGCGTCCTTTGCCAGCGAGTTTTTTTAAGAAGTTTCTTATGCCTGTGCTTCGACATCTTCTTTTTTCTCCACTTAGTGACTGCGCCCATTAGACACCCTCAAAAAAAGTAATTTTGTGTCCCGGTGCCAAGGTAACTATTGCCTTTTTCCAGGGTGAGTTAGTTACTTGTCTCCTGCCAAACCTTCTTGTCTTCCCAGGCACCGTCATCACATTAACTTTGCTTACCTTTACCTTAAAAGCTTGTTCCACTGCCTTCTCAATCTGAGACTTGGTAGCCTTGCCTGCTACCTCAAAGGCATATTTATCTTCCTCCTTAAGCGAGGTAGCCTTCTCCGTAATTAAAGGACGCCGCAGAACTTCGTAAAGATGCAATTTATTTACTCCAAATTTGCTCAATGTTGCGTATTGCCGGTACAGTAGCTACCAGCATTTCATAGGAAAGCAGATCCAATACATTAATTAGAGCCGAAGGTAGGACTTTGACTTCAGGCAAATTAGCCGCTGATTTAACCACATTGGGTGTGGACTGAGCAGTAAGAATTAAAGTTGAGGAACCAATGCCGAGCGAGGACAGAACATCTATCATGTCTTTTGTCTTGGGTCCCTTAAAATCAAGTTCCTGTACCAGTTTTATATTTCCCTCTCTGATTTTAGCTGAGAGGAGGCATTTCAAAGCTAACTGCCTCATTTTCTTGGGCATCGATTGGCGATAGGTGCGTGGCTTGGGGCCAAAAACTACCCCGCCTCCCCTGAGAAGGGGTGATTTTATATCCCCCCTTCGCGCTCTGCCAGTATGCTTTTGGGCATAAAGTTTTCTTGTACTCCCAATCACTTCCCCCCTTGTCTTGGTAGACGCAGTACCCTGGCGCCTACTGGCTAATTGTCTAGTCATTGCCTGGTGAACCACTGCCTCATTAAAGGGAAGAGCAAAAATGGCTTGGCTAAGCTCTATTTGGTCAACGACTTCACCGTTTAAGCTATAAACTGGCACTTGCACTTCCTGTTACCCTACTTTCTCAATTACTAACAGCTCCCCATTGGCTCCAGGTACTGTACCCTTCACCAAAAGCAAGTTGCGCTCGGGGTCAGCTTGAATTACTTCAAGATTACGCGCTGTGACTCTCCTATTTCCCATATGCCCCGCCATGCGTTTCCCTTTAAGCACCCGACCGGGAAAAGTGGTAGCTCCAATTGAACCAGGGGCGCGATGGCGGTCAGTTTGACCATGGGTCTTTGGCCCACCTGCAAAATGATGCCGCTTAACCACGCCAGCAAAGCCCCTGCCCTTAGAAATGCCAGCGACATTTATCAAGTCACCATGCTTCAGGAAGCCAACATCCACTTTGTCACCACGCTTGACCGAGCTAATATCATCAGTCCTGAATTCGCGAAGATAGCGAACATTCTCTAAGCCTCGCAGATGTCCCTTCTCTGGAGAGCTAAGCTGAGATTGCTTCACTTTGTTCTCAATAAAGCCCACTTGGATAGCATCATAACCATCCCTGTCCCGGCTTTTTATCTGAGTTACCACAGAAGGCCCAGCTTGAATAGCGGTTACCGCCACCGTCTCTCCGCTTTCCTGAAACAGTTGCGTCATGCCTATTTTCTTACCAATAATGCCTGGAAACATGGTTTTAACTATAACTTAATATCTATCTCCACTCCAGATGCCAAGTCAAGCTGACTCAGGGCATCTATAGTCTTGGAACTTGGCTGCAAAACGTCAACTAACCTCTTATGAGTCCTGATCTCAAACTGTTCCCTGGAATCTTTATCGATGTTAGAGGAACGAATAACACAAAATTTTTCGATATCTGTGGGTAAAGGTACTGGGCCAACCACGATAGCCCCGGTACGCTCCACTGCATCTATTATTTGCTTTACTGCCTGATCAACTAACCTATGATCGAAGCTTTTGATTTTGATACGAACCTTTTGCTCAGTCATCTAGTTCTTCCCATTCTAGTCGTAATTTGCTCAGTCAAATTGGCAGGTAATTCTTCATAGTGATGAAACTGCATAGTATGACTTGCCCTCCCTTGACTGAGCGACCTCAAATCTCCAGCGAAACCAAAGGTTTCCGCTAGAGGAACAAGGCAACGCACACTGGAGAAATCATCGCGACCCTCAATGCCCTCGATATGAGCTCTTCGAGAGCTTAAATCGCCAACGATGTCTCCCATGAACTGATTGGGAGTTGTTATTTCCACCTCCATAATTGGCTCGAGAATAATGGGCTTAGCTTTATCCATCCCATCCCTCATAGCCATGAAAGCCGCCATCTTGAAAGCCAGGCCCGAGGAATCGACCTCATGAAAACTACCGTCATATAAAGTCACCCTCACATCTATTACGGGATAACCAGCTAATCCTCCACTTTGTAAAGCTGACTTGACACCGGCTTTTACTGAGGGAGTAAATTCCTTAGGTATAGCCCCACTTCGAATCTGGTCGCGAAACTCGAATCCACTGCCACGCTCGCCTGGCTCAATTCTAAGCCAGACGTGCCCGTATTGCCCCTTACCACCGGATTGACGGATAAATCTCCCTTCAGAGTCCACAGGAAGGGTGATTGTTTCCCTATAAGCGACCTGAGGCTTACCAGCGTTGACCTTCATGCCATATTCGCGGAACATGCGCTCCATTAATACCTCGAGATGAAGTTCACCCATCCCCGAGATTAAAGTTTGGCCTGTTTCTTTGTCATGGTAAATCTTGAAGGAGGGATCCTCCATAGCAAGTTTAGCCAGTGTATCATCTAACTTGTCCTGGTCGGCCTTAGTTTTGGGCTCAACAGCCATGGAAAGCACCGGCTCAGCAAATCGTATGGGCTCAAAGAGCACTGGTCGTGTGGGCTCGCAAAGGGTATCCCCTGTGGAGGTCATCTTAAGTCCCAGACTAGCTACAATGCTTCCGGTCTCAGTATGGTCGATCTCCTCACGGTGGTTGGCATGCATAACATATAATTTCCCTAGCCTCTCTTTTTTATCTATGGTAGAGTTCAACACTTGTGCTCCGGCCTTTACCCTGCCTGAGTATACCCGTAAGTAGACCAGTCGGCCCATAAATGGGTCAGAGACCGTTTTAAATGCCAATGCGGAAAAAGGTTCATCATCACTCGCTAGACGAAGTATTCCCTCTCCATTTTTAGGATTTATAGCCGAAATGGCAGGAATATCTAGCGGCGAGGGGAGATAATCTACAATAGCATCAAGCAATAACTGGATGCCTCTATCTCTCAATGCACTACCACAAAAGACGGGCACCACACAGTTAGCAATGGTCAGCCTTCTTATAGCTGCCTTAATTTGGGAGGCAGAGATGTCCTGCCCATCGAGGTATGGTAGCATAATCTGCTCATCGAGTTCAGCTAAGTTTCCAATTAATGCTTGACGATGCTTGGCCAGCAAAGTCTCACTGTCCTCAATTGAAGCTGAGTCAAGATCAGGGAAAGCAATAATTTTATTTTCCACAAGGTCGATAATGCCCCGAAAGTCCTTTTCACTTCCTATGGGGAGTTGTAGAGGTAATGCCTTGATTCGCAATCTTTCGTTAATCATGGTCACCGTGTGATGAAAATCAGCGCCAATCCTGTCCATTTTGTTAATAAAGCAAACCCTGGCCACGCCGTATTTATCTGCCTGGCGCCACACAGCCTCTGATTGAGCTTCCACCCCAGCTACACCATCGAAAATCACAACACCACCATCTAATACGCGAAGGCTACGCTCCACCTCAGCGGTGAAATCCACATGCCCAGGGGTATCGATGATGTTTATACAATGTTCGCGCCAATGACAAGTGGTAGCTGCTGAAGTAATGGTAATACCGCGTTCTCTTTCTTGCTCCATCCAATCCATTACTGCAGTTCCCTCATCTACGCTTCCGACCTTGTAAGTACGCCTTGTGTAATGTAATATCATTTCCGTAGCCGTGGTCTTACCAGCATCTATATGAGCAATGATCCCTATATTCCGTATTTTTTCCAAAGGGAAAGTCCGCGACATGAGCTTATCCTTTACATCAAGTACTGCTTTTAACACGATTTCTCACCAGCGATAGTGAGCAAAGGCTTTGTTAGCCTCTGCCATCTTGTGAAGATCATCACGTTTCTTGATTGCTGTCCCCCGCCCATTGACAGCGTCAACCAACTCGCTTGCCAGCTTTTCTTCCATAGATTTGCCACTACGAGCTCGCGCTGAAGCAATGAGCCATCTCATGGCAAGAGCGCGCCCCCGCTCTTCTCCCACCTCCATAGGAACTTGATAGGTAGCCCCACCAACACGGCGTGATTTAACCATGAGAAGCGGCGCAGCATTTCTAATTGCCCGCTCTAAGGCTTCTCCAGGATCACTGTTCACTTGCTGAGCAGTGAGTTGCAAGGCATTATAGACAATGCGCTCGGCTGTAGCTTTTTGCCCTCGTAGCATAAGCCTATTAATAAATTTAGCCACCATGATGCTGTTATATTTAGCATCGGGTGATGGTATTCTTTTTACTACTTTTCTAGCTCCTCTTGGCATTTGACATCCTTGCTATTTTTGTGCCTTGGCCCCATACCTGCTGCGACCTTGCTTTCGATTAGCTACTCCTTCAGTGTCCAAGGTGCCACGGATAATATGGTAGCGAATTCCAGGAACGTCCTTAACTCGGCCACCACGAATCAAGACTACCGAGTGTTCCTGCAAATTATGTCCTTCGCCAGGAATATAAGCGGTTACTTCCATACCGTTGGTCAGTCTAACGCGGGCAACTTTACGCAATGCCGAGTTGGGCTTCTTAGGTGTAACCGTCTTTACCAGGATGCACACACCTCTTTTTTGAGGCGATCCTTGAGCCCATCTAATTTCCCCTTTCATCGTATTTCGGGTGTAATGCAATGCTGGGACATCGCTTTTCTTTCCCATCTTCTGTCGCCCTTTACGAACAAGTTGATTAACTGTTGGCATTACTATATTCCCCTATTTTAGGCAATCAAAAAGCCGTCTGGTTATATGCCGTCTACTCTAGGAAAATCTGCTCGGCTTCAGCCAGCCGGCTTTTATAACTCTCTACGTTTTACCTTCTAGTAGACTCCAACTTACTAATTTAACACAAGGTAATTGGGATGTCAACTAGCGCAGTTGATGTTGATTTTGAGAAGAAGATATACAAAGCTAATAGATGCTATTTCAATTAGTTCTGGGGTAACTCTCTTTCTTTGAGCTGCTTTCTATCCACTTTCCCTGAGCTAGTTTTAGGTATGTTGTCTACAAATTCAATTCTCTTAGGAAGCTTAAAATCAGCCAGCTTTTGGGAACAAAGGTCGGATAGCTCTTTTGCCGTGGCATGTTGCCCTTCTTTAAGCACTACGAAAGCCGTGGTTATCTGTCCCCCACAACCATCGTCAATACCTACATAAGCTGCCTCAGCTACGCTGGGGTGGCTCAGCAGCACGAATTCAACTTCCGATGGACTGATCTTAAGTCCAGAAGACGCGACTATTATGAACGATTTCTTTTCTACATACTCCAGGTAGCCCTCTTCATCCATCCTGACTAAATCTCCTGTATAAAACCAGCCATCCTTAAGGACTTGAGCCGTGACTTCAGACGCTTTATAGTATCCTTTCATCACCCAGGGGGCATTGAACACAGCCTCTCCTATTTCGCCCCGGGGAACTTCCTTGCCACTGTCATCTATTATCCTAATGCCGCAAATTGGCTTGCCGATAGTTCCCGCTTTGCGGCTGTTAAAAGTGTTTATGGAAACGGCTGAAATTTCCGTAAGACCATATATCTCATAAAGGAACAAACTAAATTTGTCCTCCAACGCTTTCATTTGTTCCGGGAAGGACTTTGCCCCGGCGGTAACAGCCGATCGCAGTGAACTCAGGTCATATCTTCCCAAAATCTCGTCACGTACCATAATCAGGGTATTGTACATGGCAGGAACTCCAAAGATAATGCTCCCCCTCTCTTTCTCCACAGCTTCCAGGAAAGCCCTGGGAGTGAAATTAGGGATAAGCACGATGGTAGAGCCTGTGATAATCGAACCAAAAAGAACTTCGAATAAGCCAAAAAGATAGGAAAAAGGAACGAGGTCTATGATGACATCTTCTCTCCTCCGCTGTATGCTTGCGGAAATTATGGGGGGAGTTCCCATAATGGAAGCATGCGTATGTACCACGCCTTTTTGCTTTCCCAGAACTCCAGGGGTGCAAAATATAGTAGCTTCATCCTCGTCCTTCAGTTCGATAGTCGGCGATTTGGAAGAACTGTTGGCTACCATCTTGATGTAAGAATCCGCATCGACCTCGATTACGTGTTTTAGCGAAGGAATGTGAGGCAAAACTGAGGACAGCATCTGAGAAAATTTCTTCTCCGTTATTATAATTTCCGAGTCGGAGTCTCGCAGCAAAGGATCAAGTTCAGGAGCCTTAAGCGCATCGTTGAGCAGCACAGCTACACCCCCACCTTTAATCACCCCAAAATAATTGATAGCCCACTCAGGGCTCTGGCACATCAAGATAGCCACATGGCCACCTCTTTTCATCCCCAGCTCCAGGAGAGCATCGGCTACTTTGTTAGAAGCTTCATCCAGCTCCCCATAACTAACCCTCTGAGCACCAAGAACAATGGCTTCTTTATGTGGTATTCCCCTAGCAGTATTTTCTAGAGCTTCTTTAACACCCATCTCTGCCTTCGGAAAATCATTGTGAAACTATATCGTGATAAAGTATATCGCAGTAAGAGGTATATGACAAGCCTCCAGCTATGGTGGCTGCGGGGAGAATCAAAATACGATTGCTTTGTGATGAAGAGCAACCGAGGTATCGCCGATGTGTCGGACAAGTACGAACCATTGCAAATTGAGAGGTCATGCCATTAATCAGAAAAAGAAGATTGTCTTCAGCACAACTGAGGTTTCAATCTGCCTCTCGGGGATGTTCCAATATGTCCGCAAGAGCTTATTCTTTTCCCTGGACGACACCAGTTTGAAATCATGTTTCTCGTAGAATCGAATAGCCCAGGTGGCATCAGCCCAGGTCCCTACCAGAATTTCCGGAGTCTCAGCCAGGCTTATGAGATATTCAAGTAGCCTCGTGCCAATTCCCCCTCTCTGGCATCCTGGAAGCACATAAGCATGCCTGATCAATGTGGTATCTTTGAGAGCTTGAATTCCTGCCACTCCGAGCAAATGCCCGTCTTCCACCCACCCAAAGAATCGTACGCCAGCTTCAATTTCCTCTTTTAATTCCTCGGCCGACATATACGGTTCCTTCCATCTATCATCCGGGATTACTCTTTTGTAAGCTTGCGCAGCATCATTTATGACCTTGAGTATAGCATCGAAATCTGAAGGCAATAGGCCACGAATCATTTTGTTTGAAACAATGAGTAGTGAAGTACACGCTTCTCGACTAATGTTACGGCTTCCGCGGCGGTTGTGGTTGCTGTTGAAACTGTATGGCAATTACTTCGCTTCCTGCCTCAAAAAGCTCTGACTTAATTTCGTGTACCAGGCCCCAGGACTGCGCCTCCTCTGGATTCAAAGTTGTCCTCTCAATCATGGCATCGGTAATATCTTTGGCGTTTTTACCTGTATTAGCTGCGATTACCTTGGCAATATTCTCCATATCAATCCTCAATCCCTTTAACCTTTCCTCTAGCAGTTTCTCCTCTAGATTCTGCTCCCCCCTGAACTGCGCACTAACGCCGTGAAATAGAAATCTCGCTTGGGGTACTGATAGCCTTCTCGAACCGGCACAGTATATGACAATACCTATTGAGTCCACGCTGCCGAAATTGTGTGTAGTTATGGAAGCAGGTAATCGCTTCAAATAATTATATGCGCTTAAACCATGGATAACAGAGCCGCCAGGCGAAGAGATAAGGATGATGAATTCTTTTGTCCCCTGCTTCATTTTCTGGTCGACGGCACTCATAAGAGCATTGACAGTGGCATCAATCACTGGAGCGAAGAATCTAATTACAACTGGTTTCATAGCCATGTTCACACCCCCAAAATAATTCAGTCGTTGCCCAATGTGTCACGGATGTGATAAGTCAGAGCGACAAAAGCCAAGAGCTGGAACTTCACATGTCCTGCT
>JAUWGZ010000045.1 GCA_030606165.1 Dehalococcoidia bacterium
CCTGCAAACCATCAGCGACCCCAACATTGCCTACATCCTGTTTACTCTGGCTACCATAGGGTTAATTACTGAGATTTCCAACCCGGGGATGGTTTTCCCCGGGGTCGCTGGTGGCATCAGCTTATTCCTGGCGTTTTACTCTCTGGGTGTGCTTGATGCTTACTGGGGAGGCATAGCACTTCTCTTACTTGCCGTGGGACTTTTTATCGCCGAGTACTTCACCACCAGTTTTGGGCTATTGACTGCCGGAGGTATAATCTCACTGGTTATAGGCTCGTTGATATTGTTCAGCCACAGCCCGGGGATAGAGGTAAATAGAGGACTAATTGTTGGGGTTACGGCTGGCTTCACCGCTTTTGCTGTTTTTGTCATTGGGGCTATTATCCGCGGGCAAAGGCGACGCAAGGCTACCGGGGCTGAGGGAATGATTGGAAAAATAGCCATAGCAAAAACACCCCTCGACCCTACGGGTACGGTTTTAACCCAGGGAGAATTATGGACGGCGGCATCGGAAGGCGGCAGAGTAGCACCGGGTGAGGAAGTGATAATAACCAAAGTGGAAGAGTTGAAATTATGGGTGGCAAAGAAATTAAAAGAATAGTAAGATAGCATTCATGGATATTATGGATTTCGAAATGACCGGCCCAATTATCATAGCCATAGTTTTTGCCGTCGCTTTTATCATTTTCGTTATCTATGCCATCGTAAAAGGCCAGAGGCTAAAACTCTCCGCTGGTGTAGAAGAGATGATAGGGAAGGAAGCTGTGGTGCAAACGACCCTCGACCCCAAGGGCACGGTTTTGACTGAAGGAGAATTGTGGACAGCTATAGCCGAAGGTAGTACAATAGAACCTGGAGAGGAGGTGCTAATAACCAAAGTAGAAGGATTGAAACTGTGGGTGACCAAAAAAATCTAAAGAAAAGGAGGAAAAATGAACTGGTTCATTTATTTTATTATCGCAGTAGTAGTAATAATACTTCTGTCGGCAGCTATCAAAATCGTTAAAGAGTATGAAAGAGGGGGCGTTTTCCGCTTGGGCAGGTGGGTTGGCCTTAGAGGACCGGGCCTGGTCTTGATTATACCTTTCATTGAGAATATGCGGAAAATTGACCTTCGGGTAATCACCATGGACATTCCCCAGCAAGAGTGCATCACCCTGGACAATGTTACTGTCAGGGTTGACGCCGTAATTTACTTTCGGGTGATCGATGCCGCAGATGCTATTCTCAAGGTGCTCGACTATATCAAGGCAACCTCGCTGCTTGCCGCTACCACCTTAAGAAATGTTGTCGGACAATCTACGCTGGATGAGTTATTAGGCCAGCGGGACAGGCTCAACGAAAAGATACAGTCGGTGGTTGATGAAGGCACTAATCCCTGGGGTATAAAAGTGAGCACGGTGGAGGTTAAGGATGTGCAACTGCCGCAAACAATGCAGAGGGCTATGGCAGCCCAAGCTGAGGCTGAGCGAGATAGGAGAGCCAAGGTGGTTCATGCCGAGGGTGAAGCCCAGGCGGCAGAGAAATTGGCCGAGGCTGCCAAAATTATTTCCAGTCAGCCTTCAGCTCTACAGCTTCGCTATTTGCAGACATTGGCAAGCATTGCCACAGAGAGAAGCAACGTCATCCTGTTTCCTTTGCCCATGGATTTACTGGCTCCCTTTTTGGACAAGATTATTGGGTCAGAGAAAAGTAAATAGTATGAAGTTGGACGCCGAAGAATCTCTAGACACCGTCCCGAGCTATGCCAAGGATTCTTGGCGGAGCCTGTCCTGAGAATTCTGAATGATGCTTCCATTCTGTCATTGCGAGGCACGACAGTGCCGAAGCAATCCCGGAGATTGCCACGCACCTTTCAGGTGCTCGCAATGACAAAAAGGTGCTACTTGGATCTGAGGAGATTCCACTGGGCGAATTTGCTTAACTCAGGGGGCGGCTGTGGCCAGTATAAAACTAGGCAAGAGCGCTACCAATGAGCTCGGTTAGATTTTGAACTCCATGCTGCCTCATGAAACTTTCTATTCCCTCTAATACATCGAGACCAAGTTGAGGGTTAGTCAAACTGGCTGTGCCAATCTGCGCAGCGGTAGCTCCAGCCATAATAAACTCCAGGGCATCCTCGGCACAAGCAATGCCGCCACATCCTATCACTGGAATACGGACCACCCTGGCTGCCTCGAATACCATATAAAGAGCCACGGGCTTGATAGCGGGACCAGAAAGTCCGCCTACAATATTCCCCAGGCAAGGCTTTCTCTGGTCTATGTCGATTGCCATGCCCTTCAGTGTGTTAATCAGGGATATGGCATCAGCTCCAGCTTCTTCCACGGCTAAAGCGATTTCCTTGATATCGGTCACATTGGGGCTCAACTTAACGATAACCGGTAAGGTGGTGGCAGCTTTAACCGCTGAAGTTACCCGAGCGGCAAGCTCGGGGTCGACACCAAACTCTAGCCCTCCAGCGGAAACATTGGGGCAGCTAATATTTAGCTCAATGCCGCTGATGCCGGGCACGCCTTCTAATTTGCTCGTCACAGCCACATATTCATCTATTGTTTCCCCGGCAACGTTAACGATAACCGGAACCCGCCATCCTGCCCATACAGGCGCTTTTTCTCCGATCAGGGCGTCAACGCCGATATTTTCCAAGCCTATCGAATTAAGCAGACCACCGGCGGTTTCCACCAGTCGTGGTTGGGCATTACCCTCTTTGGGCATAAGGGTCGTCCCTTTACAGACAATGGCGCCCAACTTTTGTATATCGGCAATTTCAGCATACTCTATGCCATAGCCAGCTACGCCAGAGGCTATCATCACAGGGTTAGACAGGAGCAGCCCCTTAGGATGCCGGGGGGCTAATTGCACATGGAGGTTGGGTAAGTTTCTCATTGTCTAAAACTTTATCACTGCTCGGGGCAAAAAGGAAAGGACTAACCAAGGGGCACGATTCTCACCCCGCCCCAGACACCCATTTTGTCGCCCACAATAATAACCACACCACGTAGCCCCTCGATACTCAGGGCTTTTTCGATTGCCTCAGGAATATCATCTGCGGCCTTGACTATATTGCCTAGTGCTGTGGCTGCAGCATCGGCTAAAGCCGCCGAGGATGAAAGGGCAATAACGGCGTCAGCGCTGCCCAGGCTTAAAGAATGTCCTACGGTTCCTGAAGACGTACCTATGCCCAGTGGTGTTTCTCCGGGCATAATTTCCAGGGCAATTTTCTTGGTAAAAGATGATTGCCCGGCGTAGATGCCCACCAGCCTCTTCTTAGATATTTTTAGAAAAATATCGCCACCGTTTTCCACGATTACCTCCGGCGAGAAAGCGAGTAAATCCCTGCCTACCGCCTCAGCAATGGCGCCAGCTACCGCTGCCATAGGACCGACACCTGCTAGTTGAGATACCCTGGCCATTTCTTTGACGATGGCCGGGGCTTCAGCTTCAGCCTCATAAGTGTCCAATGTAGTCAGGAAAATAGGATGACGCCCGATATATGCCTCCAGAGAGCCACGGTGCTTTAGCACGGAATTAAGGGCTTTATCCTTAAGATTACGCTGAGAGCGGATGTATAAGTCTGTCTGCGCTACCACTACATTAAAAGAAATTAACCCGCTGTCCTTAATCCAGTGGCGGTAGAAACGCGGCTCATGCATGAATTCCTCCCCTTCACGGAGCCTGCCCCTTCTGTCATTGCGAGGCTGACGAAGTTAGCCGAAGCAATCTCGTGATCAGAAGTGCAATATCATAGCCCTGGGAGGGCAAGCCTTAACACATAGTCCGCAGACAACACACTTATTGTGGTCAAAGAGCACTTTCCTTGTTTTTGGCTCCAGAGAAAAAGCCTCGGTGGGGCAAATGGTGATACAAGCTCCACAATGAGTGCACCGGGATTCATCGCGGACGACATCCTGGCTTAAGGACTGGATTTCTACCCCGGTCTCGGTGAGGTATTTTATGCCCTTATCGTAGTTTTTCTGCTCACCGCTTAGCTCCATGACCAGCAATCCTTCCTCTCCCGGCGATACTGAAGCTTTAAGGATATTAAAGGTGAGACCAAAATCCTTAACCAGGCGGTAAACGACCGGCTGCTCTGTTATGTTGGGCGGGAAGTGAAGCACTATTCTTCTGGAGACATTCATCTTTCTTAATTAATCCCCTATCGGTCTTTCCTTAAGTGGCTTAAAGGTTATGCCTGACTCCACTCCGGGCAACGGAGCCACTGGCTCGGCAAGCAAAAATTCACCCTTTTCTATCCATTTTTTCAAGATACTGGCAATTTCCATCGCTTTGGGATAGCTAGATAAAGAACCAGTCGGGACATCCTTGCCTTGAACCTTTATACGACCGCTCTTGAGCTCAGCGTAGCTAACCTCCCCCAGGATATCCGGCTTCAACTGGGGATAAGCCTCGGAATAGTCCACGATGGGAGCCAGGATGTCTGCATCGCTTACCATTGTATAGCGGAGAATCTCCTCGGAAAGTATGGGTATCGGGGCACCTATGCCCACAGTTAATGTGCAGCCGTAACCGAGCATGCTTGTCCCTACTAGCCACTCCGGTTTCATCTGCTTCAAATCTCCAATCACGGCCAGTGTCCCTGACCCCCGCCGCGGCACGCCATTGTCTCCCCTGAGAGCAGTAGGGTTATGCTGCGTACCATGCCAGGCCACATAACCTATGCCGCCGCCCAGGAAAATCTTCGTACCAACACCTATAGTCTTATAGTAAGGGTCGTTCAACAGCGGTGAGAGTTGCCCCGCCGTAGAGTAGTTAGCGTTTCCTAAATTCGGCTTAAGCACCCCCATATAAGTATAGATAACCTTATCGGAGAGGTTCATCGCCACATTATAGTTCTGGTAGGCATTTCTGAGATTAAATAGAATTGCCTCGTTTATGTCCTTAATGTTAATCAGGGTCTCCAGCTTTTTCCGGGGGTAGCAGTCCGTTCCAAAAGCGGTGGCGGTAAGTCTTATGTCTTTCCCCGCTACCATCTCCTCGATTACATGCCCACCACCGTAATTGAACTCCCCGGGGTAGAACTTGTTCCTGGGGTCATCATCGGGAAGGGCAGTTGCCCCGAGGAAAACATCAACAGCAGCTATCCCGGCATAGACAGGAACATCATTAAGGTAAACCTTGCCGCCGCCAAGTTTTATTCTCGGTCTGGAGTGTCCGATATTGAAAAAAGCACCAGACCCACACATGGGGCCGAAAGTGCCGGTGGTAACTACATCAATTTCCTCGGCCGCCCTGCTTACACCTTTTTCCTTAGCGATGCTAATCACTTCCTCGGCGGTCACCACGACAGCCTTGCCTTTTCTGATTTTCTCGTTGATTTCAGCTATTGTCTTTGCCATAGCAAACTTAACCTTATTTAAGCAACTCCATAGCTACTCGGGCAGCCTTTTTACCGGATAAAAGCATGCCACCAAAAATGGCTCCCATCCTCGGGGAACCAAAAACGGCGTTCGCTGTCATACCGGCGACCACTAATCCGGGATAGACTTCCCTGGTGTTTTCCAATATTTCTCTTTCCCCTCTTTCAGCCCACATGGACTTCTCCCCCATAACCTCCCCCGTCTTCGTCCTTAACTTCGGGCCTATCTTCTCTACCACGATACGGCAGACTTCAGCGTCATGCCCGGTGGCATCTACAGCCACCTTGCACCTTACAGTTAGAGGGTCCACATGCAGCTTCGACCAGGAAACAGCGCTCCAGTTCAAAACAAGCCCGGTTATCCTGCCTGCCTGCCATAGCTGTGCGGCGGGCAGGTCATCTTCCCGAACCATGACATCTTCAACGTTAATCAAATTGAAAATCTTCGCCCCGGCTTTTATAGCCCTTGCGCATATAGTTGAAATAGTCTCCAGCGAATCAGCGACATAGTACCCCTTTTTATACTCTTCAACTGAAACTTCAAACTCATCCAGTATCCTCTTGCCTTCTTCCTGAACGACGATGCGGTTAAACATCATCCCTCCCCCGGACATGCCGCCGCCAATACGAAGCTGCCTTTCAAGTACCATCACCTTTATGCCCTCTTTCGCCAGGGAGTAGGCAGTGACAAGCCCGGCCGGCCCCGCCCCGGCTACAGCGACATCCACCTCCAGCGCCCCCATGAAGTCTTTCATGTAGCTTTCAACGATGGCACGGGAAATAACAACTTCATCCATCTTTAGTCAGCCTCCCTTTGGCTACCAGAGCGGCAGCTTTGAAGACGTGCTAGCCAGTATACCCCTATCGGCAGGCAATGTCTAGCCAATTGAGGTTTTTGCCATCGCGAGCCCTTCCTTTTTTGTCATTGCGAGCGAAGCGTGGCAATCCCATGCCCCACCGAGATTGCGGAGCCTGTTCCGAAGCGTAAGCGAGGAATCTCGGCTCCTCGCAACGACGCTCCACATGTCATTGCGAGCACCTGAAAGGTGCGTGGCAATCTCCAGAGATTGCTTCGACTGACTTCGTCAGCCTCGCAATGACAAAGGAGGTCGCCCAATAAATTGGGCTTCACGATTCCTAGCCTATCTTGAGCATCTTGTCCACGGCAGCTTTTGCCCTGAGCCGAATTCCCTCGGGAACCTTCACCTCAGGACCCATCTCCTCCAGAGACCGCAAAACTTTCTCCAGGGTAATCAACTTCATGTCGGGACAGATTGCTTGCTCGGAAACAGGAATAAACCTCTTGCCGGGATTCTCTTTTCTAAGCCGGTGCATTATCCCCAGCTCCGTACCCACAATCATCTCTCTGACTTCATCTCGCTGAGCATATCTACACATCCCGCCGGTGCCGAGCACTTCGTCGGCAAGGGCGATTACTTCCGGCGTGCACTCCGGATGAACTACCACCTTGGCTTGAGGATACTCCTGCTTCAACTCCTTTATCCTCTCAGGCTTTATCCTGACATGGGTAGGGCAGAAGCCGGGCCAGAGAATCATCTTTTTGCCCGTCCTGGCCGAGACGTAATGCCCGAGATACTGGTCAGGGACAAATAATATCTCTCGAGCATCCAGGCTTTCTACGACCTTGACCGCATTGGCGGAGGTACAGCAGACATCTGATTCCGCCTTGACTTCGGCTGGGGAGTTAACGTAACAGACCACCACTGCTTGAGGATGTTCCTTTTTCTTCGCCCGCAAGCTTTCCGCGGTAATCATGTCTGCCATGAGGCAGCCGGCGTTCACATCAGGAAGCAAGACCACTTTTTCCGGACAGAGGATGGAGGCTGTTTCCGCCATGAACCGGACTCCGCAAAACACGATTACAGCGGCACCGGTTTCGGCAGCTCTCTGACTCAGATCCAGGGAATCGCCGACAAAGTCGGCTATATCCTGAACCTCACCCAGTTGATAGTTATGGGTAAGGATAACAGCATTCCTTCTTTTCTTAAGGGCCGAGATTTTCTCTACTATTTCAGCATCCCTATTTACCATCCGTGGCTATCCTCCAGTAACAAAAATCACAATGTCAATCTGGTCTCCATCTTTCACCGGGGTAGTTAGCTCCTTAGGATAAGTGGACTCGGAGTTAACAAGAATTTCACAATAACGACGTAGCTGCCCTCGATTATCACGAATCATTTGTTTAATAACAGGGAACCGGCTTTCCAGGTTCTCGAGGCATTCACCAGTGGTATGACCGGTCACTTCAACCACTTCTTGCCCTCCAGCAAGTTTTTGCAGAATCGGATGAAGCTTTACCTTGATGCTCATTTTTAGACATCCTTTGTCCCGCAGACCTTGCAATTTTGGTTTTTTACCAGGTTACGGAATGTGAAATCCATCGTGTCACCACTAAAATATAACATCTTCCCTGTCAGCAAAGACCCGAACCCGGCAAGGAGTTTAATTGCTTCTGTCACTTGTAAGATAGCAATCAAGGCTGGCGTTACACCGAAAACAGGCAATGATACCTTCCTCTGGGGAACTTCGGGGAAAATACAGGCCAGGCAGGGCGTCCTCCCCGGGAGTATAGTAGTAACCTCGCCAAAAAGCCCGTGGACACCTCCATGGATGAAGGGTATTCCTTCGGCAACACACGCCTTGTTAAGAATAAATCTGGTCTTGAAATTATCCATCCCGTCTATTACCAGATTGGCTCCTTTGATAATCTCTCTGGCATTACGTTCAGTAATCTTCCTGAAAACAGGAGTGACCTCTATTGAAGAATTTAACTTAGCCAGCTTCCGTGCTGCGGAAATGGGCTTTCCCTCTCCGATATCTTCCTCGTAATGAAGAACCTGCCTGTTTAAATTAGAGAGTTCTACACGGTCACAGTCTATTAAGGTGACATGGCCTACGCCGGTACACGTTAGATATAGAGAGGCGGAGCATCCCAGTCCACCAAGTCCGGCTACCACTACGTGAGACTGTTTAAGCCTTTTTTGACCTTCCTCACCAAAGTCTGCATACAAAATCTGGCGTTCGTATCTGGTCAAATCGTTCTTCGTTAACATGTGCCTGCCTTTACCTTCAACTTTGGCATTTTTATCGAGCGGGTGGGGCTATCATCTTTGTTTAGGTTTCTCGTTTTACAGTTCTTTCTTGAGTATCTTATCTTTAAGAGACTCCCACTGTTCCTTGGTGAGGACACAGCTATTGCCTTTCTCTCCTATTTCCACCTCCGCATCCGTGACCCTGACCACCGGGCAACACCCACCTTGACTGCATAGACTTACGACTTTCATGTTTTCCATACCTCCTTTCGCTTTAAGAATCGGGTTCTCGTTAGCCCCACCCGCAACAGGGATAACTTATTATACAATTATACACGATTAGCAACTGTCATTTCTTTTATACCTTTATACCTCACACGCTATATCAGCGAGAAGCAATAGCCCAGAGCCAAAGACATCACACAGACGACCGCCAGATAAATAGCCAGAGTCCTGCCACCGAATTCCTTTCTCAGAACCAGGATAGTGCCCCAACTGGTAATCGGACCACCAACTATTTGTCTCCGGCAGATTGGAGCCGTGGCCGGCTATATTGTGGCCTTGTTCCTCACTTATATGCCTTCACCGTAATGCTCAGAAGCTTCTCTTTTGTCTGATTCGCCTTGTTCTCTATATGAAATCCCCGGCTCGATACTATCTCTACATCCTCAAAACCAGCTTTCTTTATCTTTTCCAGGTATTCCTGTTGCTCCAAAGCCCCAGCGATACATCCCGCCCAGGCATCGGGGTCATCCTTTATTTCATCGGGGAGTGCTCCCTCGGAAACTATATCGGAGACAATTAGCCTGCCCTTTGGCTTCAGGGCTCGATAAGCCTCCTGGAAGACCTTAGATTTGTCCGGGGAAAGATTGATGACGCAGTTACTGATAATGACATCCACAGATTCATCCCCGACGGGAAGCCTCTCCATTTCTCCCAGGCGAAATTCCACATTATGGTAGCCATGACTTCTCGCGATTCCTTTTGCCTTATCTACCATCTCCCTCGTCATATCAACCCCGATAGCCTTACCAGTCGGACCGACCTTGTTAGCTGCCAGAAATACATCTACTCCGGCGCCCGACCCTAAATCCAGAACCACCTCACCCGTTTTGAGCTCTGCTATAGCAGTGGGATTGCCACACCCTAGACCCATAATCGTCTCTTCCGGGATATCTGCCAAATCCTTACTCAAATATCCCACGGCTTCAGCTTGGACCAAGGGACTGACCCCGCCTCCACAACTTGAGCAGCAGCTCTCTTGGTCTTGCTTAGCTAGTTGGGCATATCTGCCCTTCACCACTTCTTTGATTTTCTTCTCTTCCATAATTCACCTCCTGACATTTGCACAGCGATAGCTCCTTCATTAGAGCTTCGCTATCAATGATTAACCTGGCTAATCTAACATCCGTAAGCTTGTAGTAAACTTTCTGAGCTTCCTGCTCGTCTTTCACAATGTTACATTCCTTAAGAGCTCTAAGGTGGTGCGAAACGAGGGATTGCTCCTTATTCAGAACGCTGGCGAGTTCACCGACACACTTCTCGCCTTCAACCAGCAGCTTAAGTATCCCGAGTCTTGTCGGCTCCCCGATGCACCTCAAAAATCTGGCCTGATCTTCTTCTATTGTCATATGAACCTCCGTTTATATGAATTATAGTTCATATATAAAATAAAGTCAAAAGTCTCAAATGGGATAGGGCGACATATCTAGCAGGATGCATAAAATGACAGGAAAACGAAGGGGGATACATACTTGGGGATTATCGTGAAATTCCGGTGCTAGGTCTGCTTCTTCAGTTTCTGGTGTTCTAAGTAGTCCTCAATCGCCGACTTAAGCGCATCCTCGGCCAGGACCGAGCAGTGCATCTTGACCGGCGGCAGCCCGTCCAAGGCTTCGGCTACTGCTTTGTTGGAGATTTTCAGCGC
>JAUWGZ010000121.1 GCA_030606165.1 Dehalococcoidia bacterium
CCGCTCCACCGCTTTGTCCTGAATCTTCCTCCATTTCTTTGCGGTTTCCTTGGTCCAAAAATCCTTTCTCCGGTAGCGGGCATTTCCCCACGAGAAACTGGTGGTGTGCCACTGCTCATCGTGGATGGCCATCTCCTGGGGTGAACCAATCCCGGCCAAAATAGGCGGTACCCCCTTAATCGGGCTGTCTCGCCGGAATTCTATGTATTTCAGAACCTCGTTGCAGAGCTCCATGAACTCATCCGGTCGAGCAATATTGAGGTCCTTCTTCCCGCGAACAGCTATCGCCTTCAACCCTTTGTCTCCCATAACGGCGCCTATTCCGCCTCGGCTGGCACTGGACCTCCCCTGCTCGATGGAAGCAAAATAGACCCTGTTTTCGCCAGCCAGGCCAATAGTAGCCACCTGGGCTTTCGGCTCCTTCAGTTCCTGTCGAATAAGCTCTGCAGTTTCAAGAGCGCTTTTACCCTGCAGATGAGAGGCATCGCGTATTTCCACCTTGTCATCGTTTATCCACAAATAAACCAGATTGGGGGACTTACCACGAATGATTACTTTGTCATAACCGGCAAATTTCAGCTCCGGTGCCCAGAATCCCCCCATTATTGAATATGCCATTAACAAAGTTTGAGGAGAAAAGGTAGAAACAATGGTACGATTAGCTCCGGTGGCAGGTGTGCCCGCTAAAAGACCGGCGCTAAATATCAGCAGATTATCAGGAGAAAAGGGGTCAACTTCAGGGGGAACCCTATCCCATAATATCTTGGCGTTAGTGCCTAGACCCCCCAGGTGAAGTTCAGTTAATCTTGGGTCACTTGCTTCTCTCTCGATGCTTCCGCGGGATAGGTCAATTTCTAAATTGACCCCTGTCTCTGCATACCTCATTTTTTAGTCCCCGGTGGGTTAGGCAGTTTCTAAATAGTTCTTTTAGTGATTTTTGTTAGCTAAGCCCAACAACATAGCACATTCAGCCTGTTCCTGTCAAACCAGGCTAGTCAGCCACAAAATCAGCGGGTACAGGGTAAGCAGTAGAGGACCAGGAAGAAATAGAACGCGCTCCAGTCAATAACTACCGGGGCGTTCTCCAGGTGTCGGGGACCTTTTACCTAAAGCTCAAAGGTCTTATCAAAATTAATAATATGGCTACGCTGGAAACCCTGCCGCTCGAAGAGATCCTGCACTACTTTGTTATCTTTCGGAATGAGGGCACGGACCGTGCCAATACCTTCGGTCTGGCAATGATAGAGGAGCGCCTGAACTAATTTGCGGCCAATGCCACGCTCTTGATAGTCAGGGTGAACAAATATAGCGTGAATAATGCACACTTCAGTAAGCGGTACCATTAGATACATCGAGCGGTTGATTGCAAAGCCCACTATTCTACCCTCAGCTTCAGCTACAAAACTCAAGTCAGGCGGTGTCCCGGGGTCAGCGGAAGCCAGGTCTTCATAACTGATAACATCGCGGCTCGAACCTTGGATTATTCTATTAAGAGCCAGGACCTCATGAATGTCGCTACGTATCATGCTCCGAACACTTACTTTAGCTTCTTTCGCGTTGCTCATCTTAAACACCTCCAACGTTATCGTTTCCTAAAAACAATCCCTCCCCCTACGGGGAGGTGGTAGCAGGTAACCCAGCATGCTGTGTGGGCATTATACCCCCCCCTCCAACTCTCTATCAAGACCTTATCTCCCCCGAGGGTGGTTATGGTGGTATAATTCATTACAGACTTTGCCCATCTGAAGCAATTAGGAGGATAAAATTTCATTCCTTAACCTACTGCCTAGAGTGGTTGGGAAATAGAAGTCGGTTATTTATCATCAAATAGAAGGAGGGAAAATGATAAAGGTTATTGAAGGTTATGAGCTGGAGAAGGATGCAGATATGCAACCTCTATTTCTAAAGCTCAGGTCATATGCCATGACATTTCCAGGTTTCGTTAGTGCTGAGCATATCAGAAGCGTGAAAGGCAGTCCTATTGCCGCTCTGTTATACAATTGGGCGAGACCTGAGGATTGGGATATATGGGAGAGTTCAAAGCTTAGACAACAGCTACTAAACGAAGCAGAGGCACTCTGGGTATCAGAGCCGAGGGTAACAGTATATGAAGTAATACCCACATCAGCATGGACAAGTGTCATAGGTTAGGTAACTGAAAATCTATGATATCAAGGATTCTATCCTTCGAAGTAATGGGTGTCAATCGTAGCAAGACAGAGCTTTCCAAGCCATTGACTATGCTTGGGTGATACAGTATGCTAAAGTTGTAAAAGCAGGAGGTACAATTAAATGAGCCAGTGGCATTATCATGTAGAAAAATACAACTTTAGAGAGTTAGTAAAACCAGGGTATTTAAATTCTCTTGGAGAAGAGGGCTGGGAACTGGTTTGCTTGAAGAGACTATCAGAAACTCAGAAAGCAAATCAGATGCAATGGTTGGCAGTATTTAAGAAGCAGCTTGTAGAAAAAGAGGGGTGACCATGATTTCAGTGTTACTGCCTTTCTTGTAGTCCAAGGCGTAGGTAGCACCAATGCCCAGGGGCATACCCCCATATCAATATGTGAACATCCAGCTTTGCCTTGTAAACAATCTAGCTTTGAATACCTGCTACTTAGACATC
>JAUWGZ010000018.1 GCA_030606165.1 Dehalococcoidia bacterium
TGCTCTGTGCCCTTTCAGGAGCTAACTTCATTCATGATGCTGCTGGGCTTATGGAATTTGCAATGACCGTGTCCTATGAGAAGTATGTCATGGATAACGAGATATTGGGCATGGTGATGCGAGCCGTAGATGGAATCAAAGTGGATGATGACACTCTGGCCTTTGACCTCATAAAGCAGGTAGGACCGGGAGGTGATTTCGTAGCTGCCAGACATACAAGGCACTTCATGCGCAGCGAGCACTACCAGCCGTCTCTGAGCGACAGGAATAGCCAGGAGGAATGGCTAGCCAAAGGCGGAAGGGGGACATGGGAAAGAGCCTCAGAGATTGTCAAGGAGCTTCTGGCTAAGCCTAAACACAGTCTTCCTGCGCCAATAAGACAGCAAGTACTATCACAAATCAAGGAGATAATTGCTTAAAATATGCTTGTAATCGGAGAAAACATAAATGCGACAGATTTCAAAAGTACCGATAGAAACCGTAAGATCCAATATAAATTCAAGTGAGCATGTACAATGCTCTAACTGATGTCCAACAAGCCAGGCAGCTTAATAGATTATTGAAACTGGAGGATGATGACAATGCCAGAGGACACAATTAGCTTAATCCAGGAAAATGTTATCCAAGGAAGGGTGACCAGGGATGACGAAGGCATGGATGAAGGGATGGTAGGTCAGCCTGGCGTTACCGAGCTTGTTGAAAAGGCTCTTGCCTCCGGCTTGAGTATTAAGGACATAATCACTAAGGGGCTCTCTGGTGGTATGAACATTGTGGGGCAAAAATTTGAAGCGGGGAAATACTTTATTCCTGATATGCTAGCTTCGGCACAGGCAGTTGGAGCAGCCATGGAAATACTTGAGCCATACCTTGCTGGGAGTGGTATCAATGCCAAGGGCAAGATAATTGTGGCTACGCTAAAAGATGACCTTCACGATATTGGCAAGAACATAGTATCCATTCTGCTTCGTGGGGCAGGATACACTGTCAAAGACCTGGGAAACAATGTTGACATTCAGGTCATTGTAGACGCAGTAAGGGAGGAAAAACCACAGTTCTTGGGTTTGTCCGCCCTGCTCACCAGCACCATGGCCCGCATGGCGGATGTGATACAAATGCTTGAGGAAAATGGGCTTAGGGATCAGGTTAAGATTGTAGTCGGCGGAGCACCTGTCTCAGAGGAGTTTGCTAAAAGCATCGGCGCTGATGGATATGGCGCGGATGGCTTTCAGGCTATAGCTGTGGTGGAAGCTCTCAATTCCGGCATAGAGAACTAGAATAGCAATCATTCTATTGCAGACTTATTATCTGAAGGAAGGAGCTGGTGCCAAGAAAAGGAATACTTGTCGATAGGCCATACGAGAGGTTGACGAGGGAGCAGGTGGAGCTAATTCACCAGGCTTCCATGCAGATACTGACTGACCCCGGGCTAATAAGCTTCAACCGGGAAGCAGTGGATATACTCCATAGTCATGGCGCAGCGGTTGAGTCCATCCCCGGTGACCACCAGAGCTGGCAGGTAAAGATACCAGAGCAGGTGGTATTAAGTGCGATGAACTCAGCTCCCAAGACCGTGAAATTGGGTGCTCGGAATCCAGATAATACCCTCATCATGCATGGTGACGAGCCACGGGTATATTTGATTACCGGCTCGGAGACCAATATCTGGCTGGACGTTGATTTTCCTACCTATGTGAATAAGACTGACCCTACTAGGGAGATTAGAGTACCTGAGTTTAAGCCCAGGCGAGGTACAGTTGATGATCTGTGCCAGTCAGCTCATGTTTGTGAGCATCTGGAGATGGTCGATGGCTACATTCGCACCGTGAATATCCAGGACCGCGATATAACCGAGGATAACAAGGACGTCAATAAATTTTTCGCCTCGCTCAATAACAATACGAAGCACTTCATGAGCGGGTTGACCAGTCTAAAACAGCTTGACAACGTGGTGAGGATGGCAGAACTCATCGCCGGAGGCAAAAAGGCACTTGAGGATAACCCCATCATCTCGTTCATCACCTGCCTGGTGAAGAGCCCGCTCCAGTTCGTCGATGACACTACAGAAACTTTCATTGAAGTATGTCGCCGAGGATTGCCAATCGTTGTATCATCGTCACCACAGGCAGGCACCACCGCACCTATCAAGGAAGCCGGTATCATGGCTCAGATAAATGCGGAGGTGTTGGCAGGCATAACTCTGGGGCAACTGGTAAACCCAGGGACCCCGGTGCTCTACGGCAGCGTGCCGGTCAGAGCCAGGATGGACACCCTGGGTGATTCCTACGGCTCTGTCGAGACCAGTCAGTACAACATCGACTGCGTCCAGATTGCACGTTTCTACGGGATACCTAACTACTCCACTTCCGGCGTCTGTGACCCTAAGATACCTGGCCAGCAATCATCGATAGAGAGGCTGTTTTCGGATATAGTGGTCACCATGTCAGGACCTCAGTTTCTGCACTGTGCCTTTGGTCTGCTGGACTGTAATTCTGTCTTCTGTCTGCTTCAAGCGGTCTTGGACGATGCCCACTTCAAGATGATAGAGTTTTTCTTACGGCAGCCGCGGGTTGACCAGCCGGAGCTGGAAACAATGTTGAAGCAGATACGGGAGGTGGCGGCTACGCCGCAAAAATTGTACATAAGCTATATTCGGCCCCTGTTGCGCAGTGGGGAAATATCTGGGGTATATCCCTTTGAGGGAGATGGTGAGGCGGATGATGTTTTCGAGCTTGCCTATGAAAGAATGAAGGAATTGCTGGCAAGACCGGTAGAACACATCGATCGGGAGACAACTGCCAGAATATTCGAAGAAATTCCCGGTATATTACCACGACTTAACATTTATGAAAGCGGGAGTTAGCATGAGCAAGGATATAATTGCGGCAATTAAGAAGAATGTGATACAGGGAAGAAAGACGCAGGAGGATGTGGGGATAGATGACAATCTCGCCAGAACACCAGGCGTGGTGGAACTCGTGCAACAAGCTCTTGAGATTAATATCTCGCCGCAGGTGATAATAACCGAGGGCTTGACTGCTGGGATGCAGGTGGTCGGTGAGAAGTTTTCTACCAAAGAGTACTTTATTCCGGATATGCTTGCCTCGGCTGAAGCGGTAGGAGCGGCGATGGATATTATGAGGCCAGTGCTGGAGGCAGCGAATGTGGAGACCAAGGGAAAATTCGCCATCGCTACAGTGAAGGGAGATATCCACGATATCGGCAAAAACATCGTTGCTATCCTGTTGAAAGGCGCTGGTTACGAGGTGCATGACCTGGGAGTAGATGTGCCCGAGGAGAAAGTGGTCGAGTTCGTGAGGGAAGAAAAACCGGGATACCTGGGACTATCAGCCCTGCTTACCACCACCATGACTGAGATGGGCGTGGTGATCAAAGCTCTTGAGGAAAGCAAGCTCAGGAACAGTGTAAAAGTACTCATCGGTGGTGCCGCTGTCTCCAATGAGTTTGCCCAAGAGATAGGTGCTGATGCCTACTGTGTCGATGCCTTCGACGCGGTCAGAGTGCTCGAGGGCTACCAACAGACAGGCTGAGGCGTAGACGCAGGCAGCAGAAATACGTGCGACAAAGGAGTATTGTATGGCAAGCATAGCTGGGATCTCTTCACTGACTGGAGATATGGTGGAGGGGTGCGGACAACAGGTTGGCAAGATGCTGGAGCGGATGCGACACCGCGGTCCAGACAATACGGTCGTTCGGACACTGCCTAACCGCCACGGCGCTCTGGGCGCCAATGAAGTCAATCTGACACCGGAGAGAACCTGCTGCACCTCGCTCTCAAGATCTCCATTCATCGTTTTTGATGGAGAGTTGTTCAACGAAAGAGCCCCAGGTCAGCATGATGTTGAGCTGTTCAAGGAGTTTTACGAGAGGCACGGCAAGGAGTGTTTCTCCCTGCTCGATGGAAGCTACACGTGCGCCATCGCTGACGCAGGCGAAGTAATCCTGGCGCGGGATTCTGTGGGCGCCAGACCTCTCTTCTACGGGTCGGAGCATGGCTTGTTGTGCTTCAGCAGCGAGATGAAGGGACTGATAGACCACATCCGCTTTGACGTTAATGAGTTGCCTCCTGGCCACATCTATAGCACCAACGAAGGACTGAAGCCATTTGAGCCTTTTGTTCCTGACGTGCCTGAGACGGGAACCATAGAGGAAGCAGCTATGACTCTCCGTCAACTGCTCATAGAGGCAGTGCAGAAAAGAATGTCTGGCGTACGAGGCGTCTCGTTGAGCGGTGGTCTGGACAGCTCTATTGTGGCCGCCATCGCCAAGGAGTACAATCCGGACCTGCACCTGTTCACCGGCACCATTGACAGCGCGCCCGGTCCCGACCTGGAAAATGCTGTGCTAATGGCTCAATTCCTTGGTCTTGAGCACCGTCTTCACATCTACCGGATAACCGATTCTGACATTTGCGATTTGATTCCTCGGCTAGTTTGGCACCTTGAGAGTTTCGACGAGGACTGCATATCGGGCATTATCTCCAACTACTACGTTGCGCGCATGGCAAAAGAATACACCGATGCTATCCTGGTTGGTGAAGGGGCCGATGAACTATTTGGGGGATACCGTATGGTTCTAAAAAATCCCAAAGTGACCAGCGACGTACACCGAGAGCAGCTTGCCCAGAGGTTGCTGGACATCGCCTACAACACTGCTCTGAGGCGCCTCGACAGGGGCTGGATGGCGAACGCCGTGGTGTATCAGGTACCATTCTTGGACGCCAGGATTGTCGCTTTCGCCAAGAAGATACCGGTGGCGTGGAAGATTTATGGTGAGCAGCGGATAGAAAAGTTCATCCTGCGTGAGGCGTTCCGCGACATGCTTCCTGAGAAGATTGCCAATCGTGAGAAGCTCAGGTTTGCCATGGGGGTTGGCACAGATAATGTCATGGACATGCTGGTATCCAAAGTAATCGATCCCGAAGAGATAAAGAGGCGTCCAAAGTCAGCCTACGGCATGCCATTCGCCACGTTCAAAGAACTCCTCTATTACGACGAGTTCTTGAAGCTGTTTCCGCCTGCATATGAGAAGCAGACAGTGCGGTGGGACCCCTTCAAGTAGAAGGGTGTTTCTTACGCGAGAACAAGACCTTCTACTCACAAGATTGGTAAATAGCTCTTAAGCTCGTATTCGGTTACCTGGCTCCGGTATTGGTCCCATTCGATTTTTTTATTCTTGATGAAAGCATCAAAAACGTGGTCGCCAAGGGCTTTTTGCACCAGTTCACTTTTTTCCGCGAGTTGGATTGCCTCCCAAAGGCTGCCGGGTAGAGTATCTATCCCGCGCCTGTTTCTCTCGTCCGCGGTCATTTCATAAACATTCTCCTCCACAGGGTCTGGCACTTCATATTCCTTCTCAATTCCTTCAAGTCCGGCAGCTAGCATAACGCTGAAGGCGAGGTAAGGATTGCAGGCGGGGTCAGGGGACCTGAACTCTATCCTGGTGGCCTTTTCTTTGCCTGGCATATACTCTGGAACTCTGATAAGGTCGGCCCGATTTCGCCGTGCCCATGAAAGATACACGGGTGCCTCATATCCAGGAACCAGCCGCTTGTAGGAATTGACCCACTGATTGTTGACCGCAGTGATTTCAGGGGCATGCCTTAGCAGCCCGGCGATATAGTGCTTGGCTAGCTTAGAGAGGTGATATTTATCATTCTCATCAAAGAAGGCGTTGGCATCACCTTTAAACAGTGACTGGTGGACATGCATGCCGCTGCCATTGATGCCGAAGACCGGTTTGGGCATAAAGGTAGCGTAAACTCCCTGCTGCAGAGCTATTTGCTTGACTACCAGGCGGTAGGTCATCACATTGTCAGCCATAGTCAGGGCATCAGTGTACCTCATGTCTATCTCATGCTGACTGGCGGCGACCTCGTGGTGGGAATATTCAACGGCTATGCCCATCTCCTCTAGGGTAAGAACTGTTTCTCGCCTTAGGTCAGTAGCGACATCCAGTGGTGTCATGTCAAAGTAGCCCCCTTCGTCCAAACCTTGAGTTCCCTTTGAATCCTGAAAGTAGAAGTACTCCAACTCTGGTCCCACATAGAAAGTGTATCCCATGTCAGCCGCTCGCTTCAAATTTCTCTTCAGCACATATCTGGGGTCTCCTTCAAAAAGCTCACTACCGGGTCTCTGGATGTCGCAAAACATCCTGGCTACGGCATGGTGCTCCTTGGGTCTCCATGGGAGCAATTGGAATGTGTCAGGGTCAGGCAGGGCTACCATATCGCTCTCGTCAATCCGGGCAAAACCCTGAATAGAGGAACCATCAAAGCCCATCCCTTGCTCCAGGGCGCCTTCCAGTTCCTCCACAGTAATGGCAAAGCCTTTCAGAATGCCCAGAATGTCGGTAAACCACAGCCTGATGAACTTGACATCGTGCTCTTTAGCCATCTTGAGAACATACTCTTTGCCTTCTTTGTTGTGTCTGTTTTCCATTTTTGACCTCCTTTTTACATTGTTAAACTTCCTTTATATAGCGTTGTCCCCATCCTCCCCAGTCCTGATACGCACTGCATTATCAACCGGGAGAACAAATATCTTCCCATCCCCCGTGTCACCAGTTCTGGCAGCGTTAGTGATGACATTTAGTATTTTGGACACATCTTCATCAAGGACAACAATCTCAATTTTGAGCTTGGGCAGGAAGTCCATCTCAAACGTTGTCCCACGAAACTGTTGTTTAAGTCCTTTCTGTTTCCCATGGCCCTCGACAGGGGTCCTTGTCATTCCGGGATAGCCCAACCCCTTTAAGGCTTCCCTCACTTCTTCAAATTTCTCTATTCTAATTATCGCCTCTATCTTTTTCATCTTCTTGTATCCTTACATCATGCTATTTTGGCGCAGCAAAGAAATCAGGATAAGCTGGTGTGCCATGCTCTGGGATATCCAATCCCTGCAGTTCCTCTTCCGGAGATACACGCACCCCAAAAGCCTTGTCCATCAGCTTAAAAGTCAGGTATCCCATACCAAATGCCCAAGCGGCAACCACTACTACACTGATAAACTGGGCAAGTAGCTGTCCTCCTCCGCCACCGTAAAATAGGCCGGTGACATATGGTGCGCCAACTGAATAATTACCGTAGGTTCCATCGGCAAAGAAACCGATGCTGAGCAGACCCCATAACCCACAGATGCCATGCACGCTTACTGCACCTACAGGATCGTCTACACCCTTAGCTTCAAGGAACTTGACGCTGCCATACATTAGTGCTCCAGCAATAAGCCCAATTATAATTGCTGCCCAACCTTCTATCCAGGCGCAGGGGGCAGTAACGGCAACAAGTCCTGCCAAGATGCCATTTATAAGCATACCTGTATCCCACTTTTTCGTCTTCCAGCGTGCTATGAGGAGTGCCATTAGTCCACCGGCAGCCGCTGCCAGGTTAGTATTGACAGCGATAACTGATATCCTCAAATGGTGGGCGTCACAGGTGCTTCCTGGGTTAAAGCCAAACCAACCAAACCACAGGATGAAAACCCCCAGAGTAGCCAGCGCTATACTGTGGCCGGGGATTGCTCGGGGCTTTCCATCTCTATTATATTTACCAAATCTGGGTCCAAGAACTAGTGCGCCAGCCAAGCCGACAAAGCCGCCAATGGCATGAACCACCCCTGAGCCGGCGAAGTCCAGAGCACCTAGCCCGAAGGGCAGACTGGAAAGCCAACCTCCACCCCAGACCCAGTGACCATAGATTGGATAGATAATAATACTCACCACGATGCTGTAGATGATATAAGCCTTAAACTTCAATCGTTCGGCAACTGCGCCGGAGACGATGGTAGCGGCAGTAGCGCAAAAAACCAGCATCCAGAACATGTTGAGGTATGTATCTGTATCATAGTAATCACCCAGCATGAACCAGCCTTCTGTACCCCAGAGGCCATGCCAATCACCGCCCATCATTATGGCGTAACCTACGAGAAAGAAGGTGATCGAGCCAATGACGAAGTCCATCAAGTTTTTGGTCATCAGGTTGGTGACATTCTTAGCTCGGCAAAACCCCGCTTCCAGCAGGGCAAACCCCGGCTGCATAAACATAACCAGGAAGGCGCAGACCAATATCCACACATAGTTTATCGCTGCGTCTGCCGTTCCTCCCACTCCGGTAGGATCAGCAGCCAGAGCTACTTGCCGGGTCATCAGGAAAATGAGAAAGGTGAGTGCTAGAATTACTCCTCCCCTCCTCACTACCTTCATCAGTCTATCTTTGGTAAACATGGTTACTCTACCTTTTTATTCAACAAGGGTAATAGTACTAGCCATATGTTTCCAAAATATTACAACTGGGTTAAATCTGTGTTACGGAGAAAGAAAAACAAAAAATTTGATGTGCTAAAGAAGGCAAATTAGGAATGGCTAGAGCTTTTCTCGTAATCTGTAGCCAATATTCCTAACTGTCTCGATAAAGGTATGAGTTGGGTCCTCGATCTTGCTTCTCAATCTCCTGATGTGAACATCTACCGTTCTATCGCCACCGTAATAGTCCCATCCCCAGACCTTATTCAGCAAAGACTCTCGGGTAAAGACCTTTCCTTTATTGCTCGCCAGGAATTTGAGTAGCTGGTACTCCTTGAAGGTCAGCATTATTGGCTTGCCACTAAGCGATACCTCGCACTTAGCCGAATCTATAACTAAGTCGCCACACCTAATTATATCTTCGCTGTCTATGCTCTCTTTTCCCCTCAGAATTCGCTTTATCCTGACTGTAACCTCATTTGGCTCCCAGGGTTTAACCACAAAATCATCTATGTTGGAATCAAGGCCATTGAGTTTCTCTCCGGAGACGAGGGCGATGAGGGGTATCTGTCTTTCTTGTCTTATCCTTTGAGCTTGTTCCCATGCTTCTGAACCAGTTGTCGCTTCATCCGTGTCTAGCAACATCACCCCAAGGGATTGCCCCGCAATTTGTTCGAGTGTTCCAGCATTATGGGGAACAATAAGGCAATCAAGGCCTCTCTGAGCAAGTTCCGCCCTCAGTTTCCTTGCTTGTTCGCTTTCGTTGGCTATGATGAATACTCTAGGCAAAGCTGGCTTCCTTATATTAATTTAGTAAGCGTAGAGTCGGCCATAAGGGCGGAGGTAAAGGGGGAAAAGTTTGGTAAATTTGTGTTTCAGTATCTCCCCCGCATCATAGCCGAAGTGATAAGCAAATTCACCTACGAGCTTTTTCAGAACCGAGTGGTCATTTTCATCCAGTTCAGCGGCACTCACTTCCTTGCCTAGCTGAAATTCCTCAACATCACCTCTTATATAGATAGCGCCACCATGCATACCTGTGCCAATGAAGTTCGCCTTATGGCTCTCTCCTTCCTTGAGCTTTAGTCCCAGGAGAATCAGGATTCCGCCTGCCATATACTCACCCAAAAAATCCTGCGCTGTGCCACCGATGACCACCATTGGCTTTTTGTCTTGGTATTCCTTCATGTGGATACCTGCCCGGTAACCAACATCCTCTCTAACGAAAATCTTACCCCCCCTGGCTGATAGACCAAGAATGTCCCCGGCATGACCATGAATGATTATCTCCCCGTTATTCATAGTGTTCCCGCAGCCATCCTGAGCATTGCCGTGAACAATAATCCTGGGACCATCCATGAAAGCCCCTAAATCATTACCCGGGGTGCCGAATATCTCAATCTCGACTGGCTTGTCCAAGTCCGTGCCGATGTATCTCTGTCCGTAGACATTTCGTAACTCAATCTTTTGAGTTCCGTTCGATACCACTTTCCTCAATTTGGCATTGAGTTCTCGGTAGAAAATGCCCTTGGCATCTATTGTTACAGCTTCTTTCATCTTAGCTTCCTGCCATCCTGACTCCCAGGATTTCTAATTCAGTATCGGTTAGCCCCACCCCCCTCAGATGAAGGCGGTTGCCACGGAGACTTTCTAAGGCATTGATGCCCATGCCACCCAGTATGTCCTTAAGCTCAAGACTCCAGCCGCGGAGGAGATTAGACAGCCGCCTAGCTCCGATATCAGGATTGACCCTCTTGGTTAACCAGGGGTCTGTAGTGCAAATGCCCCAGGCGCATTTCCCTGTGTGGCATTGCTGACAGAGGGTGCATCCAAGGGCGACAAGAGCGGCAGTTCCAATATAGATGGCATCGGCACCCAGAGCGATGGCCTTGGCTACATCGCCGCTGTTTCTGATTCCGCCCGCGATTACGACAGAGGCCTGATTTCGGATGCCCTCTTGTCTGAGGCGGTCATCCACGGAAGCGAGAGCTAGTTCAATGGGAATACCAACGTTATCGCGGATGATCTTGGGGGCAGCGCCCGTAGAGCCTCGCAGCCCATCGAGAACTATAATGTCTGCTCCTGCCCGTACCATGCCACTGGCGATAGCTGCTGAATTGTGAACAGCAGCAATCTTTACGGCTACTGGCTTGGTGTAGTTTGTGGCTTCTTTCAGGGCATAGACAAGCTGTGCCAGGTCCTCAATGGAATAAATATCGTGCTGCGGAGCTGGGGATAAGGCATCTGTGCCTTTAGGGATCATTCGGGTGCTTGATACTTCAGCGCTCACCTTCTCGCCGGGGAGATGTCCCCCGATGCCGGGCTTAGCCCCTTGACCAATCTTAATTTCTACTACCTTGGCCACATTGAGGTATTCGGGGTGAACGCCAAATCGCCCCGAAGCTACCTGGACTATAGTGTTATCTCCATATTTATAAAGCTTAGGGTGGAGTCCACCTTCACCTGTGTTCCACAGAGTTCCCATCTCAGTGGCAGCTCTGGCCAGGGACTCCTGCACGTTCAGGCTTACTGCACCATAAGACATGGCGGAAAACATTACGGGAACCTCGAGCTTGACCTGGGGGGGTAGTTCTGTCGTAAGACCATGCGAGCCAAACTCTACCCTGTCAGGTTTCTGCCCCAGATAAGTAGATAACTCCATTGGCTCGCGTAGAGGGTCAATAGAGGGATTGGTCACCTGGCTGGCATTAAGAACCAGATGGTCCCAGTAGATACGGTAGCTCTTATCGTTACCCATTCCGGTGAGAAGCACGCCGCCGGTCTCGGATTGCTTGATGATATCTTCGATAACCTCCGGGCGCCAGTTGTAGTTCTCTCTGTAATCCAGTGGATTTCCTCTGATGGTCAAAGCCTCAGTGGGACAAAAGACTACGCAACGGTGGCAGCCAACACAATTCTCCTCGTGGCTCTTTAGTTCAGCATCCTCAGTATCATAAGAATGAACGTCAAAGGTGCACTGGTTGACGCAGACCTCGCATCTGATACACCGAGAATCGTCTCTCTCCACTATGAATTTTGGCGGCAAATATGTCTTCATCTCATCCTTTTCTTATAGGTATGCCTTTTTCCGCTAAGTAATCTTTGGCCTGACGAATGGAATAAATCTGGTAATGAAAGATGCTAGCGGCGAGAACAGCATCGGCTTTGCCTATGACTAAAGCCTCATAGAGATGCTCCAAATTGCCGGCACCACCACTGGCGATGACTGGTACCATCACTGCCTCACTAATAGCGCGTGTTAATTCCAGGTCATATCCAGTTCGCTGACCATCGGCATCCCAACTAGTGAGGAGCAATTCCCCAGCACCAAGAGCCACAACCTGCTTAGCCCATTCAATGGCGTCGGTACCAGTAGGCTTTCGTCCCCCGTGAGTGCAGACCTCCCATTTAGCATCGGTATCATTTTTTAGTCGCTTAGCATCGATAGCCACGACAATGCACTGACTGCCAAATTTCTCTGCTCCTTCAGTGATAAGCTTGGGATTCTGCACTGCGGCGGTGTTAATGGATACCTTGTCTGCCCCTGCTTTCAGCATGCGACGCGTATCTTCGATGCCACGCAAACCTCCGCCAACGGTGAGGGGAATGAAAACCTGCTCGGATACTCGCTCGACAATGTCAACCATGATGTCACGTCCCTCAGGAGTAGCACCGATGTCCAAAAAGACGAGCTCATCAGCACCCTCCTTGTAGTAGAAGGCAGCTAGCTCTACAGGGTCGCCAGCATCTCGAAGATGGGTAAAGCTGGTGCCCTTGACTACTCGCCCTTGAGTAACATCAAGACAAGGTATAATTCTCTTAGTTAGCATTTGCGTACACTTTTTATTTCTGCAACTGAAGCTTTTTCAGGCTTGAGTGGTTTTCCCAAACTACCCACAATAGGCTCGCCACCCATGGGAATCCAGGCCCGGTCAAGGTCGGGGGAGACCAGGCGAATAGCTGATTCTTCAGAAGAAAGGTAAAGCACCGACTCTTTCACTCCCACGGTGAGAGGACGTAACCTTATCCTGTCAGTAAGACCAATCATCTCTCCTTGATGAGCAATGATCACCGTGAAAGGTCCATTCAGCAGAAGACTGCCATAGACTTGGCGCAGGGTTCGAAAGAGTTTTTGCTCTTTTGGGGAACAGCGCTCTATATAACTCCAGAAAGGAGGTGCTAATATTTTGGCTACTATCTCTACGGGAAGGCCGTGCCTTCGTATTAAAAGGTCAACTACATAAGCCACCACCTCAGTGTCGGTCTGCATAGTACAATTGTAGCCAAATTGCTCTAAATACCGTCGATTTATGCCGTAAGAAGAGATTTCACCATTATGAATCACTGTCCAATCCAGGATATTGAAGGGATGTGCTCCACCCCACCAACCAGGAGTATTGGTGGGAAATCTGCCATGGGCTGTCCAGAGATAACCTTCATATTGCTCCAGGCAGAAATATTCTGCTATCTCTTCAGGATAACCCACCCCTTTGAACACTGCCATATTCTTGCCGCTGGAAAAGACAAAGGCTTCTTCCATCTTTGTGTTGATTTCCATGACCCTATCCACGACATAGTCGCCCTCTGACTGCCCATTGCTTTCCTCGACTTTCACTTCGAGGAAATAACGCCATACTAAGGGAGGGTTTACTATACCGGGCGTTGGCTTGGTGGGCACCTCTTTGGCATCAATTACATGAAACTTGTGCCTGAGGAAATCCTCTACTTTGGCTTGCCCCTCCCGACTCAGATACATTATATGGAAAGCGTAATAGTTAGCATATTCAGGATATAACCCATAAATGGCAAACCCACCACCCAGACCATTGCCTCGAACGTGCATGTTGGCGATAGCTTCTACGACCGGCTTGCCCGAAAACCGATTCCCTGAAGTATCCATCATTCCAAAGATGGAACAAGCATCGATTACCTTATCATCATGATAGAAGTTGTTTATCCTGCTTAATTCTTTCAACTTCATCACTCCAAAGCTAGGCAGCTACTCACCAGCAAAGGTTTCCTCCTCAGCTTCGATAGGCAGGGCGGGTTGAAGAGTTATATCTGGTGATGGCGTCAGTCGCTCTTGCCATAATGGCCGGGGAAAGAATGCCAGGCCAAAATCATCAGCCAAAAGTGACTGCTTAAAGCTCTCTACATTGACCCTGTCCCTCATAAGACCGAAAATTACACCCGACTTTTCGATATTTCCTACAAATATCATTCCCATTATGAGGTCATTTTTCAAGATGACCTTTTGATATATATTGCCTTCTTGTTTGCTAATAGTTTCGTAGCCGTCGTCGTTGGGTGCTGTAGGCATCCCTGCGGAGGCGATGTCAATTCCAAAATAATTAAGCGAATTGATAGCTGTGCCGCCGGGATATTCAGCTGTAACGCCAGCCATGTTAAAGCCAGCAATCCTACCTCCAACATAAGCATTAGGCCAGATGGGGGTAGGTCTATTCTCCCCATACACGAAATCGTAAGCTTCAGCTACATCTCCACAGGCATAAACACCTGGGTGGTTTGTAGCCATATGACGGTCTACTACTATACCTCGGTTTATTTCTAACTTAGCATCTAGTGCGAGCTCCGGACGCGGTGATACTCCGATAGCCACCACCACTAAATCGCAGGGTATAGCAACTCCGTTATCCAAAATAACTTCTTTAACTGCCTTTCTCCCGCTAATCTTGACGACGGTATGACCTGCAATGATTTCCACGCCGGCCTGCTTAAGAACTTCTTCAGCCATTAAGGATGCCTGTTGGTCGAGTATGGTATTTAATATGCGCTCCTTCATTTCCACTACTATTACATCAACCCCTCTTTTTATTAGAGCTTCAGTTACGCTAATTCCGATGAGCCCACCACCAATAACTACCGCCTTTCTGGCATTATCCAGGAATCTGTCAATCGCCTTAGCATCATCAAGGTTGGTGAAAGTAAAAACACCTCTCTTGCCACTCCCTTTCATCTTGGGAAAGATGGGTTTCCCTCCTACGGCGAATAGGAGCTTTTCCCAAGCAATCTGCTCGCCGTCTTCCAACCGAGCGGTCTGGTGATCTAGCTCTACGTGAGTCACTTCCTTGCCTGGGAGAAAAATAATATTGTTCTGGTCATAGAAATCAGGGGGACGGAATAATATCTCCTCAAGAGTTCGTTCTCCCGTAAGGTATTTTGAGATAAGAGGGCGTGAATAGGCAGGATAAGGCTCATCGGAAACGATGGTCAAAGCCCCTTTCTTATCCATCTGGCGTATGGCTTCAGCAGCTCCAATACCGCCAGCCGAATTTCCTATAATCAAGTATTTGGTTTGCATTTATTTCTAGCTCGTGCCTAGCGCTATCTTCAAGAAGTTAGCATACATCTTCAATCCATCCTCACCACTTTTCTCAGGGTGAAACTGAGTTGCGACTAGGTTATCCTTGATTACCATGCTACACATAGACACACCATAGTTTGTCGTGCCCGCCACAACCGACATGTCTTCAGGTTCAGCATAGAAGCTGTGGACAAAGTAAAAATTGGCTTCATCTGGTATGCCCTCAAAAACAGGATGGGTAAGCCTTTGTTTCACCTGATTCCAACCTATATGAGGGATTTTAAGACCTTGAGGTAGCCTTTTTACCTTCCCGGGAATTACGCCCAAGCATTCATGCCAGCCTCCCTCCTCAGTTTCTGAAAGCAGTATCTGCAGCCCTACGCAAACGGCAAAGAGCGGTCGCCTTCGTTGTATCAGCTGCCAAATAGCATCGGTCATACCTAGTTTCTCCAAGCTATTTATAGTGTCAGCAGCGGCGCCAACACCTGGCAGGATAACTGCAGCAGCATCAAACACTTCACCCGGCTCGCTTGTTACCTTCGGGTGGTAACCCAATTTCTTGACAGCATTAGCGACACTACGTAAATTTCCTGCACCGTAGTCGATTATGGTGATGATCTTATCCATATCATTCTTCTTTCTCATCTACACCGAGTACAAGCGCTTCGTTGGGGCAATTCAGTACACAGGCAGGTATTTCCCGCCCGGGACAAAGGTCGCACTTAATAATAGTTTTGCTATTCAGGTCTCGACTAAGCGCCCCGTAAGGGCAGGCTACTATGCAGGTCCAACAGCCAATACACTTTTCCATATCAACGCTGACCATGCCACTTACAGGGTCTTTATGCATCGCGCCCGTAAGACAAGAATAAACACACCAGGGCTCGGTGCAGTGGCGACATTGAATGGGAAAACAAATCTCTACATTCCTCTCCACATGCACACGGGGTAAAGGACGTGGCGCCTCTCGTTTAAATGCCTTGATTATGTCCTTAGATTGAGATTGCTCCACCTGGCAGTAAACTTGACATAGGCCACAGCCAATACAGACCTCTTCCTTAACATATACTCTTTTCATACTCCGACTATCTTAGGTAACACTGGGCTATGGATCTTAGCAAATTCCATTTCAGTATACTCCACAGATAACAATGGTATCAAGCTGAAAGAGGAAACAAGGGCTCCCTTCCTCCCCCATCCATTGTCATTGCCGGGGCCGGGACAACTACGCAATTGACTTCCGCTCCAACTTGTGGTTTCATAGCGACCAATTACTCCAAGAATCAGGAGAATTGATGCGTGTTAGAGGCCAAGCCATGGTAAGTTACGGGCAGCAGTAAAGGTTATGTGAATTTCAGTGATAGGAGGCAAATATGGTTCCAACGAAGGAGGAAATACTCAAGTTTGTTAAGGATCAGGGTGTTGAAATGGTGGATTGCAAGGTTATTGACCTAATCGGTCGTTGGCACCATGTGACTATCCCTGTAAGCCAGTTGAGTGAGTCAACATTCACCGATGGTATTGGGATAGATGCCTCTAGCTATCCTGGTTATAAGAAGGTTACAGCTGGAGATATGAAAATAATACCGGACATTAGTACTTGTATCATTGACTGCTTTCCCGACCTTAGGACGCTCAGCATAATATGTGATATCTGCGAACCTGATGGGACACCCTACCTTAGATATCCACGCAATGTTGCCAGGAGAGCAGAGCAATATATGGCCTCAACTCATAAAGGGGTCGCTCTGTTTAGCCCTGAGCTTGAGTTCTATGTCTTTGATGAGATCAGATATATTTCAGAAACAAACCAATCATCTTATTACATCGATTCTACTGAAGCTTTTTGGAACACAGGAAGACAAGAGAACCCAAATTTGGGATATAAGTTTCCCTCACAGGCAGGATATCACGGCATCCCACCTGCAGACAGCACGTTTAACCTAAGGTCGAAGTTGATCAAGCTAATAGAAGAGTCTGGCATACCAGTGAAATATCACCACCATGAGGTAGGCGCAGCTCAGGTGGAGATAGAGGTGCTACACGATACTCTAATAAGGTCAGCAGATGCAGTGATGCTGATGAAGTACCTAATCAAGAATATTGCCTGCCAGAGTCGTAAAGTTGCTACCTTTATGCCCAAGCCGCTTTACCAGGAAGCTGGGAATGGTATGCATGTCCACCAGTATCTATCTGACGGCAAGATTTCACTCTTCTATGACAAAAACGGCTATGCTGGCCTGAGCCAACTGGCCTTAAATTACATTGGCGGCTTGTTGAAACACGGCCCAGCAATCCTAGCATTTACCAGTCCCAGCACCAACTCTTATAAAAGGCTTATCCCTGGCTATGAAGCTCCGGTGAATCTTTTCTATGCTGCGGCGAACAGGACAGCGGCAGTGCGTATACCTATGTATGATGTAAATAAACAAAGGGCAAGGATAGAGTTCCGCCCACCGGATGCAACCTGTAATCCCTATTTGGCTCTATCAGCTATGCTAATGGCAGGTCTTGATGGAATCGAGAATCGAATAGACCCAGCTGCCGAAGGGTTTGGTCCCTTTGAAATAAACATTGCCGAGATGCCGGAGCAACAGCGAGCTAGTATTAAGGCTTTACCTAGTTCTTTGCAAGATGCCTTAAATGCCCTGAGAGACGACCATGACTTTCTATTAAAAGGGAATGTGTTTACTGAGGATTTGATAGACGCTTGGATTGAATACAAGATGCGTAAAGAAGTGAATCCATTGCGGGCCAGACCACATCCCTACGAGTTTGAGCTATATAGCGACATATAGTAAGCAACATGCCGTTGCCTTAGCTATAGGTATATAAAGTCCTTTATCTTAACTCTCTTTTTAATTTCTCCATTACTTTGGCAAACTCCTGGCTGTATCTTTTTTCCTGGTCGGAGAGAAAATCTCGCCATTGAGGAAGCTGTTTTATCGCCTCATCAACACTCAGTTGAGCAACCATGGTGTTTTGCCCTTGCTGAACTTGTTTTACCCTTAGTTGAGGATTTCCTTCTACTTCAGCTTTTATGCCATTGTAGGCTTGCTCCATTTCTGCTCTATGCCTTTTTTGTAAGTCCTTCATCAGGTTTAAATTTAGTTCAACTATAGAAGTATTCTGTTCTTCCTTGAGGGTCTCTATGGCTAAAATTCCGTCCCTTTTCCTTTGCAATTCGGTTGGAGTACTTCCAAAACTAAGAGAATCTATCAGTCTCACCTGGGCTTCCCTCAAAAGGGATGGCTTGCCTTCTTCCTTTAACCTCTTCCACAAGCTTTCGGGGTCAATTTGCCCTTGGTAAAATTCCGAGAGTAGAGAGTTCACCTTCTCAGAATCTATCACCTTCTCTTTTTCTTCTTGGGTCAACTCACCAATCTTGGCTAATTTTTCTCTAGCGATTGGTGAAAGGTCTTTCTCCCAATTTCTCATTGATTATCTCCCCGTAAATAGTCAACAACTATTTTACACCACAGCAGACAAGAAGATAGTATATAATATGGAATCGGATTTGGGGAGTGCGATGGGAATCAGACTTTATCAGGAGATTCGAAAACAGAATGAACAGCTAGCCCGGGTAAGGTCTCGCTTTCCTCAAATCGACGATTATATTAACAGGCTGGAAAGCAACCTTATGCTATCTGAGGAAGAGAATGGAGAACTAATTAAAAAAATTGAGGATTTTCTAAGGGAGGAGGACTGAGTCTTACTTAGACAAAAGAATTTTATCAAGATGCTAGCCAAGGTAAAAAGTGCTGCTGTTGTGGGTCTGGAGGGAGCCGTAGTGGAAGTAGAGGTGGATTTATCACCAGGCTTACCTTCTTTCACCATCGTTGGACTACCAGACAAGGCAGTCCAGGAGGCAAGAGAAAGAGTAAGGTCAGCCATAAGAAACTCCTACTACAAGTTCCCTACCAGGCGTATTACTGTCAACTTGGCTCCAGCAGACCTAAAAAAGGAAGGCCCTTCTTACGACTTACCCATAGCCATAGGCATATTGATGAGCTCAGGACAGCTAAACGCCGACCTCACCCACAGTATCTTTTTAGGGGAGCTCTCTTTGGATGGCAAGCTACGCCATACCCATGGGGTATTGCCCATGGTAGCTTTAGCCCGTGATAAAGGCTTATCTACCATATTCGTGCCTTTGGATGATGCTAAAGAGGCTTCCCTTATAGATAATATACATATATTCCCTACGGAATCGCTAGCGCAACTGGTTGTTCATCTTCAAGGCGAAGTAGGCATCCCGGAGTACCATAGCGAGCTAAATTGGGAACAAGAATTTCGCCCTAGTTACGCCTCCGACCTCATTTATATCAAGGGTCAGGAGCATGCTAAGAGAGCTCTGGAGATAGCGGCGGCAGGAAGACACAATATCCTTATGTGTGGCCCACCGGGAAGCGGCAAGACTATGCTAGCTCGCTCCTTGCCCTCGATACTTCCCCCGTTGACCATGGAGGAGGCTATCGAGGTGACTAAGATTTACAGTGTTAGTGGATTGTTGCCGCAAGACACTCCCATCGTTGTAGAGCGCCCTTTTCGCTCCCCTCACTATACTATTTCCCATGCTGGCTTGGTGGGCGGGGGGCAATGGCCAAGGCCCGGGGAGA
>JAUWGZ010000016.1 GCA_030606165.1 Dehalococcoidia bacterium
GACCTCCCTGGAGGACCGGCAGTAGGGTTTATCGAGGACTTGCTCCTTAAGAAACTCTCTGGCTACATCCTGCATGAATTTGATGACAAAGATATTGTGGGCAGTAATCCCTTTGATTTTCCGCAATTCCTCGGGAGGAGCTTCCAGAACGCCTCTCAGGGTCTTGAACCTGTTTATGGCTTCTTTGGCTTGCGGCTTACAATCTTTGCGCACCGTCCCCAGCGTCAGCAGCAGTTCCACAATTTCGTAGTCCAGGAACCCTGCCAGCCCCGATTGATTGAACCTTTCCCGTAGTCTTTTCCTGTGCCCTTCCTGGCTTTTAGTTTCCATGCTTAAAGAATCTCCTTCACAACTCCCCTTACCCCTCTTATCTTAAGAGGGGGATTTTTGGGGAATGCTCTCTCTTTCATAACTTCCCTGACCCCTCTTACCCTAAGAGGGGTATTTTGAGGACGCTTTTCTGACGCTCATCAATTATATATTTTAACTATGGTTATGGGAATTACGTTATACGACGGCAAGGGAAGTGCTGATATAATACTAATGTAATGAATTTAGCCCGGCAAATAGAGCAATATCTCCCCCGGCAACTCCTGGAGCTAGTCCAGGATATCAGCGGACAGGCTGCTAAGCGAGAGCAGAGGGTATATCTCGTCGGTGGTGTAGTACGAGACTTGCTTTTAGGTTATCCCAATTTCGATCTTGATCTGGTAGTCGAGGGCGATGCGGTGAAATTGGCTCAACAAGTGGCGGAAACCAGTCAGGCAAAGTTGCTGGCCCATCACCGCTTTGGCACCGCTAAGCTCAGATATGAGAATTTCACCATGGACCTGGCGACAGCACGAAGGGAAACCTATGCCAAACCGGGGGCACTACCTACGGTTACCCCGGGCACCCTCAAGTATGACCTCATCCGTAGAGATTTCTCTATCAATGCTATGGCTATATCCCTCGCTGCAAACGATTATGGGGAGCTGGTCGACCCCTATCAAGGTAAAAACGACCTGGAGCACTGTCTCATTCGTATTTTGCATCCCGAAAGCTTCAGCGACGATGCCACCAGAATTTTACGGGCCGTCCGTTATGAACAACGGCTATGTTTTGAGCTTGAAGCACAGACTGCTGAGCTACTTAAACGGGATATTCCTATGCTGGATACGATAAGCGGCGACCGAATCAGGCACGAGCTAGAACTAATTTTTAAGGAAAAACAGCCGGAATTTGTTATCAACCAGCTTGCCGAACTAGGAGTGCTGCCAAGAATAAGCCCCTTCCTCAAAGGCGATGGCTGGATAGTTAAGAAATTTGACAAGGCGCGCCGTCTAAAGAAACCCACCCAATTGCCCTCGCTCTATTTCTGTCTTCTTATCTATTCATTCAGCGAAGGGGGCATTGAGCAATTTCTCGCCCGTCTTAACATATCGGCAAAATTATCCCGCGCCATGCGCGATACGCTCCGCCTCAAGACCAAGCTTCCCCTCCTGGACAAGTCTTCTCTGAAACCCAGCGAGATTTATTATCTGCTCCGGGAATATGAGCCCTTGGCGATACAGGCAAATGCCATAGCCTCAGAACCTTCAATGGCACACCGCTATCTCCAGCTATTTCTCACGAAACTGCGCTATATAAGGACTTCCCTCGACGGGGAAGAGCTAAAAAGACTGGGCATCTCCGCCGGACCGGAGATGGGAAATGTCCTCCAGGTATTGCATAAGGCAAAATTAGATGGAGAGGTTAGCACCAGGGCAGACGAAAAAAAACTAGCCCTCTCTTTATCGCTGAAGTTATAGGGGTGGAAAGGGAAGAATACTCCAGATCGCTGGGCCAACGTAGCAGGCCACAAGATACTTGAGAAATTTCGCTGCCCAGCAAGGCAGTAGGAACTTCCATACCGGTAGTTTAGAGGCTCCGGCCAGGAGCCCGGCTACATCAACCGGCAATACAGGTTGAACAGAGATGAGAAAAATGCCCCAAGGGCCATATCGCTCCATCCAGCCTACAAGCCTTGCATATCCCGGTGCATTCTCAAGGTGTGCGATTCTCTTTCCCCAATAGCCGGCATAATAACCAGTCATTTCCCCCAGGGCACCAGCTACGCTGGCTGCCAAAGCTATCAGAACAGGATTCCAGTACTGTGCTGCTGCTATCATTATGGAAACATGGATGTATACCGGAACAAAGATGGCGGCGTTAGATGCCAGGGTGACTCCGAAGACAAGTAAATAAGCTGTGGAGGCAAATCTTTCTACCGAGATATTGAAATAAGCCATTAAGTATCCAAGCAAATAGGTAAAGCCGAAACTGAGACCAACGAGGATGGCAACGTAAAGTGCTAAGCTAAGCCATCTTTTTTGCTTCAGCCTTTCCAATGCCATTAGATTACCCCTGCGGGTCTAAAGACCTGCCGCTACGTTTGTATGTGGAAAAGGAGATGCCAGGTAGCACTCCAATCCTTGCTTTCCCAGGCGTGAAAACAGCTCACCGGCTTCTTCCACCCCTGAGAAAAAAGTAAAAAGACATGGCCCGGAGCCCGCAAGATAAACTCCCGGGGCTCCGGCTTCTTCCAGAGTATTCCGATATTTGTCCAGCCCGGGGAAGAAATCAAAGGCTACCTTTTCGAAGACATTAAACATAAGGCCAGGGTCAATCGCTTTCCTTTGCATCAAAGATGACAAGGCCGGCTGAACAAACTGGCCTTCGGTGTAATAAGCAGCGTCTAATTTACTATACATTTGCTTTGTTTTGTCTGAGATTTTAGGTAATGGCGGCACCAGCAACACAAAGCAGGTTGAAGGCAACGATGGCAGCGGGGTTACTTTTTCTCCTTTCCCCTCTACCAAAGCCGTGCCTCTATAGATAAAGAAGGGAATATCCGAGCCCAGCTTAGATGCTAAATGGCCCAACTCAGAAAGCGGCAACCCCAACCCCCAAAGCTCATTTAGAGCTAAGAGGGTGGCAGCGGCGTCGCTGCTGCCACCCCCCAATCCCACACCCCAGGGTATATGCTTACGAAGTTCGATTCGTGCCCCTAGACTACATTTCGTGCTTTCTTTAAGCAGGGTGGCTGCCTGTGTTACCAGGTTATCGCGCTTTAAGCTGGCCTCATCACATTCAAAGCATATTTCCTCGTCTGGCTGAAAATTGAGGACGTCACATAAGTCTATTGACTGAACGATACTGGAGATTCGGTGATAATCATTATGCTTGCCCAGTACTTCGAGGACAAGGTTTATTTTAGCCGGGGCATAAACAGTCAACATTATAATCTTTTTGTAAAGGGAGCAAAGATTTTCCATAGCTCCCTCCACTCCTCCAAGCTAAGAGTTTCAGCTCGCCGTTTAGCTTCTATTCCAGCCTTTTCCAGTAATGAAGCAACCTGGCTGGGCGGCATCTCTAAGGAGTGAGCAAGAGAATTGCGAAGCTGCTTACGAGGAGAGCTGAAACCATGCATAACTATATCAAAAAAACCAGCGACATCGGATACCTCGATAGGCGGCTGGGAGTAAACATCCAGGCGTAAAATAACCGAATCTACCTTCGGCGGGGGATAAAAACTTGCCGCTGGTACATAGGATATAATAGCAGGCTTGCTATAAAACTGAGTCTTAACACTGAGCAAGCTCATCTTACCAGGGGTAGCAGCAATAGCTTCACCAACTTCCTTCTGCACCATTACTACCATTTCCGAGGGTCGGGGCTGCGCTTCGAGAAAATGGCGCAATACCGGTGAAGTAATGTAATAAGGAAGATTAGCTATAACTTTATAACCTTGGACAAGTTCGGAGGCGGTTAAATTATTTTGCAGAAGTTGCCGGGGGGTAACCTTAAGTATATCAGCGTGGATAATTTTGACATCAGGAAAGGTGGCCAGTCGTTTTTTCAGCAGGGCAACTAATTTGGAATCAAGCTCAACAGCAATGACCCTGGCTCCTCGTCTGGCTAAGCCCTCAGTTAGTATGCCCAGGCCCGGCCCTATCTCAACTACAATGTCCCCAGGGCCGAGCTCGACAGCAGATAGAATACGCTCTAATACAGCTTCATCTATAAGGAAATGCTGTCCTAAGCGTTTTTTCGGTTTAAAGCCAAATTGGCGAAGTAATTGCCGGTACAAAAATGTCAGCCTTATCCAAACAATTGATAGAAGCCCTCTCCCACTTCCTTATTGCCACATCCGTGGCCTCCAAAATTTCTGTAAGCCGTGCACCTGTTCTCGATTCCTAAACCGGGAAGCTGTCCTCGCCAGCTAGCTCCAGCCAGGCAACTCTATATCACACTGGAAATGCTATTTACCGCTGCTTCCTTCCGGACCTGACGGGGTTCATAGGCTCCAGTTGCATAGAACCCGACTATCAACACCGCTCAGCAAAAACAAAACCCCCAACCGTAAACCTCAAGCAGGAATTCAGCCCCGCTATAGCGGTTTTCGGGTACAGGGCACCGCTAGCTCCCCGCCTAGCACGGCTCAGTTCATGATGTTACCAATAAGTGCTAACCACGTCAACACTAAGATGGCTCTTCGTCAAATTGTGCGTCCCTTGCTTGGCAGTCTTTAAGCCCAAGCAGCATTGTGGTACTATCTGGTTTGACTAACTATTAGATAAGCCAGTAACATAAATGAGTCTGGAGGTAAAGATGATTAGAAGTTTTAATGGCAAGACACCCAAGATAGCTGATTCAGTATTTATCAGTGAAGCAGCTTATGTTATTGGTGCTGTAGAGATTGGTGAACACTCCAGCGTGTGGCCCGGAGCAGTAATCAGGGGGGATATTGGCAAGATAAAAATTGGCAAGAATAGCGTTGTTGAGGATAACTGCGTTATTCATTCGGGGTCACCAACCTTGCCTCCCACAGCGGAGGCTACCATCGGGGACAATGTAATCATTGGTCACGGCGCTGTTTCTAATGGCCGTAGAATCGGAAACAATGTTGTGATAGGTATGAATGCTACCATCCTTCACGATGTTGAGATTGGCGACAATTCAATAATTGCTGCTGGTTGTGTAGTTAAAGAAAAGATGAAAATTCCCGACAATTCATTTGTTACCGGCGTACCTGGAGAAATCAGGAGAAAGGTCACCGCTAAGCAGCTATGGTGGTCACAGAATAGCCCATCAATCTATCGCGAACTAGCCCAGCGATATAAGCGCGAAGGACTCTAGAGGCGCCAGCCGAAAACCGCGGTTTTGGCCGGTTTTGACTACGAAATCGTGCCTAGAAAATTTTCTTAAGAAGAGCCATCCGAGGCTTGACAATTTCCGGCGGATGACATACATTTGCGTGTCCATGTAAAGATTTTGAGGAAACCAAGCTATTACAGCAAGGTAGCCAGCTTCGAAATAGAATCCCTCTCGATAGAGAGGTTGTTTACGCGGTAAAGCATGAGGTTTCTAATTACAACGGTTGTCGCTTATCTGGTTTATCTCCTTCTTACCATTGGTAGCGGCACCGTTTTTTTATGGAGTACTGCCGAGCTCATAATCGGGGCGGTGTTCGCCGTGGTGGTCGGTGCCCTGCTCAGGAACCGGTTCATCGGCAAAGACCTGCGCATGCTGAACCCTCGGCGGTGGTTTACCTTCCTCGTTTACCTGTTTCCCTTCTTCTTTGCCATGGCCAAGGCCAACATTGACGTGGCCTACCGCGTCATCACCGGGCGGATTAATCCGGCCATCGTGAAGATAAATCCCAAGCTGAAGAACGACTTGTCCCTTACCATCCTGGCCAATTCCATCACCCTGACGCCCGGAACACTGAGCGTGGACGTTGACCAGAAAACCAACGAACTGTATGTGCACTGGATAAATATTGACCCTAAAGTGCTCAAGGATATGCCGAGAGACTACCATCCGATATGCGACAGTTTTCCTGACTGGGCGAGGAGAATCGCGGAATGAACTGGTTTCCGGCAATCATAGCCATGGCGGTGTGTATTATCATCACTGTGGCACGCATCATTATAGGGCCGGGGGCGCCGACGAGGCTGGTGGCTTTTGATACCACCAACACTCTGGTGGTGGCCAGTATGGTCATCGTGGGGATGATGTTCAATCACGCGATTTTCATTGATGTGGCCCTCGTGTATGCTTTGCTCTCGTTCACCATGACGCTGTATATGGCCAAATACATTGAGGGGAGCAAGTTTTAGTGGATGCGCTGAACACAGTAAGCTACGTATTCATAGGAATTGGCCTTTTCTTCAATTTTATCGGGGCTTTTGGTCTCCACCGCTTCCCCGACATGTACACCAGACTGCATGCCGCTACAAAATGCACCACCTTTGGCTCCATCTTCCTCATCATGGCGGTAATTGTGCAGTCCGCCGGAATCTGGGCCATTGAAGGGACTCTTTCTCAGTCTGTAATGTGCATACACTCGGTGCTGGCTCTGGTGGCGCTGATGGTCACCAATGCCACCGGTGCTCACGCCATTGCCCGGGCGGCACACCGCAGCGGAGAAAAGCCCGCCAGGGCGGTGGTGGATGACCTGGAGAGTAAAGCGAATGATTGAAGCTGGACCTCTATTTATCATTATACCGCTGGCACTGGTTGTCTGTGCCATATTTATCGCCGTATCTCGGGACCTCATGTATGCGGTCGTGGCGCTGGCTGTGCTGAGTCTGTTGTTAGCCTTTCAGTTTTATCTTATGAAGGCTCCTGACGTGGCCATGGCCGAAGCGGGCATCGGGGCAGCCGTAACCGCAGCTATCTTTATCATCGCCATCAGAGCGACCAAGCGTGTGGAGTGAATATGAGACAAGTTACAGGCTTGATTGTGTTGCTTGTTGTGATCGCCTTTCTGGTGAGCGGGATGCTTCTGTTCATCCACCCCTTTGGCTATCCCCCATCTGATATGGACGATTATATAATTGAGAACGCCCAAGAAGAAACCGGGAGCAACAACGTGGTAACGTCGGTGGTCTTTGACTACCGTGGGTTTGATACACTGGGGGAGGCCACGATACTATTCGCAGCGGTGACCGGGGTTTTGCTTCTGTTACGAACAGTGAAACGCAGGGAGGAGAGTTCCTGATGCTGTCAAAAATTGTGCGCACCGTGGCCAACCAGCTTATCCTGTTTATCCTCATCTTCGGCCTGTATGTTATTGCACATGGACATCTTACCCCGGGTGGAGGCTTTCAGGGTGGTGCTGTCATCGTTTCCGGTGTGGTCATGTTGCTGGTAGCCTTCAGTTCTAAGGAACTTAAAAAATCGCTGCGTGAGCGTACTTTATCAATAATGGAAAGCAGCGGAGCTTTAATCTTTATCGGCCTAGCTTTTGCCGGGATAGGCATTGTCTTTTTCTATAACTTTCTAGTGGGCACGCCAATCTTCGGCAGGATTCCTGCCACCGGTCCTGGCCCCGGGGATATCTGGACGGGAGGGTTTATTCCCCTGATGAACCTCGCCGTGGGCCTTAAGGTGGCAGCCGGCCTTTCAGCAGTGGTCCTGGCTATGGCGCTATTTTCCAGTGGTGAGGAGATAGAAGAATGATGGAGTACATTCCTCTCAATTTTCCCTTTCTAGCGGCAGCGCTGCTGGTGGGGATATCTTTTTATATACTCATATTCAAAAGGAATTTGATTAAGCTCATTATGGGCATTGCCATACTCGCGTCGGGGGTCAATTTGTTTCTGGTGGCGTTGGGCTACCGGGCAGGAGGAAACGCCCCTATCTATACCGACGTGCCAGAAGGACCGATGGTCCTGCCTGTACCTCAGGCACTCACCTTGACCAGTATCGTCATCAACGTTGCAGTGTTGGCCTTGATGCTGACCATGGTGATACTCATTTATCGCCATACCGGAAGCCTAGATTCAGAAAAATCTAGAAAGATGAAAGGATAATGATTTGGCTGCTCTGATAACTCACTCCCCCATCTTGATTATAGCCATACCTCTGCTGGCAGCATTTTTAACACTACCAATAGGTATGGCAAGCAAAAAAGCCAGAAATGCACTTCTAATAGTTAGCCTGGCATTTGTAACATTTCTGGTTATAATTCTAGCCAGGGATATCTCCATCAATGGAATCCACATCTATACTCTAGGAGCTACTTCTCCCGAGCTTACTCTTCCCGGGGGAGCCATGGTGCCTATCCGCATAATTCTGGAAGTCGATGCCATGTCCATATTCATGGGCATAATTTGGGCGACTGTCTCCTTAGCTGCAGCTATATTTTCTCTTTCTCACATGGCAAGTGAGACAGGGCAGAACAGGTTCTATACCCTTTTATTGCTTATGGTGACGGGCGGTTTCGGAATGATGTTCACTGGCGACCTATTCAATTTGTTCGTCTTTTTAGAAATAGCTTCTATTTCTGGGGCAGCGCTGATAGCTTTTAGAACAAGATTTGCCGATGCGGTGGAGGGAGGGTTCAAATATATAGTCATATCTGCGGTTGCAGGGCTCATTTTTCTATTTGGTGTGGGTTTGCTTTATGCCCAGTATAACTCGCTCAATATAGGGTTTCTAGCCAATGCAATGCAATATAGTACGCTGGATATAATAGCCTTAACCTTGTTTCTAGTGGCATTGACTATTAAAACAGGAATGGTACCTCTACACATGTGGTATCCGGACTCATATACCGTTGCCCCGGCAAATATAACTGCTATGCTAGTAATAACAAGCCACGCTTGCATGTATGCCGTTTTCAGGATTTGCTTTAGCTTATATGGAATTACGTTGGATGCCACTACGGTGGGTTGGATAATTGTAATCATTGGACTACTAACTATGTTTGTTGGGGTAACTATGGCTGTTTTTCAGACAGACGTGATGCGCTTTATGTCCTATCATGCTATATCCCAGATGGGGTATATGTGGATGGGCGTAGGGGTTGGGTTAGCCGTTTTGGGCAATCCAGAAGCTTTAGCTACTTATGGGAGAGATGCCATAAGCGGAGGTATCTTCCACATATTAAATCATGCTATGTATAAGCCACTTCTATTCATGACTGCCGGAGCTTTATTCCACCGCACCGGCACCAGAGACCTCAACAAGATGGGCGGCTTAGGCCATAATATGAAATTCACCTTGATACTTTACATAATAGGGACTCTATCCATTGCGGGTATCCCTCCTTTGAACGGCTTTGCTTCAAAATTCTTGATATATGAGTCCGTGTACCAATTCAACCCGGTCCTGGCTGTAGTCGCCATGCTGGTATCCATCATAACTTTGGCTTCTTTCACCAAAGCTTTCCAATCGGCCTTCACAGGGCCGCAGTTACCGGAATATAAGGATGTTAAGGAAGTCCCCAAACCAATGCTAATCGGCATGGGGATTCTGGCCGCAGGCATCATTTTCACCAGTATATTCCCCGGACTAATTGTTGAACGCATAGTCAATCCGGCTACAGATGCGCTGATAAACCAAGCAGCATACGTGAATGGAATTATGGGAGGCGGCATGCCATGATCGAAAGTCCTTCAGGATTTTGGGGACCTGTAGTCTGGATTATTGCTGCTATCGTGGCTCTGCTTATAGCTTATTTCATTCAACGTAGAGGGGAAAAGGCGTATAAGAAGGGCGTGCAAAGTGAGACATTCCTCATGGGCAATCCTAAATTATCCGAGGGGGAAACACATGTCAAGGCTCACAACATATATTGGGGGTTTTTCGAAGGACTAAAAAAATACTACGTCCCTACTATAACTGCACACACAGGGATAATAAACGACCATCTCATTTGGTTAATAGCCGGCATAGCTATAGTTATGATCATACTCTTCGTTGCAGGAGGCATATAAGTGGTTGAGCAAGCGACAAAGATGAAGAGATTAATAAACGCTATCTGGATATTCAACTGGTTTAACTCGTGTGGATTTTGTGAGTTGATTCCGCTCGTCGGCTCGAGGTGGGATATGGAAAGGTTTGGCATGATTATCACCGGGACGCCGAGACATGCCGACGTTCTGTTTATCGCTGGCTACCAGACCCTGAAATCTATAAAAAGAGCCCAGGTGATATACGAGCAAATGCCTGATCCAAAGGCTGTAATTGCTCTGGGCGCATGCACCATGAGCGGCGGGATGTACTGGGACTCATACAATACCATCAAGAGGTTGGCAGACTATATTCCGGTTAATATCTATATTCCTGGGTGCCCCCCCAGGCCTGAGGCAGTATTCGAAGCTTGTATGAAGATATTCCACCATGTGGGGGCTGTTCCTCCACATGGGAGAAAGTTTGCGAAGGCGCACAGGGGATGAAGGACAAGGGAAATGGCCGAGAGCTTACATAAAGAAAGCAAAGTAATAGAGGATATAAGCGCAAAATTCAAGATTGCGGGCAAAGTGCAGAGGGAGCGCAGAGTTTGGGTGACGATTGATAAAGATGAGCTGATAGCGCTGTGCAATTTCGCCAAAGGACTGGGATTTGAGCATCTTTCGGCAATTTCTGTGACTGATTGGCCTGAGGAAGGGACATTTGAACTCACTTATCACCTCTGGTCATACTCGGAGAGGATTCTCCTGACTATAAAGACAAAATTGGATAGAGCTAATCCCGCTGTTGGCTCGGTCGTTCCTATATGGAAAGAAAATGCCCAGATACATGAAAGGGAATTACATGAGCTTTTCGGGGTGGAATTTGAAGGCAATGAAGATTTGACTCCGCTTTTCCTAGAGGACTGGGATGGGCCGCCTCCATTCAGGAAAGATTTTGATTGGAAAGAATACGTGAGACAGCAATATTATGACCAAGCAAATGAACGAGAAAGAGCTTATTACGATTGAGCACATAGAGCAAATTATCCCAGGAGACACCGATTATAACTTCTATTTTGGACCAGCACATTCTGGGTCTGGGAATTTCGGCGTGAAGCTAAGAATAGACGGGGAGAAGGTAACGTCTGCTCGTGCTGACCCCGGTTATCTGCATAGGGGATTTGAAAAGCTGATGGAGTACAGGATTCCCATGCAGAATGCTGTGTTATCAGATAGAGTCTGTGTCTTAGAGGCACTTAACTGGAATCTAGTGCATGCCGAGGCGGTGGACGAGTTGACAGGCGTTGAGATTCCCCAACGAGCCAGATACATAAGAGTGTTAATGGCAGAGATGTCGAGATTGCAGTCCCACCTCATTTGGTATGGTGTAATGAGCCTTGCCCTCGGTTTCGATACCGGATTTAAGATGGCTTTTGGCTACAGGGACTATATATTGGATATTTTCGAACTGATAACAGGAGGAAGAGTCTACCCAGCAGGTTACATATGTCCAGGAGGGGTGAGAAGAGACCTGCCTGATGGGTCTGAAGATAAGATAAAGAGAGTTCTGGATCAAACAGAAGAGATGATGCAGAAAATGAAAGACTTCGACAATATAGTTTTTTCTAGAAGGACGAAAGGTGTCGGTACTCTAAGGACGGAAGACGCAATCAGGCTAGGGGCAACAGGACCAGTGTTAAGAGCGTGTGGAGTGGAGACGGATGTAAGGAAGGATGATCCATATGAGATATACGACGAGCTAGATTTTGACATACCAGTTAGGGAGGAAGGAGATGCCTATGCCCGCTGCTTGATCAGGGGGAGGGAAATGGAGGAATCCATAAAAATTATAAAGCAAGTCCTGGATAGAATACCACAAGGGAACATTAGAGAACCGGCAAAAATAACGCCTCCATCCCGTGTCAAGATTCCTGAAGGTGAGGTGTATGTGCGTAATGAGCTTGCCAGAGGGGAAGGATGTGCTTATATGAGAAGTGTCGGGGGAGGAGAACCCTACAGGGTTAAGCTCAGGGGCCCAGATTTCTTGCATATGATACCGGTCCTCGAACATTTGCTAAAAGGGTCCCAAATAGCGGATATCCCGGCTATCTATTGGAGCCTAAACATTTGTCCTGCCGATATGGATAGGTGATGTACGATGAGCATGGTGAAAACGATAGAAGTGTTGTTTGAGACGTTATTTTCTAAGCCGATGACGGTTAAGTTTCCCTACGAAGCTATTGAAATTCCAGAAGACTATCGCGGAGAACATGAGCTTGACATAGACAAATGTGTAAGCTGTGGGCTCTGTGCTGAGATATGTCCCAATAGGGCTGTAGAAATGGTGGAGTTACCTGAAGAATACAAAGAGAAATATCCCAAAACCTATCCTCGATTAGATCTTAGGAAATGCTGTTTCTGTGGTCTTTGCCAGGATATCTGCCCGAGAAAATGTCTCAAGCTGACGAAGAACGTGTTTCTTGCCACTCCTGACCCTTCTGCGGTGATTAAGAATCCTATGCCGAAAGGACCGCAATAATATGGTTGTTACCTCCGGGACTGCCCTGGGAGCAGTTATAGGCACGATAGGTTTTGCCGCCTTTGGGATCCTTTGTGGCCTATTATATAAGGGCTTTGATAGAAAAATCAGTGCTCACATGCAGAGCAGGATAGGGCCACCGATAATACAGCCTTTTCTGGATGTGAGCAAATTTATGATTAAGGATTCGGTTCAGCCTGAGAGAGCGCTGGCTTGGCTCTACAATGCGGCGCCAATCGTATCTTTGGCTTCCGTGATTACTGTGCTTCTCTACTTGCCTTTCGGTGGGCTGACCTTCACCCCTATACTTTCTGGACACGGAGACCTTATTCTGGTTGTATATCTGCTCATACTTCCCGCGTTGGCTATGGTGGCCGGAGGGTTTGCCTCTTCCTCTCCCTTTGCCACCATCGGAGCGCAACGAAAAATGGTAACCATGATGTCCTATGAGTTCCCACTCGCTGTGGTTGCGATTGCCATTGCCTGGAAGCTAAATCAGCTTTACCCTGGCGAGAGCGTTTTTGGCCTTGCTTTTATCTACTCACACCCGCTGTGGGGCCATGTAGGCCCTGCCGGCATCATAGGTATGCTATTGCTTCTTTTTTCCATAGTCGTGGTTACACCAGGTCAATTGGCCACGGTGCCTTTTGATATTGATGAGGCAAGTCCGGAAATTGCCGAAGGCTTGACAGCTGAGTATTCAGGACGAAATTTCGCTCTTTTCTACCTTGCCGATGCCGCAAAGATGGTGGCAGTAGGCACTCTGACTGTTGCCTTGTTCTTCCCTTATGACCTATCTCCCCTCATTGGTATAAGCGGCCCTGTTGGCTCATTTATAGATTTTGTGTTTTTCTTGTTAAAGTTGTTCTTGGTTACAACGTTGACTGTGACCTTGACCAGAGTGGCGGTGGCCAGGCTGAAGGTGTCTCAAGTTCCCACCAGTTATTGGGGTGCTACCACAGCTATAGCCTTAGTTGGCCTTATATTACTCGTGGTACCGAACTAGCATAGCGAAGAACTAGCTTTCTTGATAGAATTTGGGTTGGAGGATTCAATATGAGTGAGGGTCACGAATGACAAGTCTTCCTTTCTGGAATCCTGTCATTTGCATCATTGCATTTGTAATCTTGATAGCAATAGCCTGCCTTTTTATAAGTCGGGGGCAGAAAAAGTATAAGAAAGGGACTGCTCAAACAGAGATTTTCCTGTCGGGCGAAGAGCCACCCGCTGTAGAGCAAAGACACATAAAGTCCCACAACATATATTGGGGGTTTTTCCAGACACTCAAGGAATACTATGACCCAACTGTAAGAGCGCATACGGGAATAATAAATGACTTTATCATCTGGCTTATAGCCATTGCAGCCTTGACTGCGGTGATACTGCTTATTGCATCGTTGACTTAGATGAAAAGGAGAGAATATGGGCTTTAACTCGTTCAAAAGAGCGCTGTGGGTCTATCATCTTAATACAGGGTCGTGCAATGGATGCGATATTGAGATCCTGGCCACACTTACCCCCAGGTATGATGTCGAGCGTTTTGGCATAGTCCTCGTTGGCTCACCACGACACGCAGATGTATTGCTGGTGACAGGTCCGGTAGCGAGGCAGATGGCTTCGAGAGTAAAGCGAGTATACGAACAGGTACCCGACCCTAAAATGGTCATCGTAGTTGGCAACTGTGGTATAGAAGGGGGCGTGTTTCATGAATCCTACAATTTGGTGGGGCCAGTAGACCAGATTATTCCGGTGGATGTTTATGTCCCGGGATGTCCGCCGCGGCCGGAGGCCATTATTCACGGTGTGGTCATGGCCTGGTCGAAGCTGGAAAAGCTGGCCAAGCAGGAGGTGACTTAATGGAAATGCTTACCCCGCAGGCCATCATCGATAGTTTCGGCAAAGAGCTGGGCGATGGCTTTGTCGGCGGCTCGGTCTACGAGCGCGAGGTCGCCGTCAAGAAGAATAAGTTCCGCAGCCTCTGGGTCAAGGTGAAAAAGAGCGCCTTCCGCGACGCCGTTGAGCATATCTGCGAACTCCAGGAATATCCCCACCTGGCCGTAATATCATCCGCTGATCTCGGGGATAGAGTCGAGTTGATATATCACTTCACACTATACTACGGAAATCACCTTCAAGAGTTATCACTGGGGTTGCGCGTCAGTCTAGCAAAAAACGACCTGAAGATACCAACGATTACAGACATTATCCCCGGTGCGTTGTTTACTGAGCGGGAAACCCAAGAGATGATGGGGGTAGAAGTGGATGGTATCCCGGATAACAGGCGGTTGTTCCTGCCCGAAGATTTTCCCCAGGGAGTTTACCCCTGGAGGACTGATGAGACAGGACCACAGGATATGCTTAGAGTCCTGCCTGGGAGGCAGAAGAAATATGGCAGTGGATGAGACGAAAACGAGATACACGATACCTGTTGGGCCAATTCATCCTGCCCTGAAGGAACCCATTCGGCTTGACCTTAGCATTGATGGCGAAGAAATTGTGGATGTAGATGTCGTTGTAGGACAGGTCCACCGTGGCATTGAATGGCTTGGTATGAATAGAAACAACCCTATCCAGAACATATATCTGGCTGAGCGGGTATGCGGCATTTGCAATATATGCCATCCCTTCGCATATGTTATGGCTGTGGAGCAGGCTATGGGAATTACTCCCCCGGAGCGGGCTGAATATATAAGGGTCATTATCGCTGAGATGGAGCGAATACATTCTCATCTCTTATGGGCAGGTGTTGCTGCTCACGAGATTGGCTTTGACAGCGTGTTTTATTTTGTCTGGCGTGTCAGGGAAGAAATAATGGACTTGATAGAGTATGTGACAGGAAACCGGGTCACTAAAGCTATGTTTCAGATTGGCGGAGTGAGAAGAGATATTACTGAAGAACAGTTCCCCAGGATTAGACAATCCCTGGATTACTACAAGAGCCTATTTGACCAGTTGAAGACTCTGTTTTTGGATGATAGGACGATACGAATGCGGACAAAGAATGTAGGCGTCCTGAAGACCGAGGATGCTTTGAAACTGCTTGCAGTTGGGCCCACCGGCAGGGCGAGCGGCGTCCCCAAAGATGTGAGGCAGGATCAGCCTTATGGTGGATATGCTGATTTAGATATTAAAGCCATTACCCCTGATATGCTCACCGGAACAGTAGTCGGCGATGTGTATGACAGAATAATTGTCCGATTGCTGGAGGTCAAGCAAGCCGTTGAAATCATAGAGCAATGCCTAGACGAAATGCCGCCTGGTCCTCTACTTTTCGAACAGAAGGCGGCAAAGCTCTTGAATATGCTGACCAAAGCGGAGGGTGAAGGCATCGGGCGAGCCGAAGCGCCTAGAGGCGAGGTTGTGCATTATGTTCGGTTGGAAGCTGGCAGGGAAACTTTGTCTAATTGGAAGATAAGAGCCCCTACATATGTGAATCTTATGTCGATACCAGCAATACTCAAAGGCGGGCAGATTGCTGACGTTCCAATAGCCTTTGCCTCTATTGATCCCTGTATGTCATGCACTAATAGAGCTATCGTTGTGGACTCAAAAACGAAGAATACATCAATACTTAGTTACAGGGAGTTGCACGAACTCTCTGTTGAAAAAACAAAAAGGTTGGAAGCCGAATTTGACAGCTAATAGTCCAGCAGACATTGCAGCAATCATTGGCGGCCCGGTCATCATAGGAGTAGTTGGGACGCTATTTGCTCTGTTGTACCTCGGCATAGACCGCAAGCTGGTTGCCCACATGCAGGGCAGGATAGGACCACCCATAGTGCAGCCATTCCGCGACATCAGGAAGCTGCTCATGAAGGAAAGCATAATCCCCGATGGTTCCCTTAGCTGGTTGTTCAGGGCGGCCCCAATCCTCTGTCTGGTGGGGTCAGCTATACTATTCCTCTACATACCCATTTTCGGACAGAAGGCACTTTTTGAGGGCTTCGGTGATGCAATAGTGCTCCTATACTTGTTAGTAATACCTTCTCTGGCACTTGTGGTGGCCGGGTTCGCGTCGAGCTCGCCATATGCCACCGTGGGAGCACAACGCGAAATGGTTATCATGATGAGTTACGAATTCCCCCTGGCGATGGCGATAGTTGCTATTGGCTGGCGTACCAGCTATGTTACTGGTACCAATCCATTTGCGTTATCTACGATTGCTGCAAATCCGATATGGAATATAGCGGGCCCGGCTGGAGTCGTAGGAACATTAATGTTGCTCTTTGTCCTTCTAATGGTTACGCCGGGAGAAGTTGGCAAGATACCATTTGACGTGGCAGAGGCTGAAACTGAAATTGCTGGCGGAATACTGGTTGAATATTCTGGTAGAAACCTTGCCCTATTCTATATCGCAAGCGCAATACGAGCTTTTGCCATGGCGGCTTTGATAGTAGCTTTGTTTTTCCCGTACAATCCCTTGTCTGTAATTAGAAGCGGGGTACCTGCTCTTGCAACGGTTGTGAATGGGCTGTTCTTCCTGGTCAAGGTCTTTGTGGTGATGTTTGTTTGTATAATGTTGATACGCGCTGCCATGGCGCGTTTCAAGATTGACCAGGCAAGTAAAGTCTATGTCGTCGCGATGTCACTCGTAAGTCTTGTCGGTCTGATATTGATATGGGCAGATACGGTAGTGTGAGGCGAAATATATGGGAATAGTAAAGATATTGCTAAGGCAGCTCGTTCAACCTCCGGCGACAAACAAGTTCCCGGCAAAATACGCTCCGGTATCAACCATCAAATTCCTGGAGAGGATTAAGGAAGGCAAGCTGAAGCTAATACCACCAATTCCAGTACCTCCCGGGTTTCGTGGCAAAATTGCCTACGACCGGGAGAACTGCATCGGTTGCCAGCTGTGCTACAAGATATGCCCCACCCGGGCCATCGAGTGGTTGCTTGAGGAAAAAAAGGTCAAGGTGTTTATGTCACGCTGTTGTTTCTGCGCCCAGTGTGTTGACATCTGCCCGGTGAATACGCTGGCCATGACGGAAGAGTTTCTGCTAGCCACCTATGATAAGTACGCCGACGAGCTGGTAATCGTTGACAGCGGCGAGCTACCGGGCTCGGTGAAGAGAAAGAAACCAGCCGCCGAGTGAGGCCTGAAGGAATCCCTTCCCTCAGGATAAACCGAGCAATAAGAGAAAAGTTTTTCCAAAATTCCCCTCTTAAGATAAGAGGGGCAAGGGGAGTTATGAAAGAGAGAGCCTTCACTCTAGCAGCGGAATTTCAGCTATCCGTCCTTCCAGAATAGCCTCAGCCAGTCTCTTCACGCTTTTGCGCACCGCTTTTGAAATGCCCCTGCCCGTCTCTGTCCGCTCAGGCTGCACGCCGACAAGCAGGACCTTTCCGCAAAATTCCTCTACATAAGATATAAACATGGAGAGGGGCATGTGGTGTGTGGAAAAGGACAAAACACTGATTTTCTCTGGCGTGATTGTGCGCAGAGCACCGGGGGGTAAACCCATATCAGCGGCATCTACCAGTATCAATAAGTCAGGCCGGTGCTGGCGCATAACCGAGGTATAGCTTTCCGGAGCAGTGCCGGCGTCTATGGCCATAATCTCAGCGGGGAGGAGAGCTTTGGCTCTGTGCCGCCTCCGGTTGAGCATGTCCACCACGCAGGTGCCGGCGGCGTCATCGCCGCCCAGCCGGTTCCCGATGCCCAGGACTAACGTACCGCTCATCTATTGTCCATAGCTGATTACTTTCAACCACGCCTACTTTTGTGAGCATTCTATTCCCATTTCACACCTCTTAGCAACAAGACGACGAACGGGGACTACCAACTCTTAATATGACGGAACCTGCCATCTTGCTTGGGCAAAACGACCCACTACCGGATTTCGGAAAAACTAAACTGCTACCTTTTAGCCGTTGACGAGCCACTGTTGTGGGTGTTAACATTCTTTGTTTCTACTGGTGCGGCGCTGTGTGGGTTGTCTGGCTGAAAGAAAGTGGTATAGCGATTTACTTCATTAAAGAAATCATGGTGCCGTTGAAGAATCTCAAAACAAGGAGGGTCTCATGGCTTATGAGAATTTAATTGTAGAGCGGGAGGATAATATCGGCATAATCGCCTTGAACCGGCCGCCGGCAAATCCCATAAATCTGGCTGTGCTCGATGAGCTGGATGCGGTCCTGACCGAATGGGAAAAGGACAAGGCGGTGAGAGCCGTAATCATTACAGGCGCCAGCGAGAAGGTATTTTCCGCCGGCTTTGACGTGAAAACAATCGGGACGCCGGATGGCGAGAAGGCTGCAGTCCGGGGGCGGGAGGTATTCAGGCACATCGAGAAGTATCCCAAGCCCGTGATAGCCGCCATGAATGGCTCTGCCTTCGGTGGTGGTTGCGAGCTGGCCATGTCCTGCCACTTCAGGATAATGGTCAACTCCGAGCGGGTGACAATAGGACAGCCCGAAATTGACCTGGGTATTGTACCTGGCTGGGGCGGCACCCAGCGGTTGCCCAGGCTGGTAGGTAAGACTAAAGCGCTGGAAATGCTTCTGCTCAGCACCAGAGTCAACGCCCCCGAGGCTTTGAGCATCGGGCTTATAACCAGAATGTCTCAGCCCGAGCAGTTGATGAATGATGCTAAAGAACTCGCCGGGACGCTGGCGAAAAAGGCACCGATTACTGTACAGATAATCCTCGACATAGTAACCCGAGGACTCGAGACCACTACCGAGCAGGGCTTGAAAATAGAAGAGGAAGGATGGCATCGGGTAGAAAAAACGAAGGATGCCAAGGAGGGAATAAAAGCATTCATCGAGAAGCGAGAGCCGGTATTCACCGGTGAATAGCTTTCTGCGGGCGAAAGCAAAAAAGTTAAAACGAGGGTTTCTAACATGAAAACTGAAGACATCAAGAAAATTGCGGTCATGGGGGCCGGTGACATGGGACATGGCATCGCCGAGGTGGCGCTGCTTGCTGGCTACAAGGTGGCAATGCGGGACATCGAGCAGAGATTTATTGACAAGGGGCTTTCCAGAATCGAGGAGAGCCTGGAGAAGCTAGTGGAAAAGCAGAAAGTCACCGAAGAGAACAGGAAGGCGATGCTG
>JAUWGZ010000042.1 GCA_030606165.1 Dehalococcoidia bacterium
GCCATAAACTGGGATATTAGCTGCTTCGTAGAGCAGCTGCCGGTGCCCGGTGAAGAGATTACCATAAAACACATCACTCGAGTATCCGGAGGGACAGGGGGCAATGTTGCTGTGGCTGCAGCACGGATTTTGGGGGCTAAAGAGGTGGCCCTGATAGGCGCTCTGGGGAGGGATGACATTGCTCGCCAACAAATTGCCGCCCTGGAGGACGAGGGAGTCATCACCGAGGGAATTCAGCACATTAAAAGAGAGGAGTCGGGGCAGGCTTACATTCTGGTTGACCAAACGGGAGAGAATGTTATTGCCAGTCATCTGGGGGCGAATGCCAGGCTTTGTCTGGAACACCTGAACAAAGTGCAGGTTAAGCGGCAACTACAAGAATGTCGAGGCATCGTCCTCACCGATCCCCCTTTAGAAGTGGCTGTAGAGCTAATTCACCTGGCAAAGCGGCGTGCTGTCCCCGTGTTGTGGGACCCGGGGATTTTGATAAGCCCAAATTGGGAAGCATTGCAGTCTCTTGCCAAACAGGCAGAAGTCCTCTTCTTAAATGAGACGGAGGCGAGTGCTTTACTGGGAACAGAAGAGTTAGATATGAGCTTACAGAAGCTAAAAGAGCTAGGATTCGGCCATCACACGGTGCTCAAACTTGGCGCTCAAGGAGCAACTATGCTTGAACCGGCTAGCGGCCTGATAGTCGAAGTCCCAGCCTTGCCTCTCAAGAAGCTAGATCTAAATGTGGTTAACACGGTAGGTTGCGGAGATGCCTTTGTGGGTGCTTTCGCTGCCTACCATGTTCTGGGAGTCAATCTACGAAAATCGCTTATCATGGCCAGCGCAGCCGCAGGCCTTAACGCCACCAAGCCCGAGACCCGAGGCAGCCCCGACCGAGCCAGTTTAGAGGCAGTGGCAAACCGCAGTCGCAAGCTGGGCTTTGTACTTCGAGAGCGCAAGCCTTCTAAAATTTAGCCTGGTAAGCCTTGGTATCTGCCTCACCTTGAGCATAAGCTTCATGCCACCCTTCGGGCACCGAAATTTTCTTATACCAGCTAACCCGGTCTGCTTCGAGCAAATTGCGATTCCGCCCCATGAAATCGGCAGCACAGATAACCTTATGATTGGTAATGGAGGAAACCCAATCCAGCCATTTCTCCCCTTCCCTGGAGCGCATCAAGTGATGATCTAGGATAAGCGTATCAACATCTCTGGCTACCATCAAAGTCCTACGCAGCGCAGCCTTTCTTTTTCTCCAAGTCAAGCTTGGCAAATAAATTGGCGGCCCGGATGCCAGCACCACGGTTGGATGCCACGCAAGTATTTGCTCTATTGCCTCGTCATTGAGCATTTGAATATCCGAGGCGTGCACGAAAACTTCTTTTTCCTCTTCGATCCTGGTCATCATTACTGTGCCACCTCTATCTTGTTGACCGTGGGGGATGGGAGGAGAAAAGCTTAAACACCCATCGCTTAGCCCCTCCGAAGCTGGAAAGGCTCGACCAATCTTTTGGGATAAATCCTTAGCCCGATGGACCTGACCAGGAGCGATATTCTGCATCCCTTTTGCCCACAGTCTGGGATGCTTAAATAATTCAGCAACCCGGTCCGCTGAAAGCTGGTAAGGATTGGCATTGACCATTGGATGATGCTCACCGTGATAATGGCTAATCACCACGTCTGTGGCATCTTCCAGCGCCTTTTCGATGGCAACTTTCACCCTCTCCGCCACAGCAACCTGGATTGGGTGGGGCAACAAGCCATGTCGCCTATACCCCAGCGCAACTCCAGGATCGATGACTATTTTGCGGTCTTTGGTTTCAACTACGCAGCACAGGCCACGAACACCCAAGGATTCCGCCCCGATTATCTCTATCTTCACTCTAAAGCTAATATTACACTAATTACTTTTATTGTGGTAACTTTATGGGAGCCAATGAAGGCAGAGAAGAAAGAGAACTATTGGATAAGAATTAAGAGGGTTAAAGCTGATTTGCTTAAGTTCGGCATAAGTAGTGACTTGGTTAAGAAGCTTATTTATTGTTACCCCCTTGGCGTCCTGGAAAGGCTTATCAAAGCCACTCAGAAACGCCAACCTGGAGAGCCAGCTACATACTTCCTAAACGGTCTTAAGAAATCCGCAATGAAACACAGGCCTGAATCTACTCCAATCGGAGATGAAGACACATAAATCGAAATGATAGTAATAAAGTGCGCTAAGTGTAGAGCTAAAGTCTTCAGGTACTTGAAGGTTGGGAAGGGGCGAATATTACACTGCTGGAAAGAGCGCATAATAGAAGACCATAGTGTTCGAGAGGGAAATGAAATTAGATGTCAGTGTGGCAATTTAATCGGGATTGATGAAAGGAAATGGATTAAAATGAAGCAAAGCTCTTTTACTTACTCAGGGACAAGAACAAAAGGATAGAGGTTCTGTGAAACTCATAAGCGCCTGCTTGTTAGGAGTAAAGTGTGCCTGGGATGGCAAAGATATTTACAAAAGCGATAAGGTAATTGAGCTTTCAAACTCCGAGACGCTGATGCCTGTTTGTCCAGAGCAGCTAGGAGGATTAAAGACTCCCAGGGCACCTCAGGAAATTCAGGGGGGGGACTGGTGAAGACGTTCTTGATGGGAAATGCAAAGTGCTGAATATAAATGGAGAGGATGTCACCCAGGAGTTTATTGCTGGGGCGGAAGAAACCTTGAAGATTGCCAGGCTATTCCACATCGGAGAATTTATAGGAAAATCAAGAAGCCCATCATGTGGCTGCGGGCAGATATACGATGGCACATTTTCCCGGAAACTGATTGATGGCAACGGCGTTACCACAGCATTATTGAAGAGAAACGGAATCAGGGTTATAACCGAAGAAGATTTGTAGCGTTTCTTTGGAAAACAAAATCACCTATATGTTTTATGACGACTTGGAAGCAGGATTTTCCCAGATATAGCCACCGAGCCAGCCTCCGCCTTGAGGAAATTCACGCATTATGCCACCTCCCACCAGCTCCCATTTAGCTACCTTGCGTAAGTGCAGGACAGTTCTATCTCGCTACACTATTCTTCCCCAACCTCAATAACCTTATTTCTGCTTCTGAAGCCGCTGAGAATCCTGACCTGGCTCTGGGAAACGCCGAAATGCTCTGCCAGCAATTTGATGATTGCCTGGTTGGCCTTGCCTTCCTTGGGCGGCTCTTTAACCTTGATTATAAAGCTGTCGCCTTCCTGGCTAAGCTCTTCGGTCTTAGAACTGGGCTTTACCTTAACCTGGATTTTCATCAATCACCTCTCCCCATATTCCCTGGTTATGAAATTCTACCAGTTTAACAGGTGTTATCTTGTTGCTCAGGGACTTTTCACTGCCAGTAAATACCCTGATATAGTTGCCGGTCAGCCCCGAGTATATGCCGCTTCCGGGACTGGTTTCCTTCTCCCACAGGACCGGCATAGTTTGCCCCAAGAACTGCTCACAGAAGCGGTGCCGGGAGTTTTTAGCTAGCCCTAGCATCCGCTGGTTGCGCTCTGCTTTAATTTTGTCTTTTAGCTGCTCGGGCATCCCGGCTGCCGCTGTCTCGGGGCGGGGTGAGAAGGGGAAGACATGGATGTTAGCGAAACCAGCTTGCTGGCAAAAAGAGTAGCTCTGTTCAAACTCTTCATCGCTTTCCCCGGGGAAACCAACCATGATATCTGTGGTGATGGCTACCTCTGGTATAATTTTTTTAATCAAATTTACTGTTCTCTGATATTGGTCCAGAGAGTAGCTCCTCCTCATCCTTTGAAGTACGGTCTCGCTTCCACTTTGTAGCGCTAAATGGAAATGCCGACAAAGCCTTTCATCCTGCCACAAGGCAAGAAATTTAGAGGATATTTCCGAAGGCTGTAAAGACGAGAGACGTAATCTCTCGATGCCGGTACTGGTGAGAATACGCTGAACCAAATTCCTGAGGTCAGTACTAGATCCTTCGCTAGCGCTCAGGACAGCGTCTCTATAGGAGCCGACCTTTGTCCCGGTGAGAACAACTTCTTTGTAACCGAGGGCCACCTTTTGCTTAACTTCGTCAATTATCTGGGAAGCGGGCAACGAATATTCGTGGGGTCTTACCTTGGGCACAATGCAATACGCACAGGGACTATGGCAGCCATCTTGAATCTTTATCAGGCTACGAGTCCTAACGGTGGCAGCGAGCATCTGAGATCGCTTTGTTTCATCCTTATCCAGTCCTCTCCCTTCAAGGGAGAGGGTTTGGGTAAGGGCAAGCAGGTGCTCTTTCTCTTTGTTATCAACTACGAAGTCAGCAAGCTGAGCTAGCTCTTGGCGACTTCTTTGGGCATAGCAGCCAGTGGCGATAATTAGGGCCTGGGGGTTTCTTCGCCTTGCCAGCCTGAGCCAGTGGCGTGACTTGCGGTCGGCGATATGGGTGACTGTGCAAGTATTGGCAATATAAATATCTGCCCTGTCACCGGGGGATACAAGTTGAAATCCGGCTTTGCTAAAACGATTAGCCAGAGATTCCGTCTCGGCCTGATTGAGCTTACAACCTAATGTGTAGAAAGCCACCTTCATTTATATGGATTATATTTATTGTCTGGCTGAGTGGTCAAATTATAGTTCTCAGCGTGATTTCGTATAAAACCCTCTCTCTCGAAGCCCGCAACGACATTTTGTTAAAGCCTTTTCTGTGATATAGTTAGCGATTCTGCCCAAGGGCATTAAGCTGAGGTATGAAATTGAATAAACGAGCTCAATGGAAAATCCTGCCTCCAGCGCCAGACGAATACTTAAATGCTTCTGACCTTTCTCCTCTAGTTGCCCAACTTCTCTACAATCGTGGTGTTAAGCCAGAAGAAATCGCCCCTTTTTTGTCTGCTGACCGTAGGCTGGAGGGTAATCCCCTCCTCCTTCCTGATATATCACAGGCTGTAAGCAGGGTCTATAAGGCCGTGCTTTCCCGGGAAAAGATTGGCGTCTATGGCGACTTTGATGTTGACGGCGTCACAGCCACAGTTATTCTTGCTGAGGGACTATCATGGCTTGGTGCTGAAGTTATTCCCTATATTCCTGACCGCTTCAATGAAGGCCACGGATTAAAGATTTCAGCTCTGGAGAAGCTTCAGGCTCAGGGAGCAGATTTGGTCATTACTGTTGATTGTGGCGTAACTGACCTTGTAGAGGTAAAACAGGCTCAAGAGATGGGGATAGATGTGATTATCACCGACCATCACATTCCATTAGGTAGCCTGCCTCAAGCCATAGCTGTAATTGACCCGAAGCGAAAGGATTCAGTGTATCCCTATCCGGATCTGGCCGGTGCTGGCGTTGCCTTCAAGTTTCTGCAAGCGCTATTCCATAAAGATAGCCGGGAGAAATGGCTATCCAGATTGATGGACTTAGTAGTTTTGGCCACTGTTACCGATTTAGTTACTCTCGTTGGCGAGAATCGTTACCTGGTGAAGGAAGGACTGAGAGAGCTTAATAATAGCTCCCGCGTGGGAATTCAAGAAATGGTTAAATTGACCGGGCTGAAGCAGGGTGAACTTGACGCTAAAGATATCTCCTGGGTACTAGGACCTCGCCTCAATGCTGCTGGCAGGATGGACAATGCCTCCACCAGTTACCAGTTGCTCACCACTCAGTCACCAAAGGAAGCTCGTCTCCTGGTTCTGGAGCTAGAGAAAAAAAATGTCGAGCGGCAAAAGTTAACCAATGAAGTATTAAGCCGCGCGAGGGAGAAACTAGCCGCCAGACTACACCTGCCAGTGCTCATGGAAGGTGACGAAAGCTACTCCATCGGTGTTATCGGGCTTGTTGCCGGCAAGTTAGCAGCTGAATTTTACAAGCCTACCATTATCATCAGCTTAGGCTCCGAGCTATGTCAAGGTAGTTGTCGTAGCATACCTGAATTCGACGTCGTAGCTGCTTTAGAAAAATGTCATGACTTGCTTACCGCCTTTGGTGGCCATCCCTTAGCCGCTGGCTTCACCGTAACGCGCCAAAATTTAGCTCAGCTAGAGGAACGGATTATCACACTAGCTACGGACCAATTAGGTCATCTTGACCTTCGCCCGGAAATAGTGATTGATGCCGAGCTTCCCTTATCTACTTTTAGTGGAGAGACCTTTAACCTTATGCAAAGATTGAGCCCTTTTGGTCGAGGCAACCCACAGCCGACTTTTCTCAGTCGGCAGGTCGAGGTAATCGAGTGTCGTAACTTCGGCAACCAGGGCGAATGGCTGAGACTAAAGCTCAAGCACGGGAACATAACCTGGCAAGCTGTAGATTTTGAGTCGCGGAGAACAAGGGAAGAAATTCCATCGCACATAGATATTGTGTATAACCTGGAGAAAAGTCGCTGGAATGGAGAAGAGGTGCTAGGCCTTAATCTTCGTGACTTTGCTCCTGCTCAGCTTCGTTAGCAAGCTCAGCCACCAAATCTTGTTTCTTGAATCGGCGGAGTCTGATAATAAGCCAGGGCAGAAACACCGCCACTATGGCTAAGTCAAGAACTTGGGCTTGACGAAGCCCCCAGAGCACTGGTACGTCAGTACGGAGAAACCTTATACCAAAATCACCGGCGGCAAAAAGGCAAAAACAAAAGAATGCCAGACAGCCTTCGGGTTTAAATTTTCCCCGAAGCCGCCACACTACAGCAAAAACTATCAGACCCCATAATAAATGATAAATCTGAGTGGGGTGCATTGGAACATTCAAGGGAGCAACACTGTTCGGGTGAGTATAAACGATTGCCCAAGGCAGATTAGGAGCAAAGGTGCCAGTGCAGCAGCCGTTTATGGTACAAGCAATCCTGGCTATGGCTAGAGCTAAAGGCATCCCAACAGCAGCGGCATCGCCTATACTAAGTAAGGTGGAGAAGCGCATTCTCGTTACCCTCATGTAGATCAACGCTGCTGCAATGACGCCGATAATCATCCCGTTTTGAGCAAGGCCAGCAAAGCCGATAATATCTCGGGGATTCGCTAGGAAATGCTCCCAGTCATAGATTATATATGCTAGCCGGGCTCCGATATAGCCGCCAATAATACACCAAAGGAAAAGGCTGTAGATATCGCGCGTGACGCCTAGCCTTTTTGCTTCCCTGGCGGTGATAACTAACATTAATATAACCGCTATACCCGCTATAATCCCATACCACCGTACCGTTAGAGAGCCGATGGTGAAAGCAACGGGGTCTATGCTGATAGTGAGCATTTATCTTTTCCTTTCGGTTTAAGAGAAAATAGCATTAACAAAGACCTCAGCGTCAAAGGGAGCCATGTCCTGTAATTTTTCACCAGTACCAATATAAGAAATGGGTATGTTTAACTGGTCACAGATGGCAAATATTATGCCGCCTCGGGCTGTGCCATCCAGCTTGGCCAGGAAAATACCGGTAACGTCCACAGCTTCGGTGAAATGTTTCGCCTGGGACAAGCCATTTTGGCCTGTGGTAGCGTCCATTACCAGCAAAACTTGATGAGGGGCTGAAGCATCGTGCTTAGCTACCACTCTCTTTATCTTCTTGAGTTCTTCCATGAGATTAAACTTGGTATGAAGGCGACCAGCAGTATCGATAATCACCGCTTGAGCATGACGGCTATAGCCGGCCTGAACGGCATCATAGGCAACCGCTCCGGGGTCGCCACCTGGTTGATGGGCAATGACTTCGGCATCTACTTTCCCTCCCCAGTGTTTAAGCTGCTCAATAGCTGCTGCCCGGAAGGTATCTGCTGCTGCCAGGATAACTCGCTTTCCCTGCGAAGTGAAACCATAGGCTATCTTGGCAATGCTCGTCGTCTTGCCCGAGCCATTCACGCCGACCACGAGGATGATATAAGGGGATTCTCCACTTTGCTCAGGAATCGGATTTGCTCTCTGGGGGATGCTTAATAAGCTTACCATTTCCTCTTTCAAAGCTTCCTGTATCTGAGATACCTCTGAAAGCCTGTCTGTTTTCACCCGCTGTTTGACCTTGCTCAGGAGTTTGCTCGTAGTCTCTACACCAACATCAGCCGAGACAAGCAACTCTTCTAATTCTTCCCAGACCTCATCCCCGAAAGCGTCCCGGTTAAAAATATTAGCTATCCTGCCAAACCAGGTTTCCTTGCCTCTTTTTACTCTTGGTTCAGTCTTTTTTAACAAATCGAGCAAGCTGCCTCCATCATCAAGGGTGCCCGTATATAATAGCACAAGTGTAGACGGCTTTTTAGCTGCCGGTTTCTCGTCTTTCTGGCGAAGGTGGCTCCGGCTCTTTTCTCACGAATAAAAGGGGATAAATTATGTCGCTGGTGCAGCAGGGAAGCCAGACCGCAAGGAATAAAAACAAGAAAATAAAAGGGAGCAGAGGAATCCAGTCAGCCTTTCCGAATGCCATGATGTAGAATAAGGATGCCCAGGTACTTAACAACACGTGTCCAAAGTGCGGGATTTTGGTTGTTTGCCTCCAATAGCCAATGGCAATGCCTCCTAATGCTAAGAAATTTATCCACCATTCCTCGAGAAAGGGGACATGAAACTCCATTTGGGCATGAAGTAAGCTTCCGCCTAGATAAGGAATTATGGCATCGCTTATCGTGGCTATGCCGATCGACCCTGTCCAACCAATCAAAATTGCCACCCAGATTTTGCCTTTCCTATATCTCACATACATAGCCGTGGTTACAAGTGCGCTCAGTAACACATGGATTGGGTGTAAGGTGTAAAAAGCAGTTTGGGAAACATTGGATGGAACGTTGCCAAAAACTATTATGACCATGACGATAATTCCCGTAAGAGCGCCAAGGGCTGTGAAAGGGATATGCTCTTTGAGTTCTTTTGCTATGCGCTTGCCCATTTCTTATTTTGCTAATGGAGCCATTTTCTATAACACCGGGAGCAGAGTCCGGAGAATTCAGAAAGATGATATTCGGTATGGAAGCCAAGATTCCGGGCAAACTCGTTTTCCTCTTGACATAATCCCTTGTCGGCAAATTCTTGAATGGCTCCGCAGTGCTGGCAGACCATGAAGCGATGGCAGCCTTCTATATCATCTAGGCTACACTTCACAAATCCGCCGCTGGATAGTACTTTGTGAGCTAGATTGAGGCTGCAAAGCAAATCGAGTATGCGGTAGATGGTAACGTGGTTTAGATATTTGCCCCTGGCGCGCAAAATCCCCTGTATGTCGTATGGGGAAAGCGGTTTTTCGGTTTCTTCCAGCACCTCGAGTACCAGCTTCCGTGGCCTGGTCGCCTTGTGCCCTTGAGCTTGCAAAATTCGAATTGAGTCTCGAACCATGGCAATATTTTACATGAAAGAAAGGCTAAATGCAACACTATTGCAATTAGCTATTAAGGATAATCGCCCAGCTATCTTGGTCATTTCCCCTCAAGCCACGAGTCCTTCAAGCAATACTATCGCCGCTTCCTTATCCAGGGGCTGGTTATTGTTGCCGCACTTGGGTGATTGCACGCAGGAAGGGCAGCCGTCAGCACAAGGACATGCTTCCACTGTTTTCAAAGTGGTCTGCCAGAGCTCGGTTATCATCTCAAATCCCTTCTCGGCAATGCCAATGCCCCCAGGGTGAGCATCGTAAATAAAAATCTGCGCCTTGGCAGTATCGGGATGAAAAGCAGTGGAAACGCCACCGATGTCATTGCGGTCGCAAAGGGCAAATAGGGGCAGTATGCCAATGGCAGCGTGTTCACAGGCATGTAAACCACCGTGGCAGTCAAGCCCGGCATCGGCTATCCTGTCAATCGCCTTCTGAGGCAAATCAAACCACAGGGCCTTGGTGGGAAAGTTTTGTGGTGGCAAATCAAGAGGCTCCTCTCCAATGACCTCTTCCGTGAACTGCCTCTTCTTTTTAAAGCCAACTACCGTGGTAGTGACGTCAACATCTCCGAAGTAAACCTTCACCCTATGGCAATCCTTTTCTCTGAGCAGGCTTGTGACGCGGATGTCGGTTATTTCCATAGTCTGGGTATAGTAATCTACGGAGCTCGGTTCTGCCCAGGCAATGCGCCGGGCTAAGTCGAGTTCTCTGATAAGATAAGATTCACCCTGGTGGAGATAGATGGCTCCGGGGTGTATTTGAAAGAAAGCAACGCTAGCTTCCACTGTCTCTAACAAGCAACCCTCCCGACCATCGATGACAGCATAATTTTGCCCTGATGTTGCCCTGATATTTATATCCTGAGCGGGATAAGCGATAGAAGGAGCGAGGTGCCATTTCTCATGGCGTTTTCTTAACCTCCCTTCCTGTTCCAGCTCAGTTAGCATAGTGTCAGTGTCTGACCCGAAGAATTCCTCGTCTTCATTATTCAGAGGTTTCTCCCAGGCAGCGCAGAGGAGATGAGGCTTCAGGATATAAGGATTGCCAGGATTGATTATGGCGTTGTCAAAGTTCTTGCTGAAAAAGAAATCTGGATTGCGCATCAGGTATTGGTCGAGCGGATTTTCCTGGGCGATAAGAAAGCTCAAAGAGCTATGGGTACTTCGGCCGCTACGCCCTGCCTGCTGCCAGGCACTGGCAATGCTTCCGGGATAGCCGGTAAGCACTGTCGCCTCCAGGTCGCCGATATTTATTCCCAACTCCAGGGCTGTTGTTGCGACCAGCCCGAGAAGCTCGCCGTCGAAAAATTGATGCTCAATTCGACGTCTGTCTTCGGGAAGGTACCCTGCCCGGTAAGGGCTGATTTTATCCACCAGGGAGGGAGACAATTGTCCCTGGGTATAAATATAAATGAGTTCGGTAAGCTTACGAGTGCGGGCAAATACCAGACTACGAATCTCTTTCTGAACAAGCTCTCCAAGAAGAAAAGCCGCCTCACTGTTGGAACTACGTCGAGTATTCTTGGCCTCACCAATAATGGGTGGATTCCAGAAAACAAAGTATTTTTCGCCATGTGGTGAACCATCTTCAACAATGGACTCGAAAGGCAAGCCGACGAGGTTTTGTGCATGCTCTTCGGGATTGGCGATGGTGGCCGAGCAGCAAATAAACTGAGGGTTAGAGCCATAAGAAGCACAAAGCCGCCGCAATCTTCGCAGGACATTGGCCACGTGAGAGCCGAAAACACCTCGGTAAATATGAGTCTCATCTATTACTACATATTTGAGATTGCGAAACAATCTAGACCACGATTGGTGGTTAGGCAAAATGCCCAAATGGAGCATATCCGGGTTAGTGAGTACTACCCTTGCCTGTTTTTTTATTCCCGTCCTTTCACTCTGTGGTGTATCACCATCGAAAGTAGCCATAGCTTCTGGGGGGATTGCTTCGCCCCGACTTGTCGGGGCTCGCAATGACAGGGGGTGAGCGATTTGTTTTACGCTACG
>JAUWGZ010000094.1 GCA_030606165.1 Dehalococcoidia bacterium
CTATGTAACCCTGAATGCTTTGATTTTTTGTCACCCTGAGCCCTTCGCGTATTGTCATTCTGAGCGAAGCGAAGAATCTAATTCCTCTCAGGGTAAACTCCGCGAAGGGTCTCAGAGATTCTTCGTCGTCCCGATGTATCGGGACTCCTCAGAATGACAAGGAATGAACCGTTACCTTATTTGCTACCCCATTGGATAATGAGGTAGCTCATCATAGCACAGGTGTTCTAAAGAGGCAAAGGAGTTTTGTCACCTCAAAAGGCAATCTTCAGAAGCGATGCTATTATCCAGCCGAGAGCAGCACATATCGGGAAGGTTAAAATCCAGGCCAACACGATATTTCTGGTTACTCCCCACCTTACTGCGGAAAGGCGCTTCGTGGCCCCCACCCCCATTACAGCTGCCGTGGCGCAATGAGTGGTGCTTACGGGAATACCCAGGCGCGAAGCCATCTCAATGACAGTAGCCGCTGCGGCATCGGTAGCAAAACCATGGATAGGTTGTAGAGTAGTGATCTTCATCCCCACAGTTCTAATAACTCGCCAGCCGCCCATAGCGATGCCCGAGCTAATAGCTAAGGCTGATATGACTATTATCCACCACGTGTTAGGGTCGAACAGGGAGAGGCGATCCCACAAACTAATATCGTAATAGGGAGAAGCTACTAGTGCCATGGTGATAACAGCTATGGGCATCTGACCATCATTCTTGCCGTGGCTCTACGCTAAAAAAGCGGTAGTAAGCCATTGCAAACGGCTAAAGACAACTCTCATCCTGGATGGAGCGTTTCGGCGAAATGCCCAGAGCAGGACAACCATAAGGGCAAAGCCACCGATGAAGCCCAGGGTAGGAGCAGCAACCACTGATACTCCAATCCGTTGCAGGACATCCCATATTACAGCCCCACTACCCGCCACTGCTATCCCTGCCGCTGCCAGCCCGGTGACAAAGCTATGGCTTATACTTACCGGCAGACCTAAGCGAGTAGCTATAGTCCCCCAGATGATAACCGCTACTAAACCAGCAATCACTGTTACATATGAGATTGCCTCAGGGACTAAAATCCCCTTGCCGATGGTTTTGGCAACCTCCAGGCTGGTAGCGGCACCAGCGAACTCGCAAAAGGCAGCCAGTATTATGGCGTTTCGAGGTGAAATAGCCCGGGAGCCAATCGAAGCAGCAACACTATTGGCAGCATCGTTAAAACCATTAACCACACCAAAGCCGATGGCTGCCGCAATTACCAGAACCAGCAGAGCGAGCTCAGGCATGCTTCAATACTATACCCTCAAGGACATTGGCCACATCTTCACCCCGGTCAGTGGCATCTTCCATGTGTTGGTAGAGTTCGCGCCACTTGATTACCTCGCATGCGTCAGTACGGCGAACTTCGAACAGCTCGGCCAGAGCAGCATGATGCACATCATCAGCCTCATTTTCCAGGCTGTTGATCTCCACACACTGCTTCAGAATCCATGTGAACTGGTCACGGCGACGCAAACGAGGTACTACCTCGTTCAACTTGTGGGCTACCTTAGCTACGATTCGGGCTAACTCTCGGGCCCGCTCCGTGGGTTGAGCAATATGATAAAGAAAGGCTGTTCTGCCCGCAGCCTCGATGAAATCCATTACATCATCCAGGGCATTAGCGAGGAGAGCGATATCCTCTCTGTCAATAGGTGTCACAAAGGTGCGATGCACTCGTGCTATTATCTCGTGCGTTATGACGTCGCCTCTATGTTCTAACTCCTTAAGCTCTTTTGCTTTTGCTTCCACGTTTTCGTAGTTGTTAAAGAGATCAACCAGCTTTTCTGCGGCAATGACTAGATTAGCCGTCTCTTGTTCGAACAGGTCGTAGAACTCCATATCTCTGGGGGGCATGAAAAATTTAACCAAAGTGCACCTCCTCTCCCTTACCAGCTAAGGGGATGGGTAAGCGAGAGTATTCCTCCAGCTTACTTTTGCCAGGAGAAAGCGACGTCAGCAGAACCAATCTATTCGTGATAGCAACAATATGAGAAAAAATGCAGTAATGCAAAGCCACGCCCCGCCTATTTCCACACTGGTCGATACACACTTCCCGTCCCAAAGTTCTCTTAGGCTACGTCCCGTATTATAGCACGCCATAAGAAATTTCTACTGTGCCTTGTGCTCGCTCACGTGATTCGTGTACTTCTTTAGCCTGTCAGCAATCTCTTTTTCATAGCCCTGGTCACCGGGAATGTAATAGCGTTTCCCTTCAAGAGAAGGCAGCAGTTGATATTTGAATTTACCTATAACCCCTACAAAGAAGTATATGTGTCATCATGTTCAAAAGAGCCTGTCAAGTTTATTATAGGTCTTTTCCGAGCGCCTGGCGACCTTACCTACAATGACTAGACCATCTTTATCAAACACTGCATAGATAATGCACCAATCGCCAACACGAATGCGATGGATAGGCCCTCTCAGCTTCTTCACTCCCAGAGGTCGAGGATTATTTCGCAAGCCACGAAGAGCGGCGACTATGTCATCAAATTCTTTTCCTCGTATTTCCTTTAATTCACGCTGCGCTCTAAAGCTAAGCTCAACCCGATACACTTGCCTTCTTCCTGGATAGATACTCCTCGAGCTCTATCGCTGAACCAGGTTGACTTTGGTATCGAGCTAATTCGCCCTCCATATCCTGAATGTCTTCGATATCTTCGCCATACACGATGTCAATAGCCCTACGAATCAGCTCAGCAATCGAAGTATCCTTCTCAAAAGCTAACTTCTTTAGCCCTCTATGCGTTTCTTCACTAATATAAACCATAGTCTTTTTCATTTTTGCTTCCCCTTAATAGCTAGTACTAGCATAACATATATATGTCATAATGTCAAATCCCATCTGAAGAGGCTAATTAATAAGTCATCTGTGGCGTCTCTGAGCCGTTCGCCATATGAGATTCTGAGCCCCGACTTGTCGGGGCTCAGAATCTCATCTTCGCTCTGCTTTAAGCATTCGTATCTTGTGTTTTGGCCCCAACACCCTTACTGGAATCTTCTCACCTGAAAGCGATAGAGTTTAACCGGCTCGTCGGCTGATATTCCCGCCTTGAGCCGACAAATAGCAATTTGCTCTTCAACGCTATCTACGCTTTCCAGAGCAGGCAGCAAAAGTCCTTTTCTCCTGCCACTCTCCACGATAACACCATATTCTTTGTGGTCAAGCTGGCTGATATCTGCGACTGGCTCAGGCTTAGTAAGGATATCCACACTATATTCCAGGTCATCAAGCTCAGACGCAGTCACCGGGGGAAAGCGAGGGTCTCTGGTAGATGAGCTAATAGCGTTGGCAACGATTTCTCCAGCCACATTCTTCTCCTTTGGCTCAAAGGTGCCGATACATCCTCTTAATTGACCATGCCTATGAAGAGAAACAAAAACTCCCGCCCGCTCTTTCATCTCTGGAGTTAACTTCCTCAGTTTGGGCATTTTCCCCTCTCGGATATAGCTTTCCACAGTCTTCTTAGCCAGTTTTACCACAGGATGAAGCCCCTTTGCCATAAAGCACCTCCCTCATGTCCGGAAATTAAGCTCGGCTCCGCAGAATTTACACTTCGAGCCATCCAACCCCACTACCTGGGTATCATAGCCAATGCGACGAACAACTGTCTTGCCGCAAGAATAACACACGGTATTTTCATACTCGTGCCCCGGCACATTGCCCAGATAGACAAATTTTAGCCCTGCTTCTTTCCCAATTTTATAAGCCCTCTCCAAAGTGGCTACCGGGGTAGCTGACAGATGGGTAAACTCGTGCAGGGGATGGAAACGAGTTACATGCCAGGGAGTGAGCTCGCCCAGGTTATCTCGAATCCAGGTAGCAATGTTCTTGAGCTGCTCCTCGTCGTCGTTCATCGCAGGAATGATATTGGTCACCACCTCAACATGCATATGCCATTTCTCTTTAGCCCGCCTGGCGACGTCCAGAATGCCCTGCCACCGAGGAATCTTAGCTAGCTGCCGATAGAACCCGTCGGTGAAGCCCTTGACATCCACCCTCCAGGCATCAAGCCAGGGGCCTATGGTATCCAGAGCCTCAGGCGTGGCATAGCCATTGGTCACATACACAGTGTATAGATTATTTTCTTTAGCCAGCCTGGCTGAGTCCAGGGTGTATTCAAACCAAATCGTCGGTTCGTTGTAAGTCCAGGCAATGCCCTGGCAATTATATCTCTTGGTTAGCTCTATCTCGCTTTCCGGGAGCAATTGCTGTGAACCTCCCGGGATATCCACACAGGAAATCTCCCAGTTCTGGCATCCCTTGCAGTGGAAATTACATCCCCAGGTGCCTAAAGAGAAGGCATAGGTCCCAGGGAAGAAATGAAATAGAGGTTTTTTCTCAATATGGTCGGCTGCCATCGAGGATACCTCGGCATAATTCATGCTA
>JAUWGZ010000061.1 GCA_030606165.1 Dehalococcoidia bacterium
CGAAGCAATCTCGGTGGGGATAATAGAATTGCCATGCGGAGTTTACTCCGAGCGCCGTTAGGTTCTTCGCTTCGCTCAGAATGACAGAACGGAAGGACTTGGAACAATTTCCTTTGACAATGCTCGCTGGCTTATACTACAATTGGCACAGAGGGTAGCCATGCTAACAGAATATATCGGAGCAGCCATGAGGAAGGCAAAATATGAAATCCTCTGTGATGACAATACATTTTACGGATATATCCCTGGGTTTGATGGTGTTTATGCCAATGCTGAGGATTTGGAAACATGCCGCAGCGAACTGAAAGAAGTCCTGGAGGAATGGATTATGCTTGGCATATCTCGTCATCTACCATTGCCAGTTGTTGACAAAATTAAATTAGTAGTAGAGGAAACAGTCTAGTGCCCCGCCTTGGGCCTATAAAAAGAGCTGAGCTAATCAAATATTTACAAATCTTAGGTTTTGAAGGTCCCTATTCTGGTGGAAAACACCAATTTATGTTTAAAGGCATGATTTGCTTGCGACTTCCTAATCCGCATCGGAGAGACGTCGGAAGGGAATTGCTCTCGAGGATTCTTAAGCAGGCAGGAATAGACAAGGATAGCTGGGAAAAGCTATAGGTTGGCACTGTCATTGCGAGGCACCCCATCCTGCTGTTGTGAGGCGTCTTCTTCCCTTGTCATTGCGAGGAACGAGATTCCTCGTTTCACTCGGAACAGGCTCCGCAATCTTGGCAGGGCTGCTGAGGATGGAGATTGCCACGCGGAGTTTACTCTGAGCGCCATTAGATTCTTCGCCCCGACTTGTCAGGGCTCAGAATGACACCCGCAGCCCGCCTGAGAGATCAGGCAGCTACAGAAATCCGGGGTAACAGGTAAGTTTTCCAAAATTCTCCCTCTTAAGAGCAAGAGGAGAAAGCGATTAAGGAAGAGGCTCAAGGATGTTCGTAACTCCCTTTATCCCCCTTATCTTATGGGGGATATTTAAGGAAGGAATCACGATTCTAAGGATTCCCCTCTTAAGGATAAGAAGGGAAAGGGGAGTTATGAAAATTATGGAAATAACCCCCTTTGTCCCCCTTACTCTAAGGGGGAGACTTAAGGAAAGAGGTAGTTTTGGCATTTAACCTGCCCGCTTGCCTTCGCTGACCTGCCCGCCGCACAGCTATGGCAGGCGGGAGCTTTAGCGCAAGCAGGCCAGGGCTCGGCTCGCCTGCCGAAGTCTCTCGCCTGCTGGAGTCATACGGCGAGCAGGTACGGCGAGCAGGCAGGCGGGGTATTTGGATTTCAATTGACATTTGGACTTGTTTGGAGATTGGATTTTAGGATTTGGAATTTAGCTGTGTTATGTGCTTGACTATAATCTTATCTTGCCGATGAGCTTTTTCACTTCAGTGCGGTCGTTGCAGTAATCAAGCACGCTTTTGCCACTGATGATTCCCTTAAGATAGATACCGACCAGGGCTTCGTCAAGCGAAATCATGCCTATGTCCCGGTGGGTACGGATTACATTGGGTAGCTGGTAGAGTTTGCCTTCACGAATGAGGCTCTTCACCGCCGGATTGCCGAGCATGATTTCCACGGCGGCTACCCTTCCCGAGCCGTCAGACCGGGGTACAAGCACCTGACACAACGCAGCAACAAGTAGAGAAGCCAGCCGTGTCTGAGCCAGGTGGCGCTGATGAGGTGGGAACAAATCAATTATTCGCTCCATTGCCTGAGTAGCGCTGGGGGCATGACCGGTAGTTAATATGAAGTGCCCGGTCTCAGCTATGGTAAGGACGGCATCCGCAGTGTCGGTATCTCTCATCTCCCCGACCAGAATCACATCCGGGTCCTGCCTCAAGATATGCTTTAGAGCATTGTCAAAGGACAGGGTATCAGTGCCCAACTGACGCTGGGTCACAGCACATTTAATGGTGGGGTAAACATATTCTATGGGGTCTTCAATGGTAATCACATGGCGACTCTTATGAGTATTCAAGTGCTGAACCATGGCTGCCAGGGTGGTGCTTTTACCGCTGCCGGTAGGTCCAGTAACCACTACCAGTCCTCGCGGCTTCAAAGCAAGCTCCTTACATATCTGGGGCAGTTCCAGTTCGTCTATGGTGGGGATTTTTGGCGGCAGCAGGCGCACGGCAAGGCTGATAGCCCCGCGCTGCTGAGCGGCATTGCATCGCAGACGACCAACATCAGGTAAGGTATAGCCAAAATCAAGCTCCAGATGGCGGTGGAATTCTTCTCTCTCCTCAGGCGTGGTTATCTGGAGAAAAGCTTCGTTTATATCCTCAGCGCTTAGTGGAGCTGCACCGTTTGCTTGTTCCAGAGAGCCGTCGATACGGAACGTTGCCGGGCTGTCAGCAACCAGATGCAAATCGCTAGCCCGCCTTGAGTTAGCTGTCCGAAGCAATGAAAAAATATCCATATTTTTTCCTTTGTCATCGAAATCGACCTGCCCGCCAAAGCTTGGCAGGCGGGAGCACGGCAACCCCCTACCCCTCCACGAGATTGCTTCGTCCCGATTTATCGGGACTCGCAATGACGGGGTAGAATGTCATTGCCAGCTTTCACCTCTTGCTATTCTAAGCCTTCACCTCCTGCTGTTCCGGGTCCCTTCGCCTCCGAACTTGCGAAGGAAAGGATTCCTTCACGCCTCGGCTTAGCACCCTTTCCCCTCTGTCATTCTGGGCCCTTTCCCTTTTGGTCATTCTGAGCTCCGACTTGTCGGGGCGAAGAATCTCACCTCCGCTCATTTATAATATATTCGAGTATATTTATAATTATAATATAGTGTAAGCTTCCTCGCTGTCAATATGCCATTAGTAATAGGAATATAGTATTAGCCCCACCCCCCCCCCTCTAATCCTGAAGAAATCCAAATGTCAAAATCCAAATTACAATTGAAATCCAAATACTTAAATGCCAAAACTACTCCATTTTGTCATTGGGATTTTGAGCTTTAAATGACAGGGGAAGAAAGTTCCTCGCAACGACAGGAGAGGTGTTATTGCCCCGAAGAAATCCAAATACTTAAATGCCAAAACTATTTCTTTCCTTAAATCTCCCCCTTAGAGTAAGGGGGATAAAGGGGGTTATCTCCATAACTCCCCCGCCTGCCTGCTCGCCGTATGACTCCAGCAGGCGAGCCGAGCCTTGGCCTGCTTGCGCTAAAGCTCCCGCCTGCCATAGCTGTGCGGCGGGCAGGTCAGCGAAGGCAAGCGGGCAGGCCTTGCCCCTCTTATCCTTCGACTTCGCTCAGGACAAGTCTTAAGAGGGGAATTTTTGGAAAAATTGATGAAATCAGGTTGCTCAGGTGGCAAAACCATTTAGTCCTTTGGATTTTGGTCATTTGATATTGTCTGGGATTTGGTGCTTGGGATTTAGGATTTCGTACCTTCTGTGAGTAACCTTATTTTGTTAAGGAGAACGCAAATGCAAACCCGCTCCCCCTCTCGGTGATAGAGGAAATCCAAACATCCGAGAATCTACCGCTCTTTCTCAAATCGTCGGCGTACCTGAAAACGGCATCTTCATCTGAAGCCACACCGTTCACTGTTACCGAGCCGCCTGCATGACTAACACTGCTCAAGGTTATCTTCTCTCCGGCAAGTCTATCAATTTCACTCAAATCCATGGCAATCTGTGCACGCCCCCGTTCCATAGTGACAACTCTGGCATTGAGATCATTGGCGGTGGCTTCTATCGGCCCAATCTGCGCTCTCAATGCTGTTGTTTCCTTTTGCAATTGGGCGACGCTGCTCTTAGTTGCTGTCACCTGGGAACGCAATGACTCGATTTCGGAGCGATTACCCTGGATAAGAATTACGCCCAAGATAATCAGGCCGATACCAATGACAATACCGACAGGGACAAGGACTCGTAATATAGAGAAATGCTCGGGCAAGTAGATCTCGGGCAGGGCATTGAAATTCACTAGTGAAAAGTTAGCCTCTTCCTTTTCGGACCGGAGTTCCTTGAAAGCCAACCCTATATTGACCATGAATTCGCTGGGGTCGAAGCCCTCGGGGGGTTCCACAGGCGATGGCAACGCTGACACCGAATAGCCTGATTTGCCAACCACTGACTGCCAGGTCTCCGGCGCCTCCACCAGGTCGCCGCAAACAAACACGGGCACAGTTGAATCCAAAGGATTCTCCATGTGGCTGGAATTATAGAAGGCAACAGTCCTGGTGAACTCTTCGGCGATAAACGGCAGCTTTTCCTCTAAAGATTCAGCCTCGCTGGGCAGGGACAACCTGCGGATGACCTGGGGGAACCTGTCTGCTATAACTATAACATCCAGGTGGTCTAACCTGGCATTTACGATGATTGCTTTGGGCTCATTGGGGATTCGGCACAGGGCTAGAGGAGCTAAGTCCATAATATACGACCTAATACCGGCCTGACGCAGCGTTCTGACTAAGGCATCAGTCGGATTGCGGGGAAAACTGGCCAGAAAAACGCGACCTTCTCCCCTTTCGGTGGGAAGGCGCTGGTACGAAAAATAGACCTCTTCCAGAGGTGTTGGTATCACTCTCTTTGCCTCGCGCCTTACCGCCTCAGGAAGTATAGCTTCAGGCAAGTCAGGCAGGGTTATGATACGGTACAGGGAATCGTGCCCGCTTGAAGCGATGATAACCTTCTCTGTGCTTACCTTTTCCCTTTTGAATAGCTGTTTCACCTCGTCGGCTACCCGCGCTTCATCAACGATGAGCCCCTGGCTGACCAGACCCGGCTCCAGTGGCGAGCTAGCCCACTTTTCCACCTGTCTGCCCTTCATTACCAGCAGGTTAATAGCCGTATCTCTAATGTATAAAGTGGTAACTCTTTTCGCCATGTTTATTCACCTTTATAGGCATAGATATCCAGGTTGATGGTAGCGCTATCTCCTTCACCGGCATAATTGATTTTTACTGCCGTCACCTCAGCGCTCCACGGTAGTTGAAAATCCACACCGGCCCTCAAAGCGTCTACAAAATCCAGTATGTCACTCACGTCACCATTGACACCTACCACAAATGAAGAGACAGAATAGGTAGCACCTCCTGCTTCTTTCGGCATTGATGCAGTGAGCTTGGTTATCTCCACATCACAATCGTCAGCAATCTCAAATAAGTCCTCGCCGTATTCAATGCTCTCCACTGATTGAGGAAATTTTGCCCGGCTCCTGTCAAGCAATGACTGAGCTTGAGCGAGTTGGTTTTTCAGGTCTCCCTTTTGAGCAGTGAGCTTAGGCAAGAGAGCTTGAGCTACAAAGAGGTTATTCTCTAATTGCTCCCGCTCTCCAGCTTGCCGGGAGTAGGTGGAGAACAGGAGGGCGAGGACGATAGCGAAAACGGCGATCCCTACAATCAGCCAGACCTTCTTACTCGTCTTCATAAACTACTCCGTTTTCTTGTAACTCCTTCAGCATCCCCCTCTAACACGCAAGTGGTCTCTCCTTCAATATCCCCCTTAGAAATAAAGGATTCTCTTCTTAAATCTCCCCCTTAAAGCAAGGGGGAGAAAAGGGGTTATTTCCATAACTCCCCCGCCTGCCTGCTCGCCGTATATGACTCCAGCAGGCGAGCCAAGCCTTGGCCTGCTTGCGCTAAAGCTTCAGCGAAGGCAAGCGGGCAGGCCTTTCCCCTCTTATCTTAAGAGGGGAAATTTGGCAAAAGCTTACGTGGCAAGTCCTGCTTAGTTTCACGAGCTACTTAACTTCCTCGTAATATACCATCATCTAAAAAGTCTGTCTAGTAGTTCTCTAGGAAGTGTTTGCCTTTTCAATCGTTGAAATACCATGGTGTCCCCAGAAAAATTATCCTCTTATCAGATAGCTTATGCTGCCGCCACTCGTTGTCTCGCTGCGGAAGGAGATAATGGTATAGACCAACATAATGAGTTCGGCGTCATTGGGGTTTGAGCTGGCATTGCCGAGTACTACCCAAGCCGCGGTATCACCAGGCTCTAGTAGCCCGCTACTCCAGGTAACTTGAAAGGTATCAATATCTACCCCATTGGCGGCAAGCCCGGGAGACTGGCTATTCCAGACATTATTAGGGCTACCTTCGCTATTACTGGTGCAATCGATGCCGTCCCAGAGCTTGTAGGCGTCAGGTATTTGATAGCTAGGAACGGATGGCTCAGCATCGAGTAGTGCTATGAAATCATAAGGCCAGTGCTCATCGCCATCACCGACAAAGCAGGTGATACGGGCAGAATATTCTTCGCCTCCAATCGGGTCGGGGACAAGGAAGCCGCTGAGGGAGAAGTCCAGTGTAGTATGCACTTTGACATAACGTAAGGTATCAAAGAGATAGAGCTGATGTCCTTGTGTCTCGGGGCTGGAGTAGATGATAATCAGCGACCAGCCGGCATAAGTCCACATATATTGGCTGGCTGTTGATGAAGCCGGAGTAGCCAGGGGATAGCCGGTCGTCCCGGAGGGATACAGGTCATAGCCGCTACCTTCTAACACATGACCCAGGGTAAAGGTGCCGCTCTTGGTGCCGGGGTCGAGCGCGGCGTTAACACTGGCAATGACATCGCAAAAACAGGAGTAGCACCAGGAGTTTTCCACGGCATCCGGGGTAGGCTCTACCTGCCACTGACTAGCGGTTATCTGGTTACCGTTAAACATAACCCTATTGACCTTGGCGTCTTCCACAGACGACCCCTCCGACGGGACAGAGATGGTGATGTCATCGATATAGCAATACTCGTTAAATTCATCGAAGTCCAAGAAGAAACGCATCTTGAATCTGTCGGTTAGATATTCGTCAGGAATGGGGGTGTTGAAACTGCTTGACGGGTTATCGTCGCAAAATGCGGTATTCCATAAACTCCAGCTCGCACCGCCATCTCCGGAAAAGGCGTATTTGAGGCAATCACCTGGTTCCAACTGCTGCGGCGGCCATCCCCATCCCGATTGCCATTCTCTCTGCGACCAGGAAACGGTAACCTCTTGACCCGAGTACGGGCTCAAATCCAGGCAGTGTGTTGGGTCAGCGTTGATATGCATAGTAAGGGTTCTATCGTCGTCACTGCCACCACCTTGACCCAGAAATTCTTTATCCCCAAACCACTGCCAAATTGACCAGTGGTCACCGGGAATCCAATCGTCCATGTTGTCACAACTCTCTGGCGGCCATGGTCCTTGTTCAACACCTTCTATCCATCCTGACCAGTAGAGCCAGGCCGCTTCTATTACGGCATTGGATGGAATATCGCCCTCGGCGACGGTGGCGCTGCTTTCCTTGTAAAGTCTGTTTCGATAGTGTGGGCAAAACCCACCTGTATATGTACACGTCATCAAGGTATTGCCTGTGGCGTGGTAGTCTCCCGAGATGGCAGCGCCCAGTTTGCGCACCTCAATTTTGGAAGCATAGGCTTCCACTTCGCAGCCCCCAGCTACCGATAGAATCTTATAAATCTTGACGTCAGCATCCCAGGTGTAAGTAACGTCAGCAACTCCGCTGGTGTCGATCCAGGAGACTGCATGATTGGGACTCTGCCCCTCCGGTCCTGTGTTGTAGTACTCGAACGTGAAGCTCTTTATCATCGGTGAGCCGTCGCTACCGGGAAAGCTGCTCAGACGAGCGGAGGCAAAGTCCCAGACCACGGCATAACCGCCTTTATAGGGGGCAGTAACTGGTACACAGTAATAAGGCTCCCCACTAGCTTTCTCAAGGTCACTCGAGCCCACTACATACTCGAAGCCGGGCGGCAGCCATATACCTATCGTATTTAC
>JAUWGZ010000031.1 GCA_030606165.1 Dehalococcoidia bacterium
ACTCCTGATCGAGAAATTTGGTGACGACTACATAGCCTATATGAGGATGGTGCCGAGAATGAATGTCTTCCTCGGAGTAATACGGCTCATCCAACGTAGAAGGCGGAGATACAATGCCCTGAGAAGGATTGAACATCAGGAAGCAGCAAAATTCCATTGACCGGCAACAGAAAAGCAAAGTAAAATTAATGGTAATGTACAACAAGGCTGTGCTCGACAATGGCTTGAGGGTTATCACCAGCACCATGCCTCATAGCCATTCAGTATGCCTTGCCATCCTTGTAGGCGCTGGCTCCTGCTACGAAAGTAAAGAGGAGGCGGGCATCTCCCACTTCGCCGAGCATTTATTCTTCAAAGGCACACAGCGGCGACCAACGTCTAAGGAGATAACTCAAGATATTGAAGGCGTTGGTGGCATAATCAATGCTGGCACAGACAAGGAAGTAACTATCTTCTGGTGTAAGGTTGCCAAGTCTCACTTTCCCATCGCTCTCGACGTGCTATCTGACATCTTGCTCAATTCTCGCTTTGATAACAAAGAAATAGAGCAAGAGCGTCGGATTATCAGCGAGGAAATCAATATGAACCTGGATCTTCCTCAGCAGAGGGTAAACACGCTCATAGACGAGCTGTTATGGCCAGAGCAGCCTCTGGGGCGCGAGGTCATCGGATACAAGAAAACTGTATCTTCGATAACGAGGGAGCAACTATTAAACTACGTTGCTCGCAGATATATGCCCAATAATACCGTGCTTAGCATTGCTGGCAACATCCAGCATGAAGAGGCGATGGCTCAAATCGAGCCCCTGTTTAACAAATGGGCTGCCGGGGAACTAGCGACCGGCTATATAACTAATGCCAACCAAACAGAAGCCAGGTTGCGTATCGAGCCCAAAGATATCGAGCAAGCGCATCTTTGCCTCGCTGTTCACGGCTTTTCTCACTCCCACCCGCAACGTTTTACCCTTGCCTTGCTTAATACAGTGCTTGGTGGTGGCATGAGCAGCCGCCTATTTACGGAGATACGAGAGCATAGGGGACTAGCCTATGATATTAACAGCTATACAGAGCACTTCCTTAACTCGGGGTCATTTACTATCTATGCCGGCGTTGACCCTAAGAAGGTAGAGATTGCCGTTGCTGCTATCCTCAAAGAGGTATCCAAGATTAAACAGAAAATTACAGCAAGTGAGCTTACCAGGGCTAAGGAATTGTCAAAGGGAAGATTGTATTTACGGCTTGAGGATAGCCGAAATGTAGCGCTATGGTACGGTAGCCAGGAAATATTAATGCAGAAAATCCTTAACATAGACGATGTCATTTCTATTGTGGATGCCATTACCATAGATGAGCTAAAAGAAGTGGCCGAGGAGATTCTAATCGATAGTGGGCTTAATTTAGCTGTAACAGGACCGATTAAGGAAGAAGAGTCTTATCGAGATAGTCTTATCAAGGAAAATCCTTTAAGGCAATTGCTTAAGATCTAATATTATACAGGAAGAACCGCCTCATGGCGGTTCTTCCTGCTTCTGGTGAATTTAATTGAATTCCAGCCACAGAGGCTACATCATGCCCTCGTATCCTCCTCCTCCTCCTGGCATCGCCGGCATCTTTTCCTTCTCAGGAATGTCGGTTACCAAGGACTCCGTAGTCAGAATCATAGTGGCAATGCTCGCACCATTCTGTAGAGCACTCCTGGTGACCTTGAGAGGGTCTATAATGCCCTTTTCTACCATATTTACACCCAGTTCGTCTTTGAGGCCATCGTAGCCTATGCCAGGCTTGCTTCCCTTTATGGCATTTATCACCACTGAGCCTTCCCGGCCACTATTTTCAGCAATGCACCTCAGAGGCTCTTCCAGGGCTCGTTTCAAGATGTTCAGCCCTGTAGCCTCATCACCCCCTATCTTGAGCTTCTTCAAGGCCGGCAAGGCATTGAGAAGGGCAACACCACCACCAGGCAGGATACCTTCTTCCACAGCAGCTCGAGTAGCTGACAAGGCATCCTCTACACGGTGTTTTTTCTCTTTAAGCTCTGTTTCCGTAGCTCCACCTACTTTAATCACTGCCACGCCGCCTGCTAATTTAGCCAGTCTTTCCTGTAATTTCTCCTTATCATAATCCGAGGTGCTTATATCAATCTCAGCCCTGATTTGTTTGATTCGAGCCTCAATATCTTTGGCCTCGCCCTTGCCTTCAACAATGGTGGTATTATCTTTATCAGCAATCACCCTTCTGGCTCGCCCTAAATCCTCCACAGTCACCGAATCTAATTTCCTGCCAACTTCTTCAGATATAACAGTGCCTCCGGTAAGAACGGCTATATCCTGAAGCATAGCTTTTCTTCTGTCGCCAAAGCCAGGCGCTTTAAGCGCCAGTGGAGATAAAGTGCCCCTCAGCTTATTAACCACTAACGTAGCCAGGGATTCGCCTTCCACATCTTCAGCGATAATGACCAGATTCTTGGATACTTGAACAATCTTTTCCAGAGGCGCCAATATTTCGTTTATGGCGGAAATCTTTTTATCAGTGATGAGGATGCAGGGGTCTTCTAGCTCTGCCCTCATTTGTTCGGCGTTGGTGATGAAATAAGGGCTGATGTAGCCGCGGTCGAACTTCATCCCCTCAACATATTCAGTCTCGAATTTCAGCCCTTTGCCTTCTTCGACAGTGATAACACCATCTTTGCCCACCTTTTCCATAACGTCAGCAATCAAATCGCCAATTTCTCGGTCAATAGCTGATATAGCGGCTACCTGAGCTACCTGCTCTTTACCAGCCACCGGTATAGACATTTTCTTGAGCTCATCAACTAAAGCCTCTATCCCCTTATCAATCCCACGCTTTAGAGCCATGGAATCAGCTCCAGCAGCGATGTTCTTGAAGCCCTCGCTAATAATAGCCTGGGCTATAATAGTGGATGTACTGGTGCCATCGCCACATTCATCGTTAGTTTTAGTGGCTGCCTGCTTTACCAGCTGCACCCCCATATTCTCAAACGGGTCAGGCAACTCTATTTCTTTGGCTATAGAAACGCCGTCGTTGAGAACCGAAGGAGCGCCCCATTTCTTATCCAGTGCTACAGGCCGCCCGCGTGGTCCCAGAGTCACCCTGATAGCATCAGTTAGGGTATCTACGCCGTTCTTTAATGATTTCCTTGCTTCCTCGCCGAAAATAATTTGTTTTGCCATTCGCTTACCTCCTTTTCTTAAGTCCTCTTGGCCAGAATATCACCCTCACGCATGATAACCAGCTCTTCATCATCTAGCTTAAACTCGGTGCCAGCGTATTTGGAATAAATAACCTTGTCTCCCTTCTTCACCTCCATGGCAATACGTTTGCCATCTTCAGTCAACCTGCCTGGACCGACAGCAGTAATTTTCCCTTCCTGGGGCTTCTCTTTAACTGTATCTGGTAAAACTATCCCTCCCTTGCTTACTTCTTCCTTGGCTGTGGGTTTTATCACTACCCTATCCCCCAAAGGTTCAATTTTAGCCATGCTTCCTCCTTTCCTAGATTTACTTTAGCACTCTGTCCTTGAGATTGCTAACTTTGTATTATATCAAGAAAACCCAAAAATGCAAGAGGTTTTTACTAAAATTTGGCCAATTTTTCTTGAATTATTACACTAAACCGTGTATAATTTTGAGAGATGGAGAGAGGAAAAAAGAAAAAAAGACAATGGAGTAAAGAAGAGGTCAAGGCACTGAGGCAACACCTGAACTTAACTCAAGTGAAGCTAGCCGAGGAATTAGGCACGCGGCAGCAAACGATCAGTGAATGGGAAAAGGGGATGTATCGACCTCGCGGGGCATCGGCTACCTTGCTCAGCATAGTTGCTGAGCGTAGTGGCTTTACCTACAAAGCTGAAAAGAAGCATGATGAATCAAATTAAAGTCGGCTGCTGCGGTTTTTCCAGGGACAAGAGGAAATATTGTGAACAATGCTCTAAGGCTTAAACAATTGATAGAAAGAGACAGGTGATTTTTTTGTGCCATGATTACACGTAATCGGATAAAATTCTCGGAAAAGCAAGTAACTCTAATATGGCAACAAGTGATGGGAAAGGAGCTGCCCTCCGCCGAAGACGAGCTAGTCAGTGTAATCTATCCCGGAAGGGCTAATGGTGATAACGGCCCCGATTTTCGGGATGCAGTTATTGCAAATAAATCCCATTTGACGAAAGGGGATGTAGAGGTTCATGTTTTATCCAGTGATTGGTATAGCCATAAGCATCATGCTGATGCTGAATATAATAATGTCATCCTTCATGTTGTGATGTGGCATGATTGTAATTCAGCCACCTTACTACAAAGCGGCAAGCCAGTTCCCGTGCTATGTCTGGCGAAGGCATTGCGGCATCAAGCTTATTTGCTGCCCTACCGGCAGCTTCCTTGTTCCCAGATACTGGACCACATGGATAGGCAAACTTTAGTAAAGCTATTGAACACTGCCGGTGAAGAAAGGTTTAAGCAGAAGGCGAGGTATTTCCAAACCGAGATTCTTCGCCCAGCAATCAGAGCGCTGAGTGCTGGGGAGGAGGCAGGGCAGGTGCTTTTCCGAGGCATGATGAGGGCTCTGGGTTATGCCAAAAACACAAAGCCCTTTGAAGACCTTGCTGACAGAATGCCCCTCAATTGCATCGAATCCAGAGAAGGCTTGGCCCTAAAGCAAGCCTTGTTGTTAGGCACAGCAGGGCTATTACCCTCTCAAAGATGGCAAGGAAAGTTTACCAGGGAAAAAGAAGTCCAGGAACTGGAGCAAATATGGCAGTCGGCGGGTAAAAAAGTTAAAACCATGAAGGAAAGTGACTGGACACTCTCACACATATACCCCAACAATTCTCCAGTGCGACGCATTGTCGCCCAGAGCTGCCTCCTTGAGCGTTACTGCGAAGGAAAACTGCTAGCAGGGATATTGCAGCTAGTGAAGGAAGCACCTCTGCCCAAGGGGCACCATGTGCTGGAGAACGGTTTGACCGTGGCTGGCGATGGTTACTGGCAGGACCATTTCGATTTTGACGTCAGAAATAAAACAAAGATATCGGCTCTTTTGGGAAATAGCAAAGCAGGTGAAATTGCAGTAAACGTGATATTGCCCTTTACTTTCTCCTGGGGAGAATTAGCTAAAGAGGCGAAGCTAACAGAGAACGCTATGGAGCTTTACCGTAACTATCCCAAATTGGCTGAAAATTGCATAACACGGCATATGACGAAGCAGCTCTGCCTTGAAGAGCTTTCCGATTTGACTGCCTGTCATCAGCAAGGGCTCATTCATGTCTTCAGGAACTACTGTCGTGAAGGCAGATGCTCACAGTGTCCTCTAGTCAATTAAGCATCCTCATGATAACTCCGGAATTGTGATGTTGCCGGTAGAAATACCCGCATCAATAGGTGATTGACAGCCATCATTATAGGGGCATATACTAAAACGATCCAGCAGAGGTGAGCGAAATTATATGCCTTATGAACGTACACGGGTAATTGAGCAGCGGTTTGAGAAAGCGGTGGATCTGGTTTCCAAAGGTCTACTCAATGCACGACAACTCGCGATGGCACTCAATGTGTCACGGCCGACAGCGCAGCGCATGATTTCGGAATTGAAACGACGTGGGTACAAGATTCGTTCCGTGCACGACGACCACGGATGGCATTATGAACTTCTCAATGAGTAAGCGTCTATTAGGCAAATAGTAATCTGGAGTTAGTAATGGCGAAGGATACCGGAACTAGAGTACACAATATCCTAGGGCAATTACGGAGCCTCGACAAAGCTCGAGAACTCTTTGCCGAACTAAACTATGACCCCGCCCATGACCCAATAAGTCGACAGGGATGGGGTGAAGCCATTACCAATACTCTTGCCGAAGACCCTCAAATCATTGCCTGCCACGATGAATTTAAGATTATCTATGCTCGCCTAGACTCTGATAGCTTGCTTCTTGGGGATGAAAGACCTGTAGTCAACAAGCTTCTTACAGGGTGCCTCTATCTTCTCTGCCTTTTTTCGGACAGGCAGCAGCAACAATGGCATTTCGTTAATATTAAATATGATGAAGATGTAAAAAAACGCCGACTCTTTCGGCGTATCACAGTTGGTCCTGATGAGCGTCTGCGTACAGCGACGGAGCGGCTAACTATTCTTGACCTTGAGACCATCAGTGCTGATTTGTTCGGACTGTCGCCATTAGCAATTCAAGCGCGCCATGATGAAGCCTTCGACGTCGAAGCGGTTACCAAGCAGTTCTTTGAAGAATACAAGGCTATCTTCAGGATTCTTGCAGATGATTTATGCAAGCAAACCAGCGACCGGACATGGGCGCATGACCATTCACTGCAGTTCCTTAACCGCTGCATGTTTATCTACTTCATCCAACGCAAAGGCTGGCTGGGAAACGATTGCGACTTCCTCCTCAACTTCTGGAAGGGTTATCAGCGCTCCGGCCAGAGCCAGAATTCATTCGTGGATAACTGGCTGAGAGTACTTTTCTTTGAAGCCTTTAACAACAAATTCCATGGCGGTCACAGCTACTTCCCTCCTGAAATCCGAGATGCCCTTTCTCTGGCACCTTATCTCAACGGCGGTCTCTTCACCGAAAGTAATCTCGACCAGGAACATAAGGCCGCTATCTCCGACCGGCGCTTCGAGCAGGTTTTGAAGTTTCTGGAGCGCTACAACTTCACCATCGCTGAAGACAGCCCGCTGGATAAGGAAGTGGCTGTTGACCCGGAGATGATAGGTAAAGTCTATGAAAGCCTGGTCAATGTCTCGGAAGAAGTAGACGAGCGTGGTGAAGCAGGTATCTTCTATACCCCCAGAACGGAGATTGAACTGATGTGCCGCGTATCACTGGCAGACCATCTGGCTAATCATTTAGAGGATGAAAGGAAAGAGCTGCTTTACCAGCTAATCTTCGCGCTGGAGCCGGATGAGAAAGCAGATGCTGACCGGGCGGTTGCCAGCGCTGGTCTCTGGCCCGCTCTTAACGAACGCCTCCACGATATTACAGTCCTGGACCCTGCCTGCGGTTCTGGCTCTTTCCTGGTGGGCATGCTCAATATTCTGGATGACTTGCAGGAGCAGGCTAACCGTCAGCTTGGCGTAACGGAAGCATCTTACAACCGTAAGAAAAGGATTATAGGTCAGTCCCTCTATGGCGTCGATGTCATGGATTGGGCATGTCATGTTGCCGAGCTGCGCCTGTGGCTGGCGCTGATTATTGATGCTGGTTTTACCCGAGAAGAATTGCATGTCCTGCAGGAGCCCCTGCTACCCTACTTCTCTTTCAAAGTCCGCTGTGGAGACAGTCTGGTGCAGGAAGTGGGCGGCATTAACCTGGGGCATATCGCCGCCTCACAGGAAGTCCCACCGCCGTTAAAAGCCCGAATCACGACCCTGAAGAATGAGAAGCTCAAGTTCTACAATAACGACACAACGTGCAAGTTCCATTCAGTGGATGCTTTGAAGAATGAGGAAAGGCGGCTATTTCAAGATATTCTGGACTCCCGTCAGCACAGAATACAGGAGCGTATCAAGGATTTGCGGCGAAGGCTGGAAGGCCCTCAGGAGAGCCAGATACGGCTGGATGGCACAGTGACTTCGCGCTCCCATCAGATGGACTTGGAAGCAGATAAATGCCGACAGGAAATTGAGGCCCTCACCACTGAATCGGTGCAGACCGAGGCATCGCGTAAAGCACTCAGTGCTTCCAAAGAGGTGCCCTTTGTCTGGGATATTGCCTTCGTGGAAATCTTCGAGAGTGAGAAGGAAGGCTTTGATATTGTTATCGGCAATCCGCCGTATGTCCGGCAGGAAGCGATTGCTGACCCACGGATTCCTCGTGACAAGGTGACAGCGGAAAACAAGAGGGTCTATAAAGACAAGCTGGCACGTTCGGTGTACCAGGCATTTCCACGCTTCTTTGGCTACAAAGCCGGTACTAATACCGCAGCGCACAGAATTAATGCCAAGAGCGACCTGTATATTTATTTCTACTTGCACGGGCTTTCCCTGCTGAACGGCAAAGGCTCGTTCTGCTTCATCACTTCCAACTCCTGGCTGGACGTTGGCTATGGGGCTGACCTTCAGGAGTTCCTTCTCAAGCACAGTCATGTCAAGCTGGTTCTGGATAACCAGGTACGGCGCACCTTTGCCAATGCCGATGTCAACTCTATAATAGTGCTCTTTTCCTCGCCGGATGACCGCCGAGAATGGGCGTTAGATAATACAGCGCGTTTTGTCATGTTCCGCGTGCCATTTGAGCATATCCTCTCACCGGTGATCTTTGACGAGATTGAGGAAGCAACCGAGCGTAAGGCAACTAAGGAATACCGTATCTTTCCCATTCAGCAGGGCAAACTCCTGGAAGATGGCTGCGAGATACCGGAGGAAGAGGAGAAAACTGGTAAAGTTGCCGGTCCCTTGATCAAAACCGCCCGCTACATTGGCAACAAGTGGGGCGGCAAATACCTGAGAGCGCCGGATATATATTGGACAATTCTGGAGAAGGGCGCAAATTACTCAAGAAGCCTAGCGGATCTTTTTGATGGTGAAAGGTATTTGAATACTGGCGGTGCAGATGGATTCTTTATTATCGATAATGCGGTTAAATCTTCAAGCGGGTGTCTTCGAGTTTACAACGATAATGTCACCCTGCAGAACAACGCTCCATTTACTGGAGAAATTGAGCAGGAATATCTGGTTCCTCTATTAAAGGACTATACGAAAACCGATAAACGTATAGAAATTAGTGGTCATGATGCGTACTGCTTGGTCATCAAAGAACAGCCTTCAAATAAGGTGAAAGAATACATAAAATGGGGAGAGAAACAAGGATACAACAAAAGGTCTGTCACTAAGACTCAGCATCCTTGGTATCGACCTACCAGACAAATGTTGAGTAGCGCCAAGATTCTGGTGCCTAGAAGCTTTAACGACTCATACGCAATGTACTACAATCCCCTCAACTATTTATCCTTGAGATTCTACAGGCTACATCCAAAGCTGGACGAAGTAGCCCTTGTTGCATATTTGAACACAACGCTTGTCGCCTTAATCATCGAAACGCTAGGTAATAGAAGTTTGGGATTAGGAGTGCTTGATTTCTTCATGGCAGACTTCCTGTCGCTGAGAATCCCTGTGATATTGGATAAGGATTTGAAAGCCGCGTTCAACAAATTGAAGAATTCTCCCGTGCTTCCCGTGAAGGAGGAGTACGGATTGAGGGTCGATGAGGCCAGTGGACGAATAAATTTCCAACCACGTCCAGAACGGACACAACTCGACGACGTAGTATTTGACACTCTTAGTCTTACCCAAGGAGAGCGAGACGCTGTTTACGAGGCGGTAATCAATCTGGTGGAAGCGCGGCTCAAGAAAGCGGGAAGTGTATAGCATGGCGAGAGTAACGGAACTTACAATCAAAGGGTATCGGTCGATAAGAGACAAAGTCCCAATTCGGTTTCCAGAAAATACACCGATTGTACTAGTCGGCGAAAACAATACCGGCAAGTCAAACATAGTCCGTGCTCTGGATCTTATTCTTGGAGAATGGTGGCCAGGAAATCGAGAGCCAGATGATCATGAATTCTGGGATAGAACTCCTTCAAGCGGACCGATTGAGATATGCACAAACATGGATGGAATTACTGATAAATACAACAACCCAATTAACTGTTTTCGATGGTCCTACGATCAGAGCGCACCTCCTGATGAAAAATGTAAATTCCATGTAATTACAGATACTAGCGAGTTCCGTATTTCAAGCGATATAAGGGATAAATGCGTTTGTGTTCTTGTCGGTGCTGACCGTCGATTATCCTATCAACTCAGTTATTCAACCAAGTGGACATTTTTATCAAAGCTCATGCATAAATTTCATGACCATCTCACACAAGACGAGGATAGAGTTAATCGCCTCAAGCAGGAGTTTGAATGCGTCAAGGAAATATTTAAGGAAGTTTCTGAATTTGCCAACTTCCAATCCGAACTATCATCTCAATTTCAAGATATGTTTAGAGGTATGTCTTATGGCTTACAGATAGATTTCTCTGCTTATGACCCGAGCAACTATTTCCACTCTCTCCGACTTTTACCCGAAGAAGGAGGACAAACCAGAACATTTGAGGAACTAGGAACAGGTCAAGAGCAACTTCTTGCTCTGGCATTTGCCCAGGCGTATGCCAAGGCTTTTTACGGGGGAATAATTCTGGTTATTGAAGAGCCTGAGGCGCACTTACATCCTCTGGCACAGCAGTGGCTGGCGAGAAAAGTTACACAAATGGCAAATGACGGACTCCAAATTGTTTTAACCACACACAGTCCTGCATTTGTTGACCTTCTCAGCCAAGAAGGAATAGTTTTGGTACGCAAGAGTGACGGAGCAACAACTGTAAAGCAGTTGTCTGCCGATGAATTAGCCAAGTATTGCATCCAACATGGTGCTGACCCAAATCGGACGAACTCTAAGACTGTATTGCCTTTTTACGCTGCCAGTACAACACAGGAGATCCTTAATGGGCTATTTGCCAAGAAGATAGTTCTTGTAGAAGGGCCAACAGAATCCTTAACCCTGCCAGTTTATCTAACAAAAGTTGGTTTGGACGTAGCCAAAGAAGGCATTGCTGTTATCCCTGTAATGGGAAAGGGCAATCTGGCTAAATGGTGGCGATTTTTCACCGCTTATGGCATCCCAACCTTCCTGACCTTCGACAATGATACAAAGGAAGACGATGATGAGAAAAAGAGGAAAGATGCGTTGGCAACTATTGGAATTTCTGAAGAGTCAGAAGTTGAAAATATAATTAGTCTTGACGATTGGTACATTGATGATAACTATTGCATCTTTGGCCGAGATTTCGAACAAACCATGAGAAATTCATTTCCACCTTACGAGCAGTTAGAAAAAGAAGCAAAGCAGACAATTGGCGATTCCAAGCCTCTTGTAGCAAGACATGTTGCTGAGATACTGAAGTTAAACAAAGAGGATACAGGATGGGCAAAGTTTGAAGACTTGAAGCAAAGGCTGGGAAATCTGAGGGCGACTGACTTTTCACAATCCCAGGAACAAGCCCTTTCTGACGATGATTTACCCTTTGAATAGCGATTGAACTGCGGAAGCAAGATATATCTAGTTGGAGATGAAGATGAGCTTGCACGACTGGTTGGAAGGCGGCTGGCTACAGGAGTGAGAAATGCCGACGCATGACATCATAGATAACCGGAACGAGAAACTGGTTGACCACATAAACCGCGTTCTCCCTTCTTCGGAGCGGGCCAAGTTCGCTGTGGGCTACTTCTTTTTGTCCGGCTTTGAGCCTATTCAGAATAATCTTAAGGGAGTAGTAGAGCTCAAACTTCTCATAGGCAACACGACTAATAGACAAACTCTTGAGCAAATTAGTGAAGGGTATAAGCGCCTCGATTTAGTTGACCAAGCCTTGGAAGATATCAGGCTAAGCAAGAAGGCAGACCAAAGGCGACGGGCTGGCGAGACAGCCGAGAATCTACAGGAAGCTATTGCTCTTATGGACCAGACTGATGAAGGGGAAAGTCTGGTTAAGACTCTGGTCAATATGATAGAAGAGAAGCGGCTCAAGGTTAAGGTATACACCAAGGGGCGTCTACACGCTAAAGCATACATCTTTGACTACAAAAACCTTTACGATGACAAGGGTAAGCCCGTGCCCCCACCAAACAAGGGTTCGGCCATCGTTGGCTCTTCGAACCTGACCCTCGCCGGCATTTCAGACAATACTGAACTAAATGTAAGAATTGAGGGAGATGGAAATCACGCCGAATTAACAAGGTGGTTTGATGAGCTATGGGATGAAGCGCAGGATTTTGAAGCTCACTTAATGAATAAACTAAGCCAGTCCTGGGCAGCCCGTTTGGTAAATCCATACGACATCTATATGAAGACTCTTTACACATTAGTGAAAGATCGGCTAGAAGAGGAAAAGGGAGCGGAAATCCTGTGGGATGATGAAATAACGAGGGACCTCGCTGACTTCCAGAAGGTCGCGGTTTACCAGGCAATTCAAAAGATAAGAGACTACGGTGGCTGTTTTGTGGCGGATGTGGTTGGATTAGGCAAAAGCTACATTGGCGCAGCCATAGTGAAACATTTTGAGAGAACAGAGCATGCGCGCCCTCTCATAATATGCCCCAAGCCTCTTGAGGACATGTGGGAAAGTTACAACGAAGTCTACGACCTTAATGCCCGCGTACTGTCTATGAGCCTCCTGAAAGAAACGGACGAAGCAGGTGTGAACGGCCTTCTTCAAGATGTGAAGTACCGAGATCGCAATATGGTCTTGGTGGACGAAAGCCATAACTTTCGCCACCATACCACGCAGCGTTACGAAGCGCTTCATACATTTCTATCAACGGGACGAAAATGTTGCTTTTTGACTGCTACACCAAGAAATAAATCAGCCTGGGACATTTACAACCAGACCAAACTATTTCACCAAGAAGATAAGACCGACCTGCCCATAGACCCCCCAGACCTGAAGAAGTATTTCAAATTGATAGACAACGAAGAAAGAAGATTACAGGATCTGTTGGTTCACGTGCTCATAAGGAGAACCCGCAGGCATGTTCTTCGCTGGTACGGATATGCCGAAGACACCCACCAGCCTTTACGTGAGTTGTCGGACACCGAGTCCAGACAGTATCTCGATGGCACCAAGCGAGCATACATCATGGTGGGCGGGAAACACCAGTTTTTCCCCAGACGGGAGTTGGTGCCGCTCAGATACAGTATAGATGCAACATATAACGGGCTTTACCAGCAAATCAGGACGTATTTGGGTCGGCCTCGGGGGACACATTACCAGCCAAAGCTGGGACAAGAACTAACGTATGCTCGTTACGGACTTTATAACTATGTGCGCCCAGAGAAACGAAAACAGAAGCCATACAATGAGCTTCAGCGTGCAGGCATGAATCTCAGAGGAATTATCAGGGTCCTTCTTTTCAAGAGATTCGAGTCCAGCGTCTATTCATTTAGAGAAACGATAAGACGTCTCATTACAATTCATAAAGCCTTTCTCAAATCTTTAGATGCGGGCATTGTGCCAGCAGGTGATGATGCTCAACAACTTCTTTACGAATGCGACCGCTACGAAGAGGCTGACTTGATGGATCAACTGCGGGAGATGTCAGGACAGTACGATATAAAGGATTTCGACCAGACACGGCTACGCGACCACATAGAAGCGGACAAGAAATTACTTGAGCAGGTTCTCCAGTTAGTGGAGCCAATTACTCCGGCCAACGATGACAAACTGCAGAAGTTGTTCTCGCGGATGAAGCAGGAGCCGCTAAATAAAGGTAAATGCTTGATTTTTACCCAATATGCAGACACAGCCAAATATCTATATGAAAACCTGAACCCCGGTAATAAGGAGCCAGACATAGATGTGATTTATGGCACTGATAAAAGTAAGTCTAGAATGGCCGGCCGGTTTGCTCCCAAGGCCAACCCACAATTCAAGTTGCTAAAAGGTGAGAGCGAGGTTCGTATACTCGTCTCTACTGATGTACTATCTGAAGGGCTTAACTTGCAGGACGGCGACAAGGTCGTTAACTACGATTTACACTGGAACCCTGTCAAACTAATACAACGGATTGGTCGCATCGACAGGATAGGCTCCGAAAATGACGTAGTGTGGGCGTTCAACTTTCTTCCTGAGACTGAGCTTGATAGAGGCTTGGGCATTAAACAGGTGCTCGAAAACCGAATTCAAGAAATACACGACACGATTGGAGAGGATGCGGCTATCCTCGATCCAAGTGAGCGGCTGAATGAGCAAACTATGTACGCAATCTATGAAAGCAGAGGGGGACAACTATCGTTATTTGAGGAAGACGTCAGAGACCTCGTGGACTTGAATGAAGCCGAGGAAATGCTCAGACATCTAAGAAGTGAAACTCCCCAGGAATTTCAGAGAATATCAGAGATGAGGGACGGCATCCGGTCTTCGAAAGAAGCTGATTTTAAGGGACGATACGTTTTCTGTGAGGCTGGACGTTTTTATCAACTCTTTCTGGTTGGCAAGGACGGAAATATAGCCTCCCGAGATGTGGCGAAAGCCGTGAGTGCCATTAAATGTTCCGCACTCGAACCAGTCGCAAAACTTCCGCCTGGTTACAACCATGACGTAATGAAAGTCAAACGTGTTTTTGAGGAAGACGTAAAACACAGGCGAGCAGAGCGAGTTCAGACCATATCTTTGACACAAGCACAGCGATACGTTCTACGCGAACTCAGTGTCCTTTATAAGCAAGGTGACGATGAGACCAAAGCTAGGATTAACGTGTTGGAGAGAGCATTCCGAATGAGTCCATCGCCAGCGGTAAATAAGAAGTTGAACTTTCTTAGGCGAAACGGGGTAGTCGGAGAGGACCTACTTAGAAGTCTCGCCGAAATTTACTATGGACATAACTTACATGAGCGCTTTGAACAGAAGGATATTTTCACTGAGATTGAAGAAATACCCCGCATAGTTTGTAGTGAGGCACTTA
>JAUWGZ010000100.1 GCA_030606165.1 Dehalococcoidia bacterium
CCTGAAATGGGAAGAGGTGTATAATACTATCCGTCCCCACCAGGGATTAGGATACCTCACGCCAAAAGAGTTTCTGCGACAGCATCAACAAAAACAAAGAGAGGAGGTGAAGTGTCACTAATCATATGAACGAGTACAAGATGTTGCATTCTACTACATTTAGTGGTAAAATGTTTCCGTACCACAATTCTTAGGAGAAATTTTGTGAACTGTCCTTACTGCGGCAGTCAGGAATCAAGAGTGATAGATTCTCGGAGTCTAGACGAGGTGGTGAGACGCCGAAGGAAATGCCTCACCTGCAACGCTCGTTTCACTACTTACGAGCGTATACAGCCACATGATATCTTCGTTATTAAGAAGGATGGACGACGTGAGGAATTCAGCCGGGATAAGCTCCTTTCGGGTATTCGCAAAGCTTGTGAGAAACGTCCCCTTCCTACAGGCGCCATTGATAAGTTCGTGGACACCATCGAGGCTGAGCTTTACAAGGTGGGCAAAAGCGAGGTCTCCAGTTCTTATATTGGTGATTTGGTCATGGAAGGATTAAGAAAACTAGACCACATTGCTTATATTCGCTTTGCCAGTGTTTATCGGGAATTTACAGATATCGGCGCTTTAAAACAAGAGGTGGATAGCTTGGCGGTACGAAGAGAGCTAACGCCAGCAAACCAGCTACCGCTGCCCTCTTCTGAGGCGGTGAATTCCCCAGTTGGTCGCAAGAGGAGATAAAATGCCCAAAACCCGTCGGAAAGAGAACCAAAAAACTATTGGTCGAGATAGAGTAGCTCAAGCTGTCTTCGCTGCTGCCGAGTCCATGGGTATAAGTGATAGGAAATTGTTGGAGAAGTTTACAGAACAAGTGAGCCAGCGCTTAGATGTAGCTCATCCCTTCCCAGGCATGGAGGAATTTGTTCCTCAGCAAACTAAACAGCCTGTGTCCCCCTCCCAAATTCGGGCAATGGTTAAGGAGATTCTAACTGCAGACGAATTTTCTCCTCAAGCCAGAAGCCAAGTCATTTCTGGAATCAAACTCAGCGATAATGCCTTAAGGGTTCTGGAAAGGAGATATCTGTCAAAGGATGGGGAGGGGAAGGTCATTGAGACCCCACAAGAGCTATTTCGCCGCGTCGCCAGGCATATTGCCTCAGCCGAGTCACATTACGATGCCAAAGCAGATGTTTCCTTTTGGGAAGAGGCATTCTATCAGTTAATGGCAAACCTGGAATTCTTACCTAACTCACCTACATTAATGAATGCCGGCCGTGAACTAGGGCAACTATCAGCTTGCTTTGTTTTACCTATTGAGGATTCTATGGAGTCTATTTTTGATGCGGTTAAATATACTGCTTTGATTCATAAAAGTGGCGGAGGTACCGGCTTTTCCTTTTCCCGGCTTAGACCGACAAGTGATAGAGTGGGTTCTACAGGCGGCGTTGCCAGTGGCCCGGTCTCTTTCATGCGAGCCTTCGATGTTACCACCGATGTCATAAAACAAGGCGGCATGCGCCGCGGGGCCAACATGGCGATACTCAATGTTGACCATCCCGACATCTTGAAATTCATCACAGCTAAGGAAGACCCTGAAGCTTTAACCAATTTTAACCTTTCTGTAGCTGTGACTGATGAGTTTATGAAAGCGGTGGAAAAAGGCAGCGATTACAATTTAGTGAACCCTCGAACTGGAGAGGTGACGGATAAGCTGAATGCCAAAGAGGTATTCAAGAAAATAGTTGATATGGCTTGGGAAACAGGGGATCCGGGCATTGTTTTCATCGATCGAATAAATGACAAAAATCCTGTTAAACATTTGGGTAAAATAGAAAGTACTAACCCCTGTGGAGAACAACCCCTGCTCCCCTTTGAGTCCTGTAATTTAGGCTCCGTAAATTTGGCCAAGATGGTGGCGGATAAAGATGGTCAGCCAGACATTGACTATGACAGACTATCTCAAATAGTCAAGCTGGCAGTCCGCTTTCTTGATGACGTTATCGAAGTCAACCAATTTCCCCTGCCAGAGATTACGGAGATGACAAAAGCTACCAGGAAAATAGGCCTGGGGGTGATGGGTTTTGCCGACATGCTGATTCAGCTTGGCATTCCTTATGACTCGGAGAGGGCATTGGATAAGGCAGAGGAGGTGATGGCGACTATATCTAAGGAGGCGACCGAAGCTTCTATGAAGCTAGCACAGGAAAGAGGAGTATTCCCCGCTTTCGAGGGAAGTGACTATGCTTCTGAGAATCTCAGAGTGAGAAATGCCACCAGAACTACCATCGCCCCAACCGGCACCTTAAGCATAATCGCTAATTGTTCCAGTGGCATTGAGCCATTGTTCGCTTTAAGCTATGTGCGTCATATCCTGGAAGGCGAAGAATTTATAGAAGTGAACCCTTATTTTGAGGAGGCAGCCAAAAAAGGAGTGTTCTATTCCCCGAATCTAATGAAGCAGCTAGCTGAAGGGAAGAGGTTAAAAGATATAGAAGAAGTTCCTGAAGAGATAAAAAGGCTCTTTATCACCGCCCATGACATATCTCCTGAGTGGCACGTTAAGATGCAGGCAGCCTTCCAGAGGTCAACACATAACGCTGTATCCAAGACGGTCAATTTCCCTCACGATGCGACACCCGAGGACGTAACAAAGGTGTATAAGCTGGCTTACCAGGAAGGCTTGAAAGGGATAACTATTTATCGTGATAGGAGTCGAGATAGTCAGGTCCTCACTGTGGGTGAGGGGGTAAAAAAGACTGAAGGTAAGCTAGCTCCCAGGAAAAGGCCTAAAGTGACAACGGGTGTAACCGAAAGGGTAAACACCGGGTGTGGCTACATTTATGTGACAGTAAATTTTGATAGTCGGGGAATATCCGAAGTCTTCTCCACCCTAGGGAAGGCTGGAGGTTGTGCCGCAGCACAGCTTGAGGCTATCAGCCGCCTTACATCCCTGGCTCTAAGGTCTGGAATAGATGTAGATTCTATTGTAAAGCACCTGCGCGGCATTAGATGCCCTTCCATTGCTTGGGAGCAGGGACATGCTATTTTATCCTGTGCCGATGCTATCGCCAGCGTGCTGGAGAAGTACATTAGAGAAAAGCCTGCTACTAGAGAAAAGAGCACTAATCCAAATACACCTTCCAAAAATCCTGAGCTGGTTAAAAGTTGGGCCGGGCAATGCCCCGATTGTGGTGGTCCCTTGATTTACCAGGAAGGCTGCAATATTTGCCTCGCCTGTGGCTTTACTAAATGCGGATAGGGTACGAGAAAAGCATGTGCTGAGCGGAGTCGAAGGATGGGTAGATCGAGAGGTAGTTATTATTCAGCTCTTAAGCGGATAACCAAAGTTGCCAATTCGGATTTTGGTTTAAGGAAGATTTGTAATTCTATCGCCAAAAGCACTGCCAAGGCAATGCAGGCAAATGGCTGCCGCATTTTATCCCTCAATTCCCAAAAGGAATATTTGATCACTGTAGGCGCGTATGGTTTGAGCGACCTTTATCTGAAAAAGGGGCCCCTCGATGCCCGTAAAAGCCTCCCGGAGATCCTTGAGGGGGAAGTGGTATTTATTGCCGATGCTACTAAAGATGAAAGAGTTCAATATCCCCAAATAGCACTAGCGCAAGGAATATCTTCTATACTTGGGGTTCCTATACTCGGGAAAGGAGAGGCTATCGGGGAGATTCGAATTTACACTCGTGAGCCTCGCCAATTCTCCGAAGCTGATAAAAGCTTCCTCCTCAGTGTTGCTGATATGTGCGCCGTCATCTTTGAGAGAGCAGAGCTTCATCAATTGCTAGAGCAAGACTATAAGGCAAGTAAGAGACTAAGAAAATCGTCCCAGGTATCTCCGTTACCCACCACTACGCTGAGGCCAACTAGTTTCGCTCATCCCAGCGAGGAGGATTTTGCCAAACTTTTAGACTTTTACTGCATTGAATGGCTTTATGAGCCTCGTTCCTTTCCTCTTAGGTGGGAGGGCGACAAGATAGCAGAAATGTTCACTCCCGATTTTTACTTGCCCGAGTTAGACCTTTATATTGAACTCACTACATTAAAACAAAATCTGCTAACCGCGAAGAATCGCAAGCTGCGCCAGCTCAGAGAACTTTACCCTGAAGTCAATGTCATGCTTCTGACCAAGAATGATTTTCTCAAGCTGCTAGCCAAATATGGTTATGGCCCTCTAGGCGAAGCTAAAGTAGAGGGAATCGATCGGGTTACCCGATCGATTCCCTCT
>JAUWGZ010000035.1 GCA_030606165.1 Dehalococcoidia bacterium
ATATCGAAGTGGCGGCAGGTAAGTCTGGCATTGTGGTCGTGGGAATTGTAGTAATCAAACCATTTGAGTCTTCGTGTGGCTTCCTTTGATAACCTGGGGATGTTTGCCAGGCGCTTATATCCTGGCATTGAGTAATAAACAATCATAGCACAGCCATTATAACGTCCTTTCATGACCCATGTATGTGTCACCCATCTATCTGAACTAGATCACATCTCTGCGGGAAAAAAAGAGGCTCGTTGGTGGACAATCCTAGGGAAGTATGCTAGGTTTGACTTAACGTAGGACTAATGGAGAGACTATAGCTCACCTGAAATACCTTGAGGAGGGGAAGGTGGGAGGAGAGACGCAGGAGCAAGGGATATTGTTTTTCACGGAGGTATCAAATGCCTGAAGCAAGGGTTGGCATCATTGGCGGAAGCGGGCTTTATAAGATGGGGGGGATGACAGAGGTGGAGAAAGTGAAGGTAAGCACGCCCTTTGGCGAGCCCAGCGACGCTATTATCTTGGGCAATCTAGAAGGAGTAGGGGTTGCCTTTCTCCCCAGACATGGCAAGGGACATCGAATAAGTCCCAGTGAACTACCGGCGAAAGCCAATATCTATGCCTTGAAATCTCTGGGGGTGGAAAGGATTATCTCTGTAAACGCTGTGGGCAGTCTTAAGGAGGAGATAGAACCTCTGGACGTAGTCGTTCCTGACCAACTAATAGACTGTACCAGAGGAAGAGCCAGCACCTTCTTTGCAGATGGGATAGTGGGGCATGTATCTCTCGCTGAACCCTTCTGTCCTGTTCTGAGCCAAATCTCGTTTGAGGCAAGCACCAAGGTTGGGGCTAAGGTACATAAGGGTGGCACTTATCTAGTCATGGAAGGTCCACAACTCTCCACCAAGGCTGAGTCGCAGCTTTACCGCTCTTGGGGTGCTGATGTTGTTGGGATGACAGCTTTGCCTGAAGCTAAATTAGCTAGAGAGGCGGAAATATGCTATGTCGCACTTGCCCTTGTCACCGATTATGATTGCTGGCATCCGACTTATGAGTCGGTGACTACGGATATGATTTTAACAAACCTGCGGAAGGGCATTGATACTGTCAAGAGAATCCTGAAGTTACTACTACCTTCCATACCACAGAAACGAGACTGTGCCTGTGCTAGCGCCCTTAAATATGCCATAGTCACTGGAACGAAATACATACCGAAAGAAAAGAGGAAAGAGCTGGGGCTGTTAATTGGCAAGTATTTAGGAGGGGAGGAAGATGTCAGCCAAGTTTGAGTTTGGATGTTTGCCCACTGCTATCGGCAGCATGCCTCACACGAATTCTGGCGAGGCCTGTTCCATTATTATGAAATGTCTTCCTGATATTCCTGCCTGGCCACAATTACCGCGGCGCTCTCCTAAAGAAAACATGATTATCCAGTTCAGTGAGGGTTTTCCGGGGGTGGTTATAGATGGGGACAAAATTCACATCGAGCCCTCAGCGGATTTTGAGAGCGAGCTGGAGCAAATCCGTATTGATTGTGAGCAGGATAACGCCCCTGAGTATGGCATTTCGACCGAATATGCTGCCGGGCTCCATGCCTTCCTTTCCAAAGCAACAGGCAGTAAAATAGTCAAGGGACAGGTAACAGGTCCTATCACCTGGGGATTGAGGGTTACCAGTCAGGATGGTCTGGGCATTCTCTATGATGAGACTTTAGCCGAAACCGCGGCCAAGTTCCTGCGGCTAAAAGCTTCGTGGCAGGAAAATATCTTGAGGAAAATATCGCCTAATACCATTATCTTTGTTGACGAGCCTTATTTGGTTTCTTTGGGCTCGGTGTTTACTCCTATTCCTGAAGAAAAAGTGCCTGCTCTGCTAGAAGAGGTATTCAGGGGAATCAAAGGGACAAAGGGATTGCATTGCTGCGGAAACACTAACTGGTCAGTCCTTCTGGACACCAAAATCGATATTCTCAGCTTTGATGCTTATAATTATGCCTCTTCCCTAAGCGCCCACTCCGACAAGGTGAAATCTTTCTTTGAGGGTGGTGGCAGCATTGCCTGGGGGATAGTTCCGAACGAGGAAGAGGCCTTGGCTAAAGAATCCTTGTCCGGCCTCCGGGACCGACTGGAAGAAGCCATGGCTCCATTCACCAGGGATGGCGTTAAATTCAGGCAGATCATAGCTCAAGGGCTGATAACTCCTTCTTGTGGCCTGGAAAGCTTATCGCCTGAAGCGGCGTCTCTGGCTCTGGAATTAACAGCTAAGTTATCCCATGACTTAAGAAGTCGATATGCAGTGTGACCTGGCGAAATAACTGTCCCCTCACGTAGTATCCCTCAAGAACAAGGGCTATTATTTCTGTGAATCTCCTTCTAAAGCCCTTATTTTATTCACCCTTCGTAAGTGTCTGCCGCCTTCAAAATCCGTGGCTAAGAAAGTTTTGACGATTTCCAAAGCTGACTCGGTGTCTATATCCTCTCCCCTGAGGCACAGAACGTTGGCATCGTTGTGCTGGCGGGCTCGTTGTGCTGCAAATACATCACAGCATAAAGCTGCCATTACACCCTTTATTTTGTTGGCAGCTATGCTTATACCTATGCCAGTGTTGCATATTAGAATGCCCTGGTCAAAATTGCCCGAAGCCACGGCCTCCCCGACTTTCTGGGCGATGTCAGGATAATCCACAGGTTCAGTGCTGTAGCAACCAAAATCTTGATAGCTATGCCCCGCGTTTTGCAGAAAGGGCACAATTAGCTCCTTTAGAGCAAGGCCGCGGTGGTCACAACCTATAGCAATGCGCTTCACTATTTACCTCCAAGTATTCCTTATACACTTTGTCAATTTCATATGCGGGTATAATGCCTTGACGCAAAATTCTCGGCGATTCATGGCTAACATCCACTACTGTGGATTCCTTGCCGCCAGGACATTTGCCTCCATTGATAATAAAGTCGATTTTTCCTCCCAATTGTTGTCCAACTTCCTCGGCAGTTAAGGCAGCCGGTTGGTCACTAATATTAGCGCTGGTTCCGATTATGGGATTCCCCAGGTGTTGAATGATAGCCAGACAAGCAGGGTGGTCAGGAACGCGTATTGCTATGGTGGACTCTGGGGCTAGATAGACAGGCAACGAATCTATTTTTGGCAGAACCAGAGTTAACCCGCCGGGCCAAAACCGCCTTGCCAAAAACCAGGCAATTTCTGGTATTGGATCGGCCAGAGTAGTCAATCGCTCTACATCAGCGATAAGCAAGGGAAGTTGTCGATGCTTGGGTCGGTTTTTTATTTCATAAATCCTTCCCACGGCCGTGGAATTGAAGGCGTCAGCCCCCAGCCCGTAGACCGTATCGGTAGGGAAGGCAATTACCCCACCCTTTTGGAGGATTTTAACTCCTTTCTCAATTTCTCGTTGTAAAACACCCATCTTTTTCTGACGTTAGTATAGCATGGTGGCGTCCGGGGTAGGAATTTATCCTTTCCAAATTCAATAGCGCGGGAAGGCCTTAACCGCGAGTGAGAAGCCTTGCTAGGTGGGAGAAGACTTAGCCCATCTCGGGTTGATAATAGTTCAGGACAGTGATAAGCTAAATGAATTCACCACCGTAAATCTGCAGTGAAAAAGAAGTCAGAAAGCCACAGAATTGCTGCCAGCGATGATATCGAAGTCTCTACCTATCTGGGGCTAGCCAAGGAGTTGCGCGGCGAGCAACCTGTAGTTGAGCCTAAGCTACCACCAATCGAGCGTGAAACTATAGTAGTGCTCGACTTTGGCTCTCAATATAGCATGCTCATTGCCCGACGGGTACGGGAGTGCCAAGTCTATTGTGAGCTTGTGCCTCATGACACGCCCTGGGAGAAAATAGCTTCCCTTAACCCACGAGGATTTATCCTCTCGGGAGGTCCAGCTAGCGTTTATAATTCTGGGGCTCCTTTGCCTTTACCCTACATTTACGAAAGCCATCTACCTGTGATGGGCATTTGCTATGGAATGTTTGCTATCGCTTATCAGTTGGGTGGCCAGGTAGCTCGGGGAACGAAGCGCGAATACGGGCACACAATACTACACATAAGTGCTGAAGACTGTCCTCTTTTTGCCGGTCTTCATTCTTCTCTCCCGGTATGGATGAGCCATGGTGACCAAGTAGTAGAGTTGCCTCCTGGCTTTAAGGCTTTGGCTTACACTGAAAATTCGCCGTTCGCTGTTGTGGGTAACGATAGCGGCATTTATGGGCTGCAGTTTCACCCTGAAGTGGTTCACACAGCTCAAGGAGAAAACATATTTCAGAATTTTGTACTTCGAATATGCGGCTGCCAGGGCAACTGGACATCAGCTAATTTCATAGCTGAGAGCGTAGATAAGATTAAAAAGCAAGTGGGCGGCGGAAGAGTAGTCTGTGCTCTTTCTGGAGGCGTTGATTCGGCGGTAACTGCTACCCTTATTGACCGTGCTATTGGCAATAAGTTAACCTGCATCTTTATCAATAATGGTTTATTGCGTCGTGATGAACCGGAAAGGGTGCTTAGTACCTTCAAGCGTAACCTCAAAATGGATGTAGTTTACATAGACGCTACCGATAGATTCTTAGAACGACTTAAAGGGGTTAGCGATCCGGAAAAGAAGCGACAATTAATAGGAAACGAGTTTATCCAAATTTTTGAGGAAGAAGCGGCCAAATTAGGTAAGATTGATTTTCTGGCCCAAGGCACTCTGTATCCCGATGTCATTGAAAGTACCTCCGCGGGAACCAAAGCTGCAGCTAAGATAAAGAGCCATCATAATGTCGGGGGGTTACCGGCCAAAATGAATTTCACTCTTATCGAGCCACTGAGGTATTTGTTTAAGGATGAAGTTCGACAAGTGGGGTTAGCTCTAGGCCTGCCTGAGGATATGGTCTGGCGACAACCATTTCCCGGACCGGGGTTAGCCATTCGCATCATCGGTGAAGTGACCAGGGAGAAGCTGGAGATACTGCAGGCTGCTGATTGGATTTTGATGAATGAAATCAAAAAAGCCAAACTTTATCGCCAACTTTGGCAAAGCTTTGCTGTACTTACTGATGTCAGGAGTGTTGGCGTCATGGGCGACTACAGGACCTATGGCTACTTGGTAGCACTCAGAGCAGTAACCAGTGAAGATGCTATGACTGCTGATTGGGCTCGCCTGCCCTACGACCTTCTTGCTAGAATATCTGACCGCCTGGTTAATGAAATTCCCAGTGTCAACAGGGTAGTCTACGATGTCACCAGTAAGCCGCCGGCAACTATAGAATGGGAATAAATATTAAAGGAGAAAAGGATGAGCCATTCTTTTGAAGAAGGTTACGAAGAACAGCTAGCCATACAGGATGACCTGGACATGCTCCGCGAGGATTTGATAGCCGAGTTGCAAGCCATTAACCAGTATCAGGAGCATGTATTAGACCTGGAGAATGGAGAGGCTGTGAATACACTGGAACATATTATTGAAGAGGAAAAGGAGCATGTTGCAGAGTTGTTGAGACTAATTCAAAATCTCGACCCCGCTCAGGCCGAGAAATTCAAGAGGATTTTATAATGCCATGGCACACAGAGTGAAATTAAAAGGGGTGAAGAAAAATAGGGGGAAGCACAAGAAGAAAAAGAAGCAGTAGATATTCTCCGAGGCCAAGATCGGCTGTTCCTAGTGGTGACCTTCACCATCATTCCCAGTGCCATCTTTCAAAAAACTGGCGTTGAAAAATCCAGAAAATGGAAGACTTAGTACGGCTATACCCTGAAGACTGACACGCGAGAGTGAAATTTGAAGATACTAGTCGTTGGTGGTGGGGGGAGGGAACACACCTTAGCCTGGAAGATTGCCCAGAGTCCCAGGGTGGAAAAAGTTTTCGCTGCGCCGGGGAATGCTGGCACAGCTGCCATCGCGGAAAATCTGGATCTGCGCCCCACAGATATAGAAGGGCTGGGCAAGGCAGCTAAAGAAAAAGGCATTGACCTTGTCGTGGTTGGTCCTGAGGCTCCCCTAGCTTCGGGCATAGTGGACTACTTTGATAGTCTGGGTATTCCTATTTTCGGTCCCACTAAAGAAGCCACCCAGGTAGAATCAAGCAAGGTTTTTGCCCGCAATTTGATGGAAAAATATAGCATTCCCTGTCCCAAAGGCGCCATTTTCTCCTCTTACTCTGAGGCTCGTGAATACCTTCAAGAACAGCGTTCACCTGTCATAATCAAGGCCGATGGATTAGCTGCTGGCAAAGGTGTGATTATCGCTGGTTCTTTGGCGGAAGCCCACAAAGCCCTCGGTGACGTCATGGAAGCAAAGATTTTCGGCTCTGCTGGAGATAGGGTAATCATTGACGAATATCTTAGCGGTCGAGAGGTGAGCCTCGTAGCTTTTACTGATGGCAAAACAGTCTCACCTATGGTGCCAGCTTGCGACTATAAGAAAATTGGGGATAATGACCAGGGTCCCAATACCGGAGGTATGGGAAGTTACAGCCCACCGGGTTTTTTCTCTGCCGGGATGACAGAAAAGGTAACCAAGGATATCTTAGTGCCGACTGTGAAGGCCATGGCTGAGGAAGGCATGCCTTATAAGGGAGTGCTCTATGCGGGGTTAATGATCGTCGATGGAGAACCTGTGGTGCTGGAATTCAATGCTCGCTTTGGTGACCCAGAAACTCAGGTCGTTTTGACTCTTCTCAAAACCGACCTGGTGGATATACTTATGGCAGTAGTCCAGGGCAACCTCGACCGGGTGAAAATAGAGTGGAACTCCGAGGCCTGCGTTGGAGTAGTTGCGGCTTCGGGTGGCTATCCTGGAAGCTATAAAACAGGCTTTCCCATACAAGGGATAGATAGTGTGGATAAGGATGTGCTAGTTTTCCATGCTGGAACTAAGTTGGGGGACGATGGCATAATTTATACCGACGGCGGGCGAGTGCTCACCGTAATAGGTGTGGGCAAAGACATGGCTGAAGCTCGGGAAAAGGTTTATCGCAACATTCCTAATGTTTACTTTGAAGGTTGTCATTATCGCAAAGATATTGCTTTGAGGGAGATAGATAGGATAAACTCTAAACCCTAAGCACCAAAATACTAAAAGAAAATCAAAAGGCAAAAGTGAAAATGCAAAATGACAGGGCGACAGTAAATAAAAAAGTAAAATGCAAAAAGCAAAGATACAAGCAAGGGTATAAGCATTTTTGAGTTTTGAATTGTCACTTTGATTTTTGACCTTTGAGTTTTGATATTTGTGGGGATTTACTTAGCAATGGCATTAGTAGGTATAGTCATAGGCAGCAAGACAGACACCGAACTGATACAGCCGGCGCTGGACACGCTTAAGCAATTTGGCATTGATTATGAGCTTTCCGTTATCTCAGCCCATAGAAATCCCGAAAAGCTAAGGGAGTATGGCTTGGGGGCAGAGAAGAGAGGGCTCAAAGTTATCATTGCTGCTGCTGGCAGAGCTGCTCACCTTCCTGGCGTCTTGGCTAGCTGGACAACTTTGCCTGTAATCGGTGTGCCCTTACCCACTAGCGAGTTAAAAGCCATAGATGCTTTGCTTTCCATAAGCCAGATGCCCGGGGGAGTGCCGGTAGCCTGCATGGGCATTGGTCAAAGTGGGGTAAAGAATGCTGCCTTGCTCGCCGCCCAGATTTTGGGCACCGGGCATAAAGAGATAAAAGAGGCCTATCGTAAGTATAAACAAGAATTAGCAAGGGGATAATATGATTGAACGGTACTCCAGACCCCAGATGAAGAAAATCTGGTCTGATGAAAACAAATTTGACCAGTGGCTCAGGGTGGAAATAGCTGCTTGTGAAGCCTGGGCTGAGCTGGGCGAAATCCCCCGAGAAGAGATAGTTAAGATAAGGAAAGCCAGCTACAACCTGAATCGTGTTGCCGAGTTTCTGAAGGTGACTCACCATGACATGACTGCTTTTCTTAACTCGGTGGCTGAAAGTCTGGGCACAGAGTCACGCTTTGTACATCTTGGTCTCACCTCTTCGGATGTTATGGATACCGCCCTTGGTCTGCAATTGACCCAGGCGGCAGATATCTTGATAAAAGATGTGGCTGGGCTTATATCCGTCATGGAGAATAAAGCCGTAGAGCACAAATACACCATTATGATGGGGCGAACCCATGGTGTTCATGCTGAGCCTATTACCTTGGGTTTAAAGATGGCACTGTGGGTTGAAGAGATGAAGCGTAATGCTCAAAGGCTGGCTGAGGCTAGGAAAAATATTTCTGTAGGCAAAATATCGGGGGCAGTAGGCACTTATGCTACTGTGCCTCCTCAGGTTGAAAAAATAGCTTGCGCCAAGTTAGGGCTCGCTCCATCTCCCATATCAAGCCAGATAGTTCAGCGTGACCGCCATGCCCAATTCCTGACCACTTTGGCTATTATCGCCAGCTCCCTGGAGAAATTTGCCACCGATATTAGGGGTCTCCAGCGAACGGAAGTCAGGGAAGTTGAAGAGCCTTTTGAAGAAGGGCAAACGGGCTCCTCGGCGATGCCTCATAAAAGAAATCCCGAGCTTTGTGAGCGTATCTGTGGACTGGCCAGACTAATAAGAGGCCATGCTTTAACTTCTCTGGAGAATATCGCCTTATGGCACGAACGTGACATCAGTCACTCCTCCACAGAGCGAATTATCTTACCTGACTCCTGTCTGGCAGTTGATTATATGCTATCTATATTTACCTCAATAATGAAAGGACTCAAGGTTTATCCGGAAAATATGCGTCGTAACATCGAGCTTACCCAGGGGCTGGTCTTCTCCCAGAGAGTACTCATTGCTTTAATAAATAAAGGCCTAACGCGAGAAGAAGCTTACAAAATGGTCCAAGATAATGCCATGAAGGCCTGGGAAGAGAAGAAAGACTTTCTGAGTTTGCTTGAAGCAGACAGGCGAATAAAGGCTCATTTGAGCAAAAAGGAACTGAACTCTCTATTTGATTATGGGTATTATCTGAAACATGTAGATGAGGTCTTTGAGCGGCTGGGGTTAAGCGAGGCAAGGAAGAAGGCAAAGCGAGCTAAGATAGAAGACTTGGCTCCGCGTGCTATCTAACCTGGGTTAAATATGTCTGTATTATTAGAAAGCAGTCTACCTCTACCTTTATTTCGCCGTGGCAAGGTAAGAGATGTTTATGATTTAGGTGATAAACTACTCATCGTGTCCACCGACCGCATCTCTGCCTTCGATGTTGTCTTGCCCTGCGGCATCCCTGACAAAGGAAGGGTTCTCAACCGGCTTTCTGCCTTCTGGTTCGAGAAAACAGCCCATATCCTACCCAATCATCTTATCAAGGTAATTGATAGCAATGTTGTTCTGAGCGAAGTGAAGAAGCTCTCGCGCCAGCCGGGGGAGTTACCGGATTCTCTTATCAGCTGCTCTATGATTGTGGCTAAGGCCGAGCGCATACCTGTAGAATGCGTTGTTCGGGGCTATCTATCTGGCTCGGCATGGGCGGAGTATAAAGAGACTGGAAAAGTTGGCCATATCCATTTGTCCTTGGGAATGAAGGAAAGCCAGGAATTATCCCAACCTATCTTTACTCCCACTACCAAGAGCGACACGGAGCATGACCGCCTTTTAACCAATGAAGACATAAAAGACCTTGGCATTGAAAACCTTTTTGAGGAATTAGAACAAAAAAGCCTGCTTATCTACGGCTATGCTCGGGATTACGCCAGAACAAGGGGTATAATAATTGCCGATACCAAATTCGAGTTTGGTTTCATCAATGGTCAATTAGCCCTTATCGACGAGCTACTAACGCCAGACTCAAGTCGCTTCTGGGATGCCAGCCAATATAAGGTTGGCTACTCTCAACCCAGCTTTGATAAGCAGTTTGTTCGTGATTGGCTTTCAGGTTCAGGATGGAATAAAGAACCGCCAGCGCCTATGTTGCCACCGGAGGTAATAGAGGGAACATCAAAAAGATATCGTGAGGTGTACAGCAGGTTAACCGGGGGCGTTCTCTGAGAAGAACAAGACAAAGATCGATAGAAGCAAGATCGAGCCTTTTTTACGTTCCTATCCAGCCAATACCTTGACCAACCGTAACAAGTTGCTATCCAATTCCTTCCTCTTCTCCCAGGTTTCCCTTAGAGGAGTGAAGGCTATATCTCCCTTCAACTCCCCCACCATGTAACCTGCTTTCCCATTGACCAAGGCATCCACGGCCGCCGCTCCTAACTTGCTGGCGAGAACTCTATCCCTGGCTGTAGGTGAGCCACCTCTTTGGACATGTCCCAGCACACAAATTCGGTACTCCAGCCTTAATCTCTCCCATACTTGTTGAGCAATTGAAAACGCACCGCCTGCCTCATCTCCTTCAGCAACTATCACGATAGAGGATTTCTTACCTTTCTTGAAGCTACGCCTTATATCAAGGCAAAGCTGTTCTATTTTTGTCTCTAATTCCGGAATCAAGATATCTTCGGCTCCGCCAGCAATTCCTACCTCCAGTGCAATAAATCCCCTACTCCTTCCCATGACCTCGATGAAGAAGGGGCGTTGTAGCGACCCCGCAGTATCTCTAATCTTATCTATGGCATCCAAAGCTGTATTTATGGCGGTATCGAAACCAATAGCATTGTCAGTGCCATAGACATCGTTATCTATGGTGCCCGGAATACCAATCACCTTTACATCTCCGGCTTCAGCCAGGGCTATTGCACCGCGAAAGGTGCCATCCCCTCCTATAGTTATCAATCCCTCAATGCCTTTCCGTTGCAGAATTTCATTTGCCTTCCTTACACCTTCCTCGGTCTTCATTTCTTCACAGCGAGCTGTTTCCAAAATAGTGCCCCCACGGTGGATAATATTGGCTACCGACCTACGACCCAACTTTACAAAGTCCTCCTCCAATATACCGCGGTATCCTCGGCGGATTCCCACGACATCCAGCCCGCGGCTAGCCCCATAGCGGACGATAGCCCTGATGCAGGCATTCATCCCCGGAGCATCACCGCCGCTGGTTAAGACTCCGATCCTTTTCATAATACTTTCCGATTTAGCTTCTATTCTACCATGAACTGTAAGGCTATTTCACGAACTTGACAGTTTGGCTTTTCCAAAATCGTAGTGGTTCAGTTTTTCCGGCAAGCTCCCTCTCAAAAGTTATGAGTCTCTTCATTCCCCTAAGATAAAGATCCTCTCCTTTATTGTCCCCCTTAAGATAAGGGGGACAAAGGGGGTTATGAGAACAATATCCCCCAAGAATAGAGACCTTTCCCTTTGTTCATAACTCCCCTTTCCCCTCTTAATCTTAAGAGGGGAAATTTTGGAAAAGCTTATCTGCTACTCACGGACTTTGCAGAAAAACCCTCAATATTCTCAATGCCCGGCTTCCTGGCTCCCTTAAACCTTGTAGTTATCTCGATAATACACCAGCAAGTATAGCTCTCTAAGCAGGTCAGACTCGTTGTGCTTTATGATTTGCTGCAAATAGTTATCATCATCTGTGTAAAGGAATCTTTGCCATAGCAAAGGGACGTCTCTGCCGCTTATCACTGGCTCGTTAAAATAGCGCTCCGCGTGAGAAAACAGCTCGTCCAACTTAGGCCACTTGAGGTAAAGTGCCTCGGCCTTTTCCTTCCAGGGCTGAAATAAGTCTATCCCTTCTATATCAATCCCTTTAGTTTGAAGAAATCCCTTCTCGAAGGCGAGATTGTAGGCGTAAAATGGCTTGGAGAGCCTCGGAACGAGTTCAGCAAGCTGGGCGATAAACGGCGCTTCTTCTTTCGAACTCCGGCAAATTATCTCAAGGTGACTCCCTTGAATGTATCCAAAAAGCACTATCTCATCGTGGCCCATATCAAGGCCGGTGGTCTCTAGGTCAATCAAGGTTCCTTGGGGGATACCTAACATTAACTCTCGGCTGTATGAGGTCATCATGCCTGCACCCTCTTTTTTTGCCATTATTATACAATCCAGATTACACCAAAGATAGCATAATAAGTTAAAATTTGTACTAAGTGGCTTGGCATGGATTTGCAAAGTATAGGCAAGATTCTAATTCTCGGCGGAGCTTTTCTCGCCTTCCTCGGTTTGCTATTGTTCTTCTGGCAGCGAATTCCTTTCTTAGGAAAGCTTCCCGGCGATATATTTCCGCAAAAGGGGAGCTTTCAGTTCTTTTTCCTATAGTAACCTGCATCATAATTAGCATTGTGCTCACCATCATTCTTAACTTTGTCTTTCGTCTATTCAGGTAAATGTCAAAGCGGCATAATAGATAATAAAAAGAGCGAGCTCCAGATTTTGGAGCTCGCTCCTGAATATCGCTATTCAGTTTTTAAATCACCCCTACTCTTCCACTTCAGCTTCCGGCTGAACTGCCGTTGCCCCTTCTTGGGAGCCTTGCCTTACAGACGAAGAGCTCAGGGCTTCCATGTGCTCTCAAGCAACGCACCTTAACTATCGAAGTCAACCCCTACTTACGTTGCCAGAGAGCTCCGATAGGGAAACATCCATCGGCATAACCAAGCTTCTCTTCGTGTCATGCCTCACCTCCTTGCTAGGCATCGACTATTCTTGCCTTAACGATATATTCTAGCATAATACAGGGGACTATGTCAAGAATATGTACTCGTTCATATGATTAGTGACACTTCACCTCCTCTCTTTGTTTTTGTTGATGCTGTCGCAGAAACTCTTTTGGCGTGAGGTATCCTAATCCCTGGTGGGGACGGATAGTATTATACACCTCTTCCCATTTCAGGAGAGCTTGGTTAAGTTCCGGTATATTGAAGTTGGCATCTGTTATCTCATAGAACTCCTCTGTATGTGTCCTTTGTGCCCTTTCTACATGGCCATTAAGTTTGGGTGAGCGTGGTGGCAGGACAAATAGCTTAATACCCCTTCGTTGACATTCTCTCTCGAAAGCATCTTGAAACTCTGACCCTCCATCTACCTGAATGGCCTTGATAGGGAAAGGCATTCGTGTTAGCAGGGTATCGATAAATCCGGATGCGGTGTTAGAAGTTGCCCTAGTGTGAGCTTCCAGCACATCCCATCTTGATATGATATCTCTGGCAGTAAAGTGCTTGAGGATCATTCCAGGCAAAGGCCTGACATCCAGTGTATCCACCTCTACAATATCTCCCGGCTCTTTAGCCTCATATTCCTTAGGTTTTCTTACTGCATAGGGACGCTGCCACTGCCTCTTCCTCGCTGAGATATGGTTTGGCAGTGGTTCTATTAATACACCTCTCTCTTTTAGCCTGTGTAGTATTCTGCCTACCGTAGAGGCAGAGCAGTCAAAGCTATCATGATGCAATAGAACTACCAGTTTATCTTTGCCCCATCTGGGATATTCCTCTCTTAATCTGAGCACAGCCTCAACCAGCTCCACTGAATAAGTAGGCTGCCTTACATGCCTGGGACGATGGGAGCGATCCTCCAAACTCTCTATATGCTTGGGGTTGTAGCGCTTTTTCCAGTGGTAGAAGGTTTGAGGAGAGATATCGAAGTGGCGGCAGGTAAGTCTGGCATTGTGGTCGTGGGAATTGTAGTAATCAAACCATTTGAGTCTTCGTGTGGCTTCCTTTGATAACCTGGGGATGTTTGCCAGGCGCTTATATCCTGGCATTGAGTAATAAACA
>JAUWGZ010000107.1 GCA_030606165.1 Dehalococcoidia bacterium
TCTGGATAGGCAATTTCTGGTGGGCAGGGATGAACTGAACATTGCCGGCCAAATTATCAAGGGAGGTGCCAGGGTAATCCAACTTCGCGACAAGCAGAGCAAAAAGGGGGAACTGCTACTTGTAGCGCAAAAGCTCAAGGAGCTCTGTAGTCAAGCGGATGTTCTATTTATAATAAATGATTACCTCGACTTGGCTATTGCTGTTGATGCCGATGGGCTTCACATTGGGCAGGAAGACCTGCCCCTGCCTGTAATCCGCAGGGAATTGCCCATAGATAAAATAGTTGGCTGCTCCGTCACGACGCTATCTCAGGCAACAAAAGTCCAAGCTGAAGGAGCGGATTATATTGCCGTAGGCTCTATATTTCCCACGGCGACGAAAAAGGGAGCTACTGTGGTGGGAGTGGATATGCTGAAAGAACTCAAGCGAACAGTATCTACCCCTCTAGTAGCTATTGGCGGCATAAACCAGAGTAATATCGGTGCAGTAGTGTCTGCTGGCGCCGATGCTGTAGCTGTAATTAGCGCCGTCTTGGGTGAGGAGGATGTTGGGGAAGCTGTGCAGAAATTGATCGCAAAAATGGACTTGGCGAAGGAAGAATGTCAAAACCAGTAGAAGATTTGGAGGCTATCGCTGCAGAGCTTCGCCTCCACTTTGTTGCTGAGGATGAAGCTCGAGAGAAAGCTTTGCGTAGTTGCCGTCAGGTAATCCGCCACAGCGCTGATGCCATACGTGCCGTGCATCGCCAAGAACAGGATAAGGCGAAGGGGCTCCTTGATTCGGCTTATGAATTACTTCGAGAGCTAAACCACGACCTGGCCACGCATGGGAGGTTACTTCATTCAGGTTTCGTTCATGACGCTCAAAAGGAGTTCGCTGAGGGATATATAACCTTGGCTTTGATTGCCGGGGAAGGCTTGCCGAAGCCGGGAGCACTGAGCGTAAGCAATGCCGCCTACCTTGATGGCTTGGGTGAGTCCGTGGGTGAGTTGCGGAGGTACATATTAGATAGTCTGAGGCGGGGGGACTTTTCCCGTTGCGAGGAACTACTGACCATAATGGATGAAATCTACGGAATATTGATAACTATGGATTTCCCGGAACTGCTCGCTCATGGCTTGAGGCGAACTACAGACGCCATACGAGGCATTATAGAAAGAACTCGGGGGGATTTAACAGTAGCCCTAGGGCAAAAGAAATTAGAAACGAAGCTTAACGACCTTAGCTAATCTTCTTTAAGTGCTAGCGCCCATGTTGCCCTGAGCGAAGAGCCTCAAGGTTTTCGCTGTCCAATGGACGGTCACAATCCCATCTCTCTGGCCACCATTTCTCGATAGAAATTAGCATCGCCAAAGGCAAGCTCTGCAGCTTTGGCACGCCTGGTGTAAAAATTCAGGTCATGTTCTATGGTAACGCCGATAGCTCCGTGAATTTGGTGCGCAAGAGCAACGACGCGCTGGGAGGCCTCGCTTATCCAGGCCTTGGCTATAGCTACTTCTTTGGTGCAGGGAAGTCCCTCACTTAACATCCAGGCTGCTTGGTAGGTGCTAAACCTGGCGCCATCAATATCGGTTGCCATGTCGGCGCAATAGTGCTGTATAATTTGGAAGCTGCCAATGGGACGGTCAAACTGTTTTCTTTCCTTGGCGTAGTCCACGGTCATCTCCAATACTCGCTGAATATTGCCGACCATCTCGCAACATTTTCCCACTGCTGCCCGCTCGATTATCTTTTGCACTGCACTCCATCCCTGGTTCAGTTGTCCCAAAATGTTAGCTTTAGGTACTGGCATTTGGTCAAAAACCACCTCGCATAGCTTATCACCTGCGATGGTCTTTAGAATGGTGCAATTTATTCTGGGATTCTTGGTGTCGGCCAGGAATATGGTGATTCCGTTTTCAGGCTTGGTTCTGGCGACACATAGCAGGTAGTCAGCAATATGAGCATCAGGGACAAACAGTTTTGTACCGTTGATGATATAGTTGCCATCATCGGGAGTAGCCTCGACTGTGACTGAAGAGGCATCGTAATTCTGATAGCCGGGTTCGGTTAGGGCTAAGGTGAAGATTTCCTCCCCACGGATTAGCTTGGGCAGGTGTTCTTGCTTTTGCTCCTCGCTGCCGACATCTAAGATTGGTAAGCCCCCGAGAACCACGGTGGAGAAAAAAGGGCCAGGCAAACAAGCCCGTCCCATTTCTTCTAGTAGCACTGCCAGGTCGAGAAAATTCATGTCGCCGCCGCCATATTTCTCAGGGAAGGCCAAGCCCATCCAGCCGAGCTCAGCCATCTCCTGCCAAAGTTCTTTGGAATAGCCTGTCTCGCTTTCTTCCATTTGTTTAACGAATGTTTTCGGGCACTTATCCGCTAGGAAGTCGAGGGCTGTCTTTTTAAGCATTTCTTGTTCTTCAGTAAGAGTTAACTTCATTGCTATCCTCCTGTATCAAACATTCCAAGCGCCATTCTCAGCTGCTGGCGAAGAATCTTTGAGTCATTGAACCTTCGCTTCGCTCAAGGTGACGTATTACGAGCTTGGCAGCCCCAGTCCCCTGGTAGCCAGGATGTTCTTTAGTATCTCCGATGTACCTGCCTGGAGACTATAACCTTTGGAAGCCAGATAGGAATGCACTGCCAGACCTCGAATAGGAGCTAATTTGGAGTCGCTTACCAGTTGCCCATAAGGCCCCAGTACTTCCATAGCGGCTTTGGCTAGCCTTTGTTCAAATGCGGTAGAATATGCCTTGGACATGGCTGCTTCTCGGTTGGGAGCTCGTCCCTCGTCCATAACCAACGCTACCCTATAAATAAGTAGCCGCCCAACTTCAAATTCAATCCGGAGCTGAGCTAGCTTATTGCGAATTACAGATTCCTGAGACAATTTATTTTCTTTTGTAAACTGTACAATGGCATCAAAGAGGGGATAGTTGCCCATGAGTCGTTCCATCCCGCTCCTCTCGTAATCAAGCTGTTGAAGGGCTTGAAGGAAACCACGGTTTTTCTCTCCTATTAGACATTTCTTGGGGACGCGTACTCCGTCAAAGAAGGCATCATTCCAGGCCTCAGTACCGGTAATATCTATCATAGGGATGCGATTAATCCCAGGCAAATCCGCTGGAATAATAAATTCGCTAATACCTTTATGCTTGGGGGCCTCTGGGTCGGTCCTAGCTAATAGGTAAAAATAATTTACAAACGAGCCGCCACTGGTCCACGTCTTTTGCCCATTAATTATATAGTTGTCTCCGTCTTCAATAGCTCTAGTTTGAAGTGAGGCCAGGTCACAGCCAGCCTCTGTTTCACTCATTCCCAGACCGATATACGCTTCTCCCGCTATAATCTTGGGTAATAATTCTCTCTTTTGCTCATCAGTGCCATAGGTGACGATAGAGCCGCCTATTTGACGGTCGGCAAACCAGTGGCAAGCTGCTGGTGCCCCATATCTCAGCATTTCCTCAGTGAGTATGAGTCGGTCTATATAACTGAGCCCCTGCCCACCATACTCTTTGGGCCAGGTCAGGCCTATC
>JAUWGZ010000089.1 GCA_030606165.1 Dehalococcoidia bacterium
TAACCATACCCTCAACGGAGCCTGTCAGTTCATTTATATCTTCCTGAATACCCCCGACTTCTTCTTTTATGTCATCAGCTAAATCAGCCCATGATCTTTGGGCCTGCTCAGCCACATCTATCTCAGCCTGCTTGGCAGCAACTGACAGCTTCTCCTCTGCGCTGAGTACATTTTTTATCCCTTCTCCAGCAGATTTGATTGCATTAGTCGCAGCCGTGTAAGAAATGCCGATATTTTTGCCTTCTTTAGCTGCCTGGTTAGCCTGAATTCCAAGATCTGTATAAATGGACTGAGCTTCTCCGTATAATTTCCTTGCCTTAGCTAAGGCCTCTATAGTTCCTACCTCTTGATATAACCGGTTGGCCTCAGCCATCTTTCTATAGGCCTCTTGGGCTTTACTCCAAAGCAACTGAGTTTTAGTCATCCCCGCTCTACGAACACTTAAAAGCTTATCCTCAGTTGAAGCGACAGTTGAGATTATCGCTTCGGCTGTCTTCCTACGAATATTCTGGATATCAGTTTCAAACCCTATTATTTTATTAGAATATTCACGAGCCTTATTTATTGCTCTATCATAGTTCTCCTCTAAATAATCACTCCAGCCCCGTAAAATTTCCAGCCGAGCATCAACTGAAATTCTATCTATTTCAATTAATTTATCATTTAATTCCTGCTCTATTTTTATAAGATCATCATGACCTTCCTCAAACTGCAACCTTGCTTGTTCCCTACTAAACTTAACTAGCTCAAGTTGCTCCCTATGATAAGATTCCTCCAAAATCAAACGTTTATTTTTGGCTTGCTCATTTAAAGTTATCAATTTATCAAACTGTTGAGATTCCAGGCTTACAAGCTTTTCGGCTAATTCTTTTTCAAAATTGTGTAAAGAGGTCGCTATAATCTTCTTTCTAAGTACATATTCATTTGCAACCCCAATTCTCTGAAGAGAAGCAGAAGCTTCTATCGCCACCCACTTAGATGCGGTTTTTGCTCCGTCCACCAATGCGGTCTTAGATCTTTCGCTCTGAAGCTCAGCTTTAGCCTTCTCGTGCTCATAGTATCTATTAATAGATTCGATTCGCTTATCAATGTTTTCATCATAAGCTGCGGTTTCTCTCTCGTAATTAGAAGTCAAAATACCCAAGGCATCTTCTGCTAAAGATCTAAGAATCTCTGCAACCTCCTTAACCCTAGCTATTCTTCTATTCTCCGTCTTTTTAGTAAGTTCATCGATTTCTTCTTGTTCTTTCTTTTTACCCATTTTCATATCTATAATAAAAGCTAATTCAGCTTGATACGAAGCTTCGAGTATTTCTCCTCTTTTCTCCATCTTACTTCTAATAACACTATTTATTTCTTCGTAAGCATCACCAATAAAATCAGGCTGCCTTCTGAGCCTCATTATTTCTTCATCGTAAGCTTCAGAAACAATAGCCTCTTGCTCTGAATAAACTTCCCTAATAGCAGCTAAACCCTTTTGGAGCTCACTTTGCTTAGTATTTGTAAGCCGCCCAAACTCTAAAATTGCCTTATCTATGTTCTTTTTTTCAGTTTTGGTATACCCATCAGCAGCAGCTCGAAGCTCTAAATACATTCTCAAGTGCTCTTTGGTGATCTTCCCTGTTGCATCCGTAACTAAGCCTACTATCTCATCGTAAGAAGCTCCAGCCCCCAACATCTGGCTCTCCCATACTTCCTGAGTCATTTCACCTAAACCCAATAAATATGTCTGAGCAGTTCCGTGCGCCTTTATAGCAGCATCTGCGAGCTTGTTGTATCCCTCCTCCCTAGACTTAACTAACTCATCAGCCGTTATTAGAAGGCTATCAAACACTGGAAACCAATTTACAAAATTCACGAGCCACTCACCAAAAGCGCCCGCAGCAGTTTCACTGCTCTTGGCAAAATTAGCTGCTGTTCGCCTGGCTTCTTCAAGCTTCACTATTTGCTTACTAAGGGCCTCATTGGTTCTCTCGTGAAGCTCAAGGCTATCCAACAAATTCTCAACCTCAGCTCGATTATCAAAAGACTCGACTCCGGCCGCCCACACATTCAATGCTTCTGAGTTCTTCTCGATTGCCTCTGTTTGATTTTCAACTATTCCGGTGGATTCATCTACAGTAAGATTAAGATTCCCAATAAGTTTCTGAAGCTTCAAAAGATTGTCTGAGCGTTCTCGGTCACTTGCCGTTTCATCCCGAATAGCAGACACAAGATCCTTAATAGTTACCAATCTTTTCCTTTCTTCGGCGTGCCTTTGCTTTGTGGCCGCAATGAATTTGTCATCAACTTCAAGATTCTTAAGTAAAGAGGCATTTAATAGCTTATATGCTGCATACAACGCCATAACTATCCCCGTTATGACTATAAATTTGGTGCTGAGTACCATTGTAGCCGCAGTCAATGCACCAGTAGCTGTTTTCGCTCCAAGGATTAAGCCGATATAAGATGATATATTTCCAAGCATAGCGGAAACTTTAAGTAACGCCCAAGCCTTCCCCACTGCATAAATGGCCGCCACCCAAAAACCTATAGCGACCACTGTTTTCGTTACGCCAGAACTTACAAAGGCTATCAATAAATCCAAAGCGTTTTGAAGACCCTTCCCTAAACTCCTGAGCGCACTGGCAACTCCCATCTCTCCAAAAGCAAGAGCCAGATCAGTTGCTTTGTCAGCCGCCTGCTTATAAATAAGGCCTAAACCCTCTAACTGAGTTCTCTGCATTTCCAAAGCAGAACCGGTACGCTTGGTGGCCGAATGAAGAGCATCAAAACTTGCCACCCCTTGAGAAGATAGTGCAGCAACAGCCGCTGAGGATCTCAATGAGAACATCTCAAAAGCGGCCTGGGCATCGGGAACGACTTCAGATAATCTGCGAATAACATCCCGCATATCAGTTAACTGAGGATTCAAATCCTCAGTTGAATAGCCAGCCTTCTTTATTGCCTCAGCAAATTTCTCAGTCGGAGACATTAACTGCTGGAACATTCTTCGAGTTCCAGTACCACTTGTGCTGGCCCTGACTCCTGCATTGGCCAACATCATCATAAGTGTAGCTGTTTCTTCTAACTCAACTCCGGCCTTGGCCGCTATCGGCCCAATATAGTTGAAGGCTATCCGGAGTTTATCAATCGTAAGTTTGGATCGATTGACTGCATTTGCAAATACATCAGCTACACGGGAAGTCTCAGAGGCCTCCAAATCAAAGGCCCTAATAGCTGTTGTGACAAGATCCACAACGATCTTCATGCTGGTCAATGTGCCGGTTGCTAAGGCAGCCACAGAATCTATGGCCTCGATGGCTTCAACGGCAGTAAACCCAGCCTGACCCAAAGTACGCATGGCCGCGGCCACCTCAATGGCAGAGAATTTGGTTGTCCGGCCAACCTCCCGGATCTTCTCTCCCATCAAACCAACTTCTCGATCAGTCGCCTGAGTAATGGCTTGCAAATCATGGAGAGCCTGATCAAACTTAATAACCGAACTAACAGCAAAACCGAATGTGGCTGCTATTCCTGAAATAATCGTGGCTGCAGCCGCATAGGAAGCAAAACTTTTCAGATGAGACACTAAGGAAGACATAGCCCTACTGAGCAATGATGCCTTAGTGGTCGTCTGAGTCATAGAGCTTCGGAGTTTATGTAGCAGCTTATCCGCTGTGGCCAAAGGCATATTCCCCGCGGCCACCTTTTGAGAAAGAACAGCAACTTGCTTGCTTAGCTGAGGGTATTTTCGAGCTAGGCCCTCGAGGCTTCTGGCGCTTGCCTGAGTGGCCGCTAAATTTTTTACTCTAATCCTACCAAGCGCATCAATCTCATTGGCCAAAGCCTTATTGGATTTCCTAAGAGAATCAGAGGCCTTCGCCGTCCTGCCCATCTGGGTAGTATTTGTTGCGTGTTTTGCCTTTAATGTGTCTAAACGCTTACCTATATCCGCATAAGATATTCCCTGAGCCCGCATTCTGGCAGTAATTTCCTTTATCTTGCCAATCCTAGCACCGGTTGCCTTGGCCAAGGCCTGCTCGCTCCGGATGACTTTGGCTTGATGCTTGCCCATGTCTTTATAGGCGGCTATTTGTTTGTCGATTCCAGCGGTTACGGCATCAAAAGATTTGGTTCGCTTCATCGAAGCTTCAGTTTCTTTCTGAATGGCAGCTACTGACTTACCAGTTACTTTGGCCAGGGTCTCTTCCTTTTTACCCAACAAAGTCATCGCCTTAGTGTGACGAGTCAATTCTTCCCGAGCTGCTTTATTGTATGTTGCGGAATTGATTAGCTCCCCATTGCTGGCCTTAATTCTCGCTTGAAGCTCCTTAGCTGATAGGCCCAGATGACTATATGCGCTGTACATCTTTGTAGCCTGAGCAGTAGTTATCGTGCCGGCCTTACGCATCGTGGTTACATGGTCCCTCCAAACATTATCGACCTTTGTAAGAGCAGCAAATTGATTCTTAAAAGTTTCCCCCTGCTTACCAACTGAAGTGGCTATCTTATCAACTTCAGTCCTAAAAGCAGGACTTCTGCCCAGAGCCTTCGTCATGGCATTATCATAATCAGTAAACTTTCCAGAAATTTTATGGAGACCTGAAGCGAGGGCTTGATTTGTTCTGGCAAAAAGCTCTTGACCTGTTACATGAGCAGTAATGGCCCGACCAGAAGCGACCATTGCTACCTTTTGTTTGTTGATTTCAACGAGTGATTTCTGAAGAGCGGGAATCCACTCTTTTTGTGCGTTGGCTGAATAGCCGAATTTATTACCGAGCAACCCAACTGCTTTAGTAAGACCTAATATTTCTCCACCGCTTAATTTCCACTCCTTAGAGAGCCGTTTTGTAATAGCTGTTTGTTCT
>JAUWGZ010000006.1 GCA_030606165.1 Dehalococcoidia bacterium
CAAGAGGTGGGGGAGAAGCTCAACGACCCCCAAATAACTGTGGCTGAAACAAGTGAAGCTGGCCTTCGTCTCTTAGATTCTATCGTGGGCTATGATAAAGTTATTATCATTGATGCCATCCAAACCGAGAAAGGGCGAGCAGGCCAGATATATCGTATGGGGCCTGAAGATTTCTCCCTCACTAAACACTTTTCCTCACCTCATCAAATAAACCTGGCCACTGCTCTGGAATTAGGAAATGTGCTTAACCTAGCGATGCCCCAAAAGATCACGATATTCACTGTAGAAGCCAAAGATATTACTAACTTCAGCGAGAAATGCACACCCGAGGTGGAGAGAGCAATTCCCGAAGTGGTTAAGATGGTGCTGGAGGAGTTAGTCGGCTAGATAAAGCCCGCTCTTGCCTCCGCTCTTCCTTATCAGGCGAATCTCTCCAATGGTCATGCTTTTGTCTACTGCTTTGCACATATCGTATATGGTCAAAGCACTTACAGATACCGCTACTAGCGCCTCCATTTCAAATCCTGTTTTCCCAACTCCCCTGGCGCTGGCAGTAACCTCAACAGAATTGCCATTTTCGAGGAGCTTAAATTCAACTGCAATGTGGGTGAGCTGGAGAGGGTGGCACAGAGGTATGAGACGGTGAGTTTCTTTCGCGGCCATGATTCCGGCTGTTTTTGCTACGGCCAAGACATCTCCTTTTGCTAGTTCCCCTTTACGGATAAGCTCTAAGGTAGCGGGGTTCATCTGCACCTTGCCCTCGGCTACTGCCTGGCGTTCTGTTTCTTTTTTCTGGGTAACGTCTATCATGTGAATTTGCCCTAACTCCATTCTCAACCTCCAATCTGCGACATTTTTCGGTTTACCAGCCTGACATTGCCTCCCTCTAAATGATGATGCTCCGGCTTGGAAGCCACTGCCTTTAGAATCAGGTTTTTTAGCTCCTCCATCGAGGCACTATTGCGTAGCGGCATTTTTAAGTCAATCTCGTCTTCTCCCAGAAGGCAAGGGCGTAGCTTGCCATCTGGAGTAAGTCGCATGCGGTTACACCTGGAGCAAAAGGAGGGCTCGGTGAGGGGAGCGATGAAGCCTATAGTGCCCTTGGCTCCCACTAGTCGGTAGTATGTAGCAGGTCCGTTGCCAGTTATGGACGCACAGGACTCAAGCTTGCCAAGCAAACTAATATGTTGTTGCAATTCAATAGAAGGTACAAACTCTGCTGCACCCTTGAAGGGCATAAGCTCGATGAACCGGATATGCCATCCGTCTTCATAGGTCATCCTGGCAAAATCCAGTACATCATCATCGTTTATGCCCCGCATGACTACAGTGTTTATCTTGACCGGGACGAAGCCAGCCTCCTTTGCTGCCTCGATGCCCTCGAGAACGGCTTCCAGTTTTCCAAGGCGGGTTATGTATTGAAATTTATCGGGTTTAAGCGTGTCCAGGCTCACGTTGACTCTAGACAAGCCTGCCTGCTTAAGTTCCAGGGCATATTTCTTGAGAAACGCCCCATTTGTCGTCAACGATAGCTCTTCGATTCCTCCCACTTGAGATAGCATCTTAATGAGCTTGGGTAAGTCAGCCCTAACCAGGGGCTCGCCACCAGTGAGCCTTATCCTGTTGATGCCCAGTTCTGCCGCTGCTTGGACGACAGTCCGAATCTCCTCGTAGGAGAGAATCTCGCTGTGTGGCATCTGGGGGACACCTTCAGGTGGCATGCAATAGATGCAGCGCAGGTTGCAACGGTCGGTAACTGAAATCCTGAGGTAATTTATGCTCCGTCCGAAAGAATCAAGAGGTCCTGTCATTCTTTCTCTCCTTAGCCATGGTTACAAGTCTTACCCCTTTCACCTGGCTGAAAATGGCACCCTGGCTGATGGAACGAATTGTCTTATCAGGTTCAATTACCTTCGTTCCAGCGAGGATATCCACACCATAATCAAACAAAACTGGCAATAAAGGGGTGGTGGGTCCCACCATGACAACAAAGCTATTCTTACTTAAGGCCAGCAACCTGTCAACTGTGTGATTTATGAACGAAGTCCCGGTAAGGCCAACCACGTCAGCTTGAGGCAATACCTCTTCCGCCGCCTCTGCCGGCAATTCTCCCTCTCGAGGGTTTTGTTCTATGACCCAAAGCGTACTTGCTATCGTTCGCAGCTTTGGAACCCACGGGAAGCTACCTACTATAGCTATATTTTTGCCCCTGCCTTTCCGTGCCAGAACATCAAGAGCATTTTCCTTAACGCATCTAGCTTCATCAATATCTATTAGCGAATTAATGGCTGCCATTCCAATAGATGCTTCCAGCACATTGTCCGACCTGGCATATTGTGCCAACTCTAATGCCGATAGTCCAGTTAAGCTCCCCGCATTTTTTACTGGCCTGTGAGATGGATGTGGCTCATGGAAAGTGGAGGCCAGACCGCAGTACTTGCTTAGCACTGCGGTCCAGAAGACACACGTATGTACTTCACGGACTACGCTGTCTCCACTTAAGCTGGAGATTAAATCGTCTAGGGCTCCCGTCTTAAATCTCCTCCTATGATGCTCCTTTAATCGAACAGGTCCTGTAATGATTCAGGCAGATTTTCAGAGTGGTCACATATCGGCGGGTCAAGCATTGGTTGACCATTTTCAGTCTCTATTATCTCTTTGCCTGTTTCAGAAAGAAGGAGCTCAATAAACCCCGCGGCAAGCTCCTCATTCTCGGCATGCACCGGTATAGTAACACCATATACTATGGCCGCGCCACATTGAGCTTCATAAACCTCCGGAGGTCCAGGATCTTTAAGAATCTCTATGGATGCTGTGGCGTAAAACTCTTCAACGCCAGGAAGCTCCGCATCTATCTTAGACAGGTTAATATAGTCGATAAGGTCGATATAATTCAACTCGTGTTGCACAGCTACGGAACGATACTCAAAGGCGTAATCCAGGTCACCCGACTCAAGGGCAACAATAAGGTCGACCGACTTTGCGCTCACAACTTCTTCGCTAGTTCTGTTTTCGCTAGTGCCATCGGTTCTGCCTCTTTCATGCTCGCTTCCAGGAATAAGTACATCATATAGATCTGCAGCATCGGGGTCTGGCTCAAGACCAAAGTCTGTAGCGTTATCACAGTAATACATCTCAGTTAACTGGACAACCAGGAGTGTTCTATAGCCACAGGGGTCCTGGTCGGGGTCGCTGTGTCCATAGCTCACATCTTCATTCCTGAGCACATCATACCAGGTGCGGTTTTCACTTACTATATCATCAGAACCGGTTGCATTGTCGCTGTAGCAAAGCACCATCGTGTTTCTGGCGAAGGCGATATACCAATCAGCGTAGCCACCCCCATACATCCTGTCAGGAATAAGCTTGTAATCGGCGGAGGCGACTATGTCGGGTGGGCTTTCACCGGCGTCTTCTTGTACTATCGCGTTGCTTATTATCGTAGCACTTCCTCCCGATGTAAACACGATATCAACATCGGGATTTAGTGCCTCAAACTCTGCTCCCAAGTCCGCAAACGGCACAGCCAGACTTCCCGCGTGAAAAATTGTCAGCGTTTCTCCTTGCGGGCCACAGCCAAGAACCGTTACGAGCACCGTTACGAGCACTGCTACAACCAAAACAGCTAAAGCTATCTTGGGCCAATTGCCTTTCATTAGAACCCTCCCTTTATCTCTAGAAATTTTTTAAAAGACGTGAATTGCCGAAGCCTTAAATGTGATCCATACTTCCGCCCCTTTTCCCAATTGAAGTTCATCAAACGCCTGGCGGGTAATGATGCAGACGAAATCTGGCGGCAGATTCACGGTGACATAAATGACTGAGCCTCTGTCGGCAATGTCACTGACCACACCCAGAAAGCAATTTCTCGCGGTAGACTGGAGAGGCTCTTTGGAAATGAAGATATCTTCAGGGCGGAGGGAAAGGCGCACCTCACCATTTGCCTCCGTTGTCGCCCTGAGTTTTGTGCCACCGATATCAATGAGCGTGCAGCCATTTTCTATTCCCGTAACCCTGCCCGAGAGGATATTTCTTGTGAGCGCGAATCGAGCCACAAATTCCGAACTCGGCCGGCGTAGAAATTCCTCAGGTGTCCCTATCTGGGCTATACAGCCATCGTTCAGCACAGCAACTCTATGCCCCAGAGCTATGGCTTCTTCAAAGTCATGGGTGACATGAATGACGCTTAACTCAACCCTGCTATGTATTTCCCTTAACTCTCTTTGCATCCTTTCCCTGGTCTCGGGATCAAGCGCACTTAAGGGTTCGTCCAGCAAGAGTACCTTGGGTTCAGTGACCAGTGCCCGTGCTAGAGCCACCTTCTGTTTCTCCCCGCCACTCAAAGTAGCAGGACTCCTCTTAAGCAGATGCGAAATTCCCACTACCTCAACAATAGCGTCTATCTTTGCTTTTGCCTCATTCTTAGGGCACTTTCTCATCTTCAATCCGAAGGCGATGTTCTTCTCCACGGAAAGATGGGGAAACAGCGCCTGGTCTTGATAAACAATCCCAATTTCCCTTTTCTCCGGACTTAGGTCAGTAATTTCCCTGTCGCCAATCCAGACCTCCCCTTCAAGGACTGGATAGAGCCCGGCAATAGCCTCAAGTAGCACGGTCTTCCCTGCCCCAGTAGGTCCAAGGACGATAAAGTATTCCCCTGGCTCAATATCGAGGTTGATGTTCTGGAGGAAAAAATCACCTAAATTAACCTTCAGGTTCTTTATGGAAATCATGCCTTTTCACCTCTATAGGCTATCGACCTGAGCACGATGAAGGTGATAATAGAGATAAGGATTGCTATAGCTGCTACTGGCCCGGCGTAATCTAAGCCAAAATCGAAGCGATTAGCAACCAGGACAGGGAGAACCTTAGGGCTCCATCCTAGAAAGGAGGCACTATACGCTATGATGATTATGGCGCCAAACTCAGATAGGCCCCGAGCCCACATGAGCACTGAACCAGAGAAGATGCTTCTCCAGGCCAGAGGTAATGAAATCCGAAAGAACGATTTCCATGCAGAGGCACCTAAGGTTCTGGCTACCTTCTCTAATCTGACATCTACGGCTTTGAAGCCCTCCTTAGCCGCGTCAATAAGAAAGGGAACGCTGACAAACATCATAGCGATGACCACTCCGGTAAAAGATCTAAAGAAGCCAATGCCTATGCCGTTCAAGATCTTGCCGAAGAGAAAATTGCTGCCGAAGACAAACAAGAGGGCAACACCAGCAGCGGAATGAGGGATCACTATGGGCACATCTATAATCGCTTCTACAAACCTCTTCCCCCGAAATTGATGCCGTGCCAGAACATAAGCTAAGGGAACGCCAAGAAAAAGCCCTATCAGGGTAGCTGTCAATGCCGCAAAGATGGTGAGCAGCACAGATGAGTATACATCCTCTTCGAGTAGAGTGTTCCACAAAGTCCCGGGAGAGGAAGAAAATACTGTCTTAAGCGGAGGAGCAAAAATGAAGAGCAGCATAATTGCGCCAAGCAGGATAAAAACTATGCTCATACTATCTGGTTTTTTCCAACCACTCATTTTAGTCATATTCTTCCTCCTTCCGGCGGCAAAGCCGCAAAATCAATATAAATAATTTGCTCCTAAGCCCCTCTGCATGCTAACACCTGCAAACTTCATTACAAGATGGTTTCGATACCCGCCACAAACAAGTGAGGCACGATAGGCAGAATGGTGTAGAGTACTAGGATGGGAAAAGAGAACAAAAAAGCACCGCTACAAAAACGGTGCTGTCCAAAAACCAAGCTTCATATTCCCTCCTTTCCTAGCACGGGAGGCACAGACATTTCTATCTGTGCCCTCGAGGCTTTTTAGCCTACCGGCTGCTTGCCATGGATTCTCTTTAGGCAAGACAGCTCGGAGAGAGCTAGCATTTAATTTCGGGTATTATATCAGGGGTTTGCCAGCCTGTCAAATCCAGTGTATCCGTATAGATACAAAAGCAATTGCCAGGTAAGTTAGACGATTATGCCTCTTCTGCCTCCTTACCTGGTGGAGCCTCTTCGGGAGCTCCAACCGCTTCCTTCGCCACCTCTACCACCTCCTCTTCTACCTTTTCCACAAGTTGCGCACTAATTTTCACCACAACCAACTCTGGGTCGTTAAGTGCAGCGATATCCTTATCTAGCTCGATATCCTTGACTCTTATCGCTTGCCCGGGCTCGGTGAAGGAACTGATGTCCACTTCTACGCTAGCGGGGATTTTTGCCGGGAAACACTCTACAGTCAAAGTCCCGAGCTCATGCCCCAGCATATTGTCCTTAGACTTCAGGGCTGGCGCTTCTCCTACTAAGACAACAGGAACCTCTAACCTTATCTTTTCCTCCATTTTTACCTGATAAAAGTCTACATGGAGCAATTTCCCCCTCCGCCAATCTCTATCAAATTCGCGAATCACAACGGGCCTTGGCTTCTTCTCCTTATCGAGCTTGAGGCCAATAAGCCCTGTGTGCCCAGCTTGAGCTAACACTCGCTCAAGTTCACCAGTGCCGCACTGTAGTGCTAAAGACTTGATGCCGTGCCCGAAAAGATGCACCGGGGTAATTCCCTGGCGGCGCAAATGCTTGACTCTTTTACCAAGAATCTCTCGGTTAGTAACCTCTAAATCTATTTTGTCCATTTTACCTTCCCAATCATACCAGACAACGCTTCTCCCTGCAAGAAACTGAGCTCGCTCATCTGAGTGGTGATTCGAAAAATCTGCGCTTCAAAAGGGCAATTATGACCTGTACCTACACGGTGGCGTTTCGGGCTAAGTACTCCAAAGCTCGCTCCAGGTCCATAGGTAAGGGCGAGGTAAATTCCTGGTATTGCTTAGTTGATGGTAGACGAAAGCCAAGGCGATAGGCATGAATAAATTGCCTGTTAAGATGAGCCGATTTTATTCCATAAACAGGGTCACCGACGACCGGACAACCGATAGCTGATAGGTGTACTCTGATTTGATGTGTGCGCCCTGTTAGGGGAGTGACTTCGACTAAAGTGTAGTTACCCAAGTATTTCCGGACTTGATATTGGGTGCTAGCCTCTTTCCCGGCTTCTACTATTGCCATCCTCCGTCTATTATGAGGGTCTCGCCCGATAGGTGCTTCAATTATCCCCTGTTCCGGGGATAGCCTTCCTTTAACAAGGACAAGATATCCTTTGGTCACAGTGCGGCTTTTGAACTGTGCGGCTAAATATTCCCGGGCAAAGTCATTTTTGGCAATGACTATGAGCCCCGATGTATCTTTATCTAGTCTGTGAACTATGCCTGGGCGCATCAGTTCGTTGCTCACGGCCAGGCCGGGGCAATGAGCTAAGACAGCATTGACTAAAGTATGGCTGGGATGCCCCGGGGCAGGGTGAACTGTCAATCCAGCAGGTTTATCTATGACCAATATGCCCTCATCCTCATAAATTATAGTTAAAGGGATTGGTTCAGCTAAAGGATGGACAGGTAAGGAAGGAAGCTCAACCTTTATCATATCGACCTTGTTTAATCTCTGGTTCGCCTTTGCCCTTTGCCCGTTGACCAGAATATAACCTTGCACAATTAATTTCTGTAAATAAGCGCGCGAGAATTGTGGAAGGACCTGGGTTAAATACTTATCAAGGCGGATGTCAGGAACAGGTGAGTTGAATTGCAACGTCTTAATTTTGGGGTCTGTTGTTGCGTTCATATGCTTTTCTAAATACCCCCGACCTATAAAAGGAATAAATGAGAACAAAGACACCCACCGTTATAGCCGCGTCAGCGATGTTAAAGGCAGGCCAATGGAAGTTGCCCCACAAACGGAAGTAAATGAAGTCAGTAACATAACCAAAACGGAGGCGGTCTATGAGATTGCCTACAGCACCACCCATAATCAAACCGATAGATACTATGCTCAAGGTAGTAGCCGGGGATAAGTAACGAAGAAACAGCAAGATAAAGAGCAAAGCAGATATGCTAATAATGATGATAAGAAAGGTTTGATTGGCAAGTAAACCAAAGGCAGAGCCCGTATTCCCAATATAGATCAAACTTAAGCGATCAGTTATAGGGAGTGACTCCCCAAGTGCTAAGTGCTCTCTGATCCATAGCTTGCTCAGTTGATCTGAAGCGCTTACCAAAGCAATAACGATGAGACATAATGTTGCTCTTTTAATGCTGTCACGCAAGGACAGTTTCGAATTATCTTTATCCACAACAAAGTTGCCGGTTTTGTCGGGTCACAACGCAGTCGAGCACCCTCTATCTTGCCCCTTTTGTTTCCTTTGCCTGCTGAGCCTTACAGCTCAGACATAAGCTCGCTTGAGGTATAGCTTCAAGGCGAGCTTTCTCTATAGGTTGCCCACAGGAATCGCACAATCCATAAGTGCCGGCTTCATATTTTTGTAAGGCATGCTCAACCTCATTAAGAGACTCTCCCAGCCTTTCTTCCAGGGCCAGTCTTTTCTCTAGTTCGGAGGCTTCATCGGCTCCTTCCTCCCTTTTGCCGAACGGACTGCCTTCCTTCCTCTCTGCCGATGGTTGACCGAGAGTTCTCAACTGTTCTAGCTTTTCTAACAGCTCTGCTCTCTCCTTCTTTAACCTTTCATAAAGTTCAGCGAACTCTATCACTTCTTGTCCTCCCTATGATTTACAGCTATCCTACACCAAAATTCCACACGGACTGTGTGAGACTTGCAGTTCTACTATACTCCGATTTCATCGGAGTTGGGCTTGCTAAAAAGTTCCCTTATATCAGGATGTAAGGAGTCTCCGAGTTCTTTCACGGATTCGCATCTAATTTTGTCAAGTTTGCTCTGCTTTTCTTCAAATTCAGTTCTGGAGTAAAGTTTCTCAGGATGCAAGTAAATATCATCTACATATCTTATCGACCTAGGCACCTTAAAGCCCGTGGGGGAATCTACCCAATCTTCTAAACCTCCTCTCAGTAAAGAATCGAGTATTGCCATGGTAAATTCCAATCTTACATCTTTGTAATATTCCCCTTCCCCTATTCCTCCAGTATTTATCAAATAGTAATTTAGGTGGGGAATACCTTTTATTATCTCATAAAATATATTAGCATGCTCGGCCAGGTCTCCGGCGACAAAGGGGTCGTAGAAAAACTCTCTTCTAATTTTCCCTGCCTGGGTTGGGTCACCAGCCGAGGATCCCATTGCCTGTCCCAGAACCATCAAGGCTGCTGCTTGCTCCCGGGTTAGCTTTGATATTGCCGGAATCAGTGGACCCCTGGTGATAAGAATCAGATTGTCAATCCTATCCACATCGATATAGGGACTGGCATGCATAAAATCTCTTCTTAATATCACTGCTCTGCCATTGGATGTTCTTTCGCAATTGAAAAGGTCAAAATCTCCGTCTTCGGTTACGTAAACATTCTCACAGACAGTTTCCGGTTTCAACAGTCCGTAAAATATTTCGATTTGCTCCCCGGGATTCACGCCTTCTGTTTTTACAAATATTCCCCCAGCTTCAAAGCCATGAAAGGAACCATCGGGCATGAGAGTCCCCCCATCATCCTGAATAAGCCAGGATTTCTCCTTCCCTTTTCTGGCCAGGATTCTACAGGTTGTAGTTGTTTTCCCGTTGGCACTTAATGCCACAAGTAACGTCCTCGCCATCCGATAGTCCCCGTGTGCTGATTGAAGGTAATCTTCCCTACAGCCAGTATGTAAGAAGATGCCCCCCCTTCTCGTCTTAGTTACCCAATCCTCAGCGGCGAATACCACCTTCTTATATTCACCTATGTAGTTACCATTCCTGATTATCTTGACAAATCTTCCGTCATCCAGCATAGCCAATCTGATAGTGATATCTCTCTCGGGGAGCGGCTTTGACTGGTTAGTTTCAAAAGCCTCGTCAGCAAAGAATAAGATGTGGTAAGTTGGCTTTTTGACTTCCCCCTTTGGGGGTATGAAAAGGTTCTTGCCTCCGTAGGCAACATGGGCAAACCGCTCAGGAACAATTAACCTGACCGTGGTGTTACTATTTTCATTGCCCACAATTCTGTCTATGGAAATCAATCTTTCCTCGCCCAAAGCCTTTTCACACTGAGCTAACAGTTTTAGTTCATCCTCGCCAAAGGGATGGTCAACACTGTTTTTGGTGAACATTGCTGACCTGGAAGTAGGCTCACTTTGGGCGACAAAGTTTCCATAAATCGTCTTCCTAACCCCCGGCTGTTTTTCAACAAGCCCTCTCAGTTCCTCATCAGAGGGGTTATGAGTCAACCGATTCTCTTCTCGCGCCTTCTGCCAGATTCTGTTGGCAGTTATGGCAAATTGTTCCAGTTCAAACGTTACCATTATGCTCTTTGAGAGAAATGCGACTTTGCGTTTCCAATTTCCAGGAACTAGGTGCTAATATTTATTGCTTAGACCTCGCGGAACTCCCCTTCCACCGTGCCTTCTTCTCCCCCTCCTTCCTCTCCTCCTCCACCAGGTTCCTCTCCACCGGGTGGGGGCTGCCCTGGTTGCTGGTAAAGCGATTCTCCAACCTTTTGCATAGCCTGCGACAGTTCTTGCGTAGCATTACGAATAGAATCAATATCCTGTCCTTGAAGAGCTGACTTTACACTGGCTATCTTAGCATCTATTTCCTGTTTTACATCGGCGGGTATCTTATCTCCGTGGTCACGGAGAGTTTTTTCTGCGGTGTAAGCCAGGCTGTCAGCAGAATTGCGTACCTCCACTTCTTCTTTACGTTTAGCATCCTCAGCAGCATGTTTCTCAGCCTCTCGGCTCATCTTCTCCACTTCCTCCTTGCTCAATCCGCTAGAGGCGGTAATAGTAATTTTTTGTTCTTTCCCCGTGCCCTTATCGAGAGCGCTAACATTAAGGATGCCATTGGCATCTATATCGAAAGTCACCTCAATCTGGGGCATACCTCGTGGCGCCGGCAGAATGCCATCAAGCATAAAGCGTCCCAACGTTCGGTTATCAGCAGCCATAGGACGTTCCCCTTGAAGAACGTGTATTTCAACGCTTGGTTGACTGTCACTAGCAGTGCTGAAAATCTGGCTCTTCTTAGTGGGTATTGTGGTGTTGCGAGCAATAAGCGGTGTCGCTACCCCTCCTAGCGTTTCTATCCCCAGAGTGAGTGGGGTGACATCGAGAAGAAGGACTTCTCCGACTTCACCCGTAAGCACTCCAGCCTGAATGGAGGCACCTAAAGCTACCGCTTCATCGGGATTGATTCCCTTGACAGGTTCCCGGCCAAAGAATTGCTTTAAGGTCCCCTGAACTTTGGGCATCCTTGTCTGACCGCCGACAAGAATCACATTATTGATTTGGCTTGCCGTGAGCCCGGCATCGCTTAGGGCCTGGCGACAAGGCTCGATGCTCTTTTCTATTAGATCAGCGGATAATTGTTCTAGCTTGGCTCGAGCTAATGTCATACTAAGATGCTTGGGACCGCTGGCATCGGCAGTAATAAAGGGAAGGCTTATCTCTGTTTGAGCCACTGTAGATAGTTCCCTCTTCGCCTTTTCAGCAGCGTCTTTCAACCTCTGTAATGCCATCTTGTCCTGCTTCAAATCGATGCCTTGCTCCTTCTTAAATTCATCACATACCCAGTCCATAATCCTCTGGTCGATGTCATCGCCACCGAGGTGGGTATCACCATTGGTTGCCTTAACCTGAAAGGTGCCCTCTCCTATATCCAGGATGGAAATATCGAAGGTTCCACCACCAAGGTCGTAGACGGCAATGGTTTGATCTTGTTTCTTGTCCATCCCGTAAGCCAGTGATGATGCTGTAGGCTCGTTAATAATACGCAAAACGTTAAGCCCGGCTATGGTGCCGGCATCTTTAGTGGCATTTCGCTGGCTATCGTTAAAATAGGCTGGCACGGTGACTACAGCATCTTCGACCTTCTCCCCAAGATAAGCCTCAGCATCAGCCTTCAACTTTTGCAATATCATGGCTGATATTTCCTGGGGACTATACTCCTTGCCCCCCATTACCACTCGGCAATCGCCATTGGGAGCCTCGGTAATCTTATATGGTAGGCGCTTCATATCGTCCTGAACAGTGGGGTTCTTAAATTTACGCCCGATAAGGCGCTTTATGCTGAATATAGTATTCTCAGGATTGACTATTGCCTGGCGCTTGGCTAACTCTCCTACTAATCTTTCCCCACCTTTACCTATGGATACCATTGAAGGAACGAGATTGCCACCTTCAGCACTGGGTATGATCTTCGGGTCGCCTCCCTCCATCACCGCTGCGGCACTTAATGTAGTACCTAAATCAATTCCTATCGCTCTTCCCATTTCTACTTCTCCTTCTGATTTGCTTGCTCTTTTCTCCTTTCCCTTCCCCCTTACCAACTACAACCAAGCTAGGACGAATTACCTTTCCTCTAAATTTATAGCCTTTTTGTGTTTCCTCGACAACCATTCCTTCCTCCCCTTCCTGCTGCATTACAGCTTCGTGCAAGCGAGGATCAAAGGGCTCTCCTCTAGCTTCAATCTCGGCCAGCCCCTGTGCCTCCAGGGTTGCCTTAAATTTATTATAAATTAGCTTGATACCTTCAGTCCAATTTGATTCGTCGAACTCAGCAGGAACTGAAGCGAAGGCTCTCTCCAAGTCATCCATGATAGGCAGCAGGTTAGAAATAAGCGCTCTATTGGCAAACTCGATAACCTCCCCTTTTTCCTGTTCACTACGTTTCTTATAATTATCAAAATCCGCCTGGCATCTTTGCCAATTGGCCAAATATTTTTCTGCCTTTTCCTGCTCCTCAGCTAGGGCCTGCTGTCCCGACGAAGTCGGGATATCCTTAGATTGCTCAATTCCTGCTTCAATTGCCTCGTCACCCTCAACCAACGTTAGACCCCCTTTAGATATATTCAGCCACTGAGTTGCTTAGCAATGCTGAGAGGCAGTTAAGCGAAGAAATAGCCTTGGCGTAGTCCATTCGCCTTGGGCCAATCACTCCCACGATACCACTGGCCTTACCAGGTACTCCATACTGGCTAGTTATTAAGCTCAAGTCCTGTAACGCTGGCTCTGGGTTTTCTTCACCAATTACTACCCTTACCCCTCCCCTGTTAAATTCCTGGCAAAATATATTCCTAAGCCAATTCTCTCCTTCCAGCATTTCTAAAATCTTAAGCATTCTCGGGCTGTCTGTAAACTCTGGTTGACTCAGCAGCAAACATAGTCCTTCAAGATAAGGCTCACCATATTCCAGCTTATCTTCGGCAGCTACTATTTCTGCTAACCATTCAGATATCTGCCTCTCTTCAAAAGACAGTCCCTCTTTTTTAGCCGAGATCTCACTGCTGGTCATCCCGGCGTAAATAGAAGTAAGCTTGTTAGCTAGTTTTGTTAGCTCATCCTGGCTAACCTTTCTACTAAAAGATAAGACCTGCTGTCTGACCTTTGCTTCATACAAAACCACGATCAGCAAAGCCATGAAATCCTGCAAGGCTACCAAATCGAGATGCTTAAAGCGACAGCGAACCGCTTTGGGAGTGGTTATTACTACCAGGTTGTGAACAAGGCGCGCCAGAAGCGCTGCCACCGTCTTTAGCCATTGCTCTAGCTCTTCTTTTGCTTCTTGAGATATTTGGTGAATTAGATAATGCTCAACACTGGGAAGTTCAATCTCTTCCCCTATCAATGCCACATAGTAGCGGTAAGCCTTATCAGTAGGCACGCTTCCGGCCGAACGGTGAGGGTGGATAACATATCCTTCTCGTTCTAAGTATGCTGAATCATTGCGGATGGTAGCCGGGCTTATCTTCAAGCCGTACTTTCCCACGACAGCACTTGAAGCTACTGGTACTGCTCCACTGATATAATCTTCAATTATCACCCTGAGAACAGTTTCTCTTCTTTCCCTTAAAGCCATTTAGCACTCTCCCCTTTTAATTGCTAAATAGATTAATCTATCACTGTAAACACGTTCTGTCAATGATGCGGCGGGAACCCACTTTGATGGGTTTTTCTTATTGACCGAGAATGAAATATTGAGTACTATTATAACACAAATGTGAAAACCGCAAAGGCATTTTCCTTGGCACAACGTGATAGCAAAGCGGCTCAAATCCTAAGCCTGGAAGCAGAGAGGCAAGCAAGCACCATAAATCTTATTGCCTCTGAAAACCATGCCAGCCGAGCAGTGCTTGAGGCCCAAAGTTCGGTGCTAACTGATAAATATGCTGAAGGCTACCCCGGGCACCGCTATTATGGCGGGTGTGTCCACATAGACGAAATTGAAAATTTGGCTATCGAAAGGGCTAAAAAGCTCTTTAAAGCCGAGCATGCTAATGTCCAAGCTCACAGCGGCAGTCAAGCCAACATGGCAGCCTATTCAATTCTATTGAGACATGGAGATATCGTTATGGGGATGGGTCTCAGCCATGGCGGGCATCTCACCCATGGCTCTGAGGTCAATTTCTCCGGGAAATGGTATAACTTTGTCCCTTACGGAGTCGACCCCAAAACCGAGATGCTTAACTACGATGAAATTGAAAGGTTAGCTCTGGAGCATAAACCCAGGTTAATAATAGCTGGGGCGAGCAGTTACTCTCGTATTATTGATTTTGAGAGGCTTCGCTATATAGCTGACAAGGTGGGTGCCAAGTTATTGGTTGACATGGCTCACATAGCGGGGATAATAGCCGCTGGACTTCATCCCTCCCCTGTACCCTGTGCTCAAGTTACTACTGCCACCACGCAAAAGACCTTGCGGGGACCTAGGGGTGGCTTTATTTTATGTGACAAAGAGACGGCTTCAGCTATTGATGCTGCAATTTTCCCCGGGATGCAGGGTGGTCCTTTCATGCATATCATCGCCGCCAAAGCCGTGTGCTTCTTTGAAGCTATGCAACCCGAGTTTGTTGATTACCAGAAGTCAGTGCTGGAGAATGCCCGCGTTTTGGCCTCCGAACTCCAGAGATATGGGATGCGTATTGTTTCCGGGGGCACAGATAACCACATTGTCCCCGTTGACCTTTCCCCTCAGGGGACAAGCGGCAAGGATGCTGAGGAAGCCTTAGGGGCAGCGGGAATCTCGGTAAATAGAAATACCATCCCTTTTGACACCAAGCCACCACTGATTACCAGCGGTATCAGGCTGGGCACACCGGCGGTGACCACGAGAGGTTTTGGAATAGAGGAGATGAAGCGCATTGCTTCTCTCATTGTCAAAGTGCTTTCTACCTCGGGGGATAAGCGTACACAAGAACAGGTCCGCCAGGAAGTACAAAGGATGTGCCAGCAGTTCCCCATTCCTGGGCTGGCGTGAGATTCCCAAGATCGTTTAATAACATTGGCTTGTCATTCTAAGCCCTTCGCCTCCTGTCATTCTGAGCCCTTCGCCTCCTGTCATTCTGAGCGAAGCGAAGAATCTGAGAGATTCTTCATCGGCCAAGTTCATTTGGACTCCTCAGAATGATGTTAGTAAATGCTCTACATCTCTTCTTTTGATTAATTTCTTTACTTGTTTTTGGCAAGGAGGCATAAAACTGAACAAATACATCGGCGCGGAAGTATTTTAAAGGGAACGTGTTTGGCTTTGTGTTTTTGGCTATCGTCAAAAAATTTTGACTGTGCTAAGGTAATTAAGATTGAAGGTCTGGACAATGTCCAAATTGAAAATAATCGATACGATAAAAAGGTCTTTCAACTTTCTCAAAAAGGACCCCACCCTCATAGCACTTTTTATTCTGCCTGCGATACTTCCGACTACAAGCATAATTACCAGTTATCTAAGCACTTTCATCCTTTTTGGGACTCCTCAAAATACCCCTCAAATGCTTTCTATCCTTCTTTCCATCCTTTTTTCTATCGTCGGCCTCTTATTCGAGGTATGGGCATCGGCTGCGGCTATCCTTAAAGTAACGGAGCTTGAGAAAGGAAGTAAACTGGGGTTGAAAGAAGCCTTATCTAGAGGACTTAAAAAAGTCCCCAGGCTCTTGGTCCCAGCCATCGCAGGCTTAGCGATTTACATCTTACTGTATACTGGCTTGATGATAGCGCTTATTCCTCACATGTTTATAGGAATGTCACCACTAGCTCAGGGCGTGGGACCTTCCATCATCGTTCTTCGAGTAGCAATGGGCTTCATATTCATAATTGGACTTTACGTTGCGATAAGGCTACGCCTTTATGCACCGGCATGCGTCCTTGAAAATAATTTTGGGCTAAAAACAAGCTGGAAACTGGTAAAAGGGAATTGGTGGAGGCTTTTCGCAATCATCCTAATCTTTGGGGCGATGTCAGCAATTATCAGCCAGACACCGCTAATAGGAAGCTTTCTCTCTGGCTTGATTGTGAATCCATTCACTATCACAGCTATGACTCTTGTCTATTTCCGGTTGAGAGAAGCAGAATCGAGTGGGGAAGAGCGTAAGGAATCTCTGTAATATCTTTTCGCGCCTCCGATATTTTAAAGTCCGCGCTGCACAACCTTGTGACGAAAATCTGAAGCAAGGCGAGTAATCATAGGACGAAGGAAAAACATGCCAAGAAACGACGATGGTTTCATGTTATAATCAAGTTAGTATTCAAATAGCTAAAAGGTGATGATGGACGAATTAAAAGTGTTCAGCGGCACTGCTCACCCTGCCTTAGCAGGGTCTGTATGTGATTACTTAGGCATACCCCTGGGGGAGGTTGAGGTCTTTGAGTTCAGCAATGAGAACATTTTTGTGCGCATCCTCGAGAATGTCCGGGAACGAGACGTTTTTGTCATTCAGCCTATTTGCTCTCCAGTTAACAAAAGCCTGGTCGAGTTACTTATCATGCTCGATGCCTTCAGGCGAGCTTCAGCGGGACGAACTACCGCTGTCGTTCCCTATTATGGCTATGGCCGCACTGACAAAAAAGACCAACCCAGGGTTCCCATCACTGCTCGCTTGATTGCCGACCTTATTACTACCGCTGGGGCTAACAGATTGCTCACCGTAGACCTCCACGCCCCTCAAATTCAAGGATTCTTCACCATACCTGTGGATGAGCTTACCGCTCGGTCCATCCTGGCTCAGTATTTCAAGGAAAAAGCTCTTGATAACCTAGTAGTGGTTGCTACTGATATTGGTATTTCCAAGGTAGCCCGTAATATGGCTGCTAAACTTGGAGCCCCCCTGGCTATCATTGAAAAGAGGCGCCTGGGTAATGACGATGCCACTGAAACCATCAACATAATTGGTGAGGTTGGGGGAATGCGTGCTCTGACGGTTGATGATGAGATTGATACCGCTGGGTCTCTGGTCGGGGTGGTGAATGCTCTTGTAGAACATGGCGTTACTGAGGTTTATGCCTGCTGCACTCACCCCGTTTTCTCCGGTCCCGCTATCCAGAGGATAGCCACGAGCCCGGTGAAAGAGGTAATCGTTACCGATACCATACCTGTTAATGACGCTAAGAAACTCGACAAGATCACCGTCTTGCCTATAGCTTCGCTTATTGGCGAAGCCATTCATCGCATTCACACCGGCTTATCAGTGGGCGCAATGTTTGAGTAATAATGGAGTAGTCAGCAGTTAGCTGAAAACTGAGGGCTGATAGCCGAAAATGTTTAAGTGGCTTAGCAATCTGATTGATTCCAATGAGAAAGAACTGAAGCGTCTTCAGCCTCTGGTTGACCACATAAACTCATTGGAGCCTGACTTTGAAAAGCTCACCGACGCTGAACTTCGAGCGAAAACCGATGAATTTAAGGCTCGGGTAGCCGATGGTGAAAGCCTGGACGAGATTTTACCGGAGGCTTACGCTGCTGTTAGGGAAGCGGCCAAGCGAACCATAAGACAGCGGCATTTTGATGTCCAGTTAATGGGGGGAATCGTCCTTCACCGGGGGAAGATAGCCGAGATGAAAACTGGTGAGGGAAAAACCCTGGTAGCTACCTTGTCTCTCTACCTCAATGCCCTCACCGGACAAGGCAGCCATCTGGTTACCGTTAATGATTATCTTGCTAAGCGAGACTGCCACTGGATGGGTCCTATTTACCATGCCCTGGGTATAAGCGTGGCCAGCATTAATGCTCAGCAAACAATTGGTCAAAATGCCCCTTCCTATATCTATGACCCCAGCTATGAGTCGGAAGACCAGAAGTGGAATTTTCTCCGCCCTGTCACCCGCCGTCAGGCTTACGAGGTGGATATAACTTATGGCACCAATAACGAATTTGGGTTTGATTACCTCAGAGATAATATGGTCTTGGATTTATCTCAATGCGTGCAGCATCCCTTGAACTATGCCATCGTCGATGAAGTTGATAACATCCTTATTGACGAAGCCCGTACACCGCTCATTATTAGCGGTGCTGCCGAGGAAGCAACTAAGAGATATTACACCTTCGCCCAGCTAGCCTCCCGCCTTAACAAAGATGAAGACTATACCATTGACGAGCGTACACGTACTACCAACCTTACCGAGATTGGCATGACCAAGATGGAGAAGATGCTGAAGCGGGAGGGCTTGCTCAAAGCACCTGACCTTTATGACGAGTCTAATCGCTCTCTCACTCAACATCTGGAGAGTGCCCTTAAGGCTCGTGTCTTGTTCAAGAAGGACAAGGACTATGTGGTTAAGGATGGACAGGTCATTATCGTGGATGAATTCACTGGCAGATTGATGTTTGGCAGGAGGTATTCTGAGGGATTGCATCAAGCCATCGAGGCCAAAGAGAGGGTAAAGATTCAGCGAGAATCAGTTACATTAGCTACCATCACCTTCCAGAACTACTTCCGTATGTATCAGAAGCTGGCGGGCATGACCGGTACCGCTGCTACGGAAGCCGAGGAGTTCCACAAGATTTATAAGCTGGAAGTGGTAATCGTACCCACAAACAAGCCCTTGAATCGTAGCAAATACTCTGACCAGATTTACAAAGATGAGAAAACCAAGTTTGCCGCCGTAGCCAGTGAAATCAAGCAATCACATGACCAGAAAAGACCTGTCCTTATCGGCACGACCTCTATCGAGAAATCAGAGTATTTATCTGACCTCCTGAAGAGAAATGGCATACCCCATCAAGTGTTAAATGCCAAGAATCACGAAAAGGAGGCAGCTATAATCGCTCAAGCCGGGCGTCTCGAGGCGGTAACTGTGGCCACAAACATGGCCGGACGAGGCGTGGATATTATACTTGGTGGCAATCCTGAGGGGCGTGATGAAGCAGAATGGCAGGAGGAACATAACAAGGTGGTTGAGCTTGACGGACTTCATATTGTAGGTACCGAGCACCACGAAGCCAGGCGCATTGATAATCAGCTTCTGGGAAGGGCAGGAAGACAGGGAGATCCGGGCAGTTCTCGTTTTTATGCTTCATTAGAAGATGAAATTCTTCGCCGCTTTGGCGGTGACCGTGTTAAGGGAATTATGCAGTGGGCGGGTATGGATGAAAATAGCCCCATCGAGCATCCTTTCGCCACTAAGGCTATGACCAATTCCCAGGTCCAGACCGAAGGTTATCATTTCAATATCCGTAAACACCTTGTGGAATATGACGATGTCATCAACAAGCACCGCGAGGTGATTTACGCCGAAAGGAGAAAAATCCTCAGTGGCGCCGACCTTAAGGCAAATATAATATCTATGGTCCAGGATGAAATCCAAAGCCTGGTAGCCAGGCGTCACAGCAATGTTAGCTACGAGCAGGAAGAGGAGCAATCTAATTTATCCGGCTTACTTGAGGATGTATCCACCATCTTCCCCTTGCCTCCGCAGTTCAGAAGCGATGGGCTTTCTGAACTCAATGACAAGCAAATCGCAGAAAAGTTGACTGATTATGCCATCGAGCTTTACAACCAGCGAGAGCAGGAACTAGGCCCTGATAACATGCGAATAGCAGAGCGACTGGTAATGCTGCGAGTTATTGACCGATTATGGATGGACCACCTTACTGACATGGATCATTTGCGTCAAGGGATAGGTCTGCGGGCTGTCGGCCAGGAACAGCCGCTGATGGTGTATAAGAGGGAAGGTCATGCCTCTTTTGAAGCCCTCTTAGCTGGCATTCAGCATGATGTTGCCCATAGCATTTACCACGTCGGTATCGCCAAAGGAACTCCACAAAAGAAGAAGGAAGCGGTTCCGGTGGGTAAAAAAGTTGGCCGGAATGACCCCTGTCCGTGCGGCTCAGGCAAGAAATACAAGCATTGCTGCGGGAAATAATTAGTCTCCTCTCCCTCGAAAGGAGAGGATGGAGGTGAGGGTAAAATGCCAATTTATGAGTATAAAGCAGTAGACGGTGTTCATTGCAGGCTGTGTAAAGGCAGGTTCGAGATCAGACAGGGGATAAACGATGAACCGCTCAAAAGATGCCCCGAATGCGGCGCCGAGATAAGGAGGCTCTTTTCTCGCCCCTTCCTGGGTCGAAAAGAATCCTTTAGCCATGAAGGCCCATTGAATTATATGGAGGACGAGGCTGACGAATTAGGGCTGGAGGAAGACCTTGCCGAAGACGAAGTCTGGGAGTGAGGGCAGAAAGGGTACCCGCTGACGCTAATTATTTGCACACTTTTTGATTGTACCTCGGGTCCCAAATTCTTCACGCTAGAAAGTGCCGACGTGGTTAATTCGAACTGTTGCACTGGCCAGAAGGGCTTGCTAAAATAGCCGAATAATTACCCATGAAAACGAGCGAACCGAATTTGCAGGGCGAACCCGATAAGCGGGTCATAACTACGATAGATTCCCCTGTTTTAGTGCTTAACCAGAGTTATGAGCCTCTTAACCTATGTCGCACGCGCCGGGCTGTAGTGCTAGTGTTTCGTGGCAAAGCTGAAGTAGTGGAAAATAGCAGGGGTGAGATTCACTCTGTTACCCAGATATTTCAGATACCTTCGGTAATCCGACTCGTCTATATGGTTAAGCGTCCTCGCCATCAGAAAAAATTGAGCAGGCTCGAGGTATTTAATCGTGACCAATACACCTGCCAGTATTGTGGCCGGCAAACCAAGGAGCTTACCTTAGACCATGTTGTTCCGCGGCGGCGGGGTGGGCAGCACGTCTGGGACAACGTGGTTAGTGCCTGCATCCCTTGCAACAGGCGCAAAGGCGGACGTACGCCGGAGGAAGCAAGGATGAAATTGCTGCATCAGCCAAGTTCTCCTCGCAACGATGGCTTCTATGTTCCCTATCACCTTCTCAATAACCATGGTGAATGGCAAAAATATCTACCCTCTTTGAATTAACCTAACCCCAACGAAGTGATAGTTTAGTTTTTCTACAAGTTCCGTCTTAAATTTAGGGCTCTTTCCTTCAACATCTCCCTTCGAGATAAGAACCCTCTACTCCTCCATCCCCCTTAAAATAAGGGGGAATAAGAGGGGGTTATCTCGAGGAGCACCGCATTGTTGCTTCATAACTCCCCCGCCTGCCAAAGAATTTGTTCGGCGGGCAGGCCTAACCCCTCTTATCTTAAGAGGGGAAATTGAAAAACTTACCTGTTACCCCCGTGAATTTGCGCTAAGTTCGACCAGCCTCCTGAGAAGACTCCGACTTCTCTTCTGGATGAATTAATTCGTCCAGAGCTATCTCTCTAGTCACCTCATTATCCAAGAATTGAACTGTTACCGTTTCCTTTAGGATGTTAGTGCTGACTACCCTGGCTTTACCCCAGGGTGTTGATATTTCCTGTTTCGGCTGAGGCATCTTCTTTCTCATAGCTGCATATTCTTTGCTTTCATACGACAAGCAGCAAAGGAGCCTTCCACAGATGCCCGATATTTTCATAGGATTCAGGGCCAAGTTCTGTTCCTTGGCCATTTTAATAGATACTGAGGCAAAGCTGGTGAGGAAATTCTGGCAACATAAAGGATAGCCGCACTTGCCTATGCTACCCAACAGCTTAGCCTCATCCCTTGCCCTCACTTGCCTTAACTCCATCCGTGTTTCCAGAGCATGGCTTAATTTCCGAACCAGGTCCCGGAAGTCCACTCTCTTTTGAGCGCTGAAGAATATGGTGAGGTGCTCGCCCTTATAATCATAGCGAGCCGCTAGTGGCTTCATCTTTAAACCAATTTGGGCCGCCATTTCATTACACTTGCTTAAGGCTTCTTTTTCCAAGTTCCGCCGAGCTTCCTCTAAATCCTCTTCCTCAGCCTGGCGTACTACCGCCATTAATTGCTCGCCTGGTTGAGACTGGGCTTCAAGAGTAACGACTTTAGCTACATCTAGACCATGGTCAGTATCCACCACGGCATAGTCGTTTACTTGCAGGGATATCTCACCAGCGTCACAGTAGACTAATTTTCCTCTAGAGCGGAATCTAACTCCAATTATGTTAGCCATCGAGATATATTATATTCTAACTCCGTAATGACAATCTCATTCAGTATTTTGTACTCAGTTTTTTCCTGGGTAAATTAAGCATCAACCACTCCAATGCTAAACGGGGATTAACATTCTTAGAGATTTTCTCCTGTAGCAAGCAAAGGTTAGCAAGAAACCCTTCAATCTCGCTCAGACTTAATCCCGTGGCTTGTTCTTCTAGAGCCATCTCATAATCTACATTGATGATGGCCTCCTGGCAACCACCCTTAATGAGCATCAAATCACGCCACCAGTCGAGCCAAATCTCTATTATTTCTGCCCCGGCTCTCCGGTTCTGGCTAAATTGGCTTGCTAGTTCTTGGGCATAGGCAAACCTTTGCTCTAAGCTCCGACTTGTCGGAGTTAATAAGGAGACCACCTTGGCTATCCTTTGGGACCGCTGCTCTAATATATCGTCATTTGCCAAAGCAGACAATGCCCAGCCGAGGCGACCATGGCACAATTGAGTCAAAAGCTTCGCTTTATTAGCATCAACGTTATATGAGTTGACGAGTACCTCTTGCACTTGCTCTGCTGGTACAGGCTTCAATTCCAGCCGCTGACACCGTGAAATAATTGTCGGCAAGAGGTGCTCCTCCTCAGCAGCTAATAAAAGCCAAACCACCCTTTGTGGTGGCTCTTCTAATATCTTGAGCAAGGAATTAGCCGCCTCAGTAGATAGATATTCAGCGTCATCAATGATAAACACCTTACACTTACCTTCATACGGTGGCAGGTTGGCTAAGCGTTGCAGCCCTCGAATATCATCGATGCCAATCTCTGTTTTAGAATCCAGGCCAATGGGGGTGACATCAGCGTGCTTGCCCTCCAGAATTCGCTGGCAGGAACGGCATTGACCGCAAGGCAGTTCGGGGCCATCGCAATTTAGGGCTTGAGCCAGATTAAAGGCTAAAGTCCCTTTGCCCACATGCCGCGGCCCTACCAGAAGATAGGCGTGGGCTATAGCATTGGTTTTAAGGCTGTAATCCAGCAAAGATAAAATTTTATCCTGTCCTATAACTTGCCACATGTTAAATCAGGTCCAGACTCATCAAATCCTGATAAGTTTCCCGGCGCCGAATAAGACGCCCTCGACCTTCCTTTACTATGACTATAGCTGGCCTGGGCATGGCATTATAATTGCTCGACATGGGTATGGAATAAGCGCCGCAAACTGGAATAGCTATGATGTCACCGGGATGCACTGAAGCCAAATTGATATCCCTTACTAAAATATCACCCGATTGACAGAGCTTGCCAGCAATGGTAACCACCTCTCTTCCCACCCCCAAAGCTTTGTTAGCCACCAAAGCCTCATATTTAGCTCCATAAAGAGCCGGGCGGATATTGTCGCTTATGCCGCCATCGACACAGACATATTTCTTTATGCCAGGTATCTCCTTTATCGCCCCGACCTTGTATAATGCCACTCCGGACTGGCCGACAATTGCCCTTCCGGGCTCGATAATGAGCCGAGGGCGACTCAATCCCAGTCCCGAAATAAGACTATTCAGCTTGCCAGTCAAAGCCCCGGCATAATCAGCTACTGTGGGCACTTTAGAGTCCAGAGTGTATGGAACGGCAAAACCGCCACCGATGTCTAATTCGCTAAGGTTAAATCCGAATTTTCGGCTCATTTCCTGAGCAAATCGCAGCAAAAGCTCCATAGCCAGCTCATAAGGCTGGACCTCGGATACCGAGGAGCCGAGATGGAAATGAAACCCCAAAAGGTTAAGGTTAGAGGCTGATAAAGCTTGGGTTACCGCCTCTTCAGCCTGCCCTGTAGCCCGTGGAAAGCCAAATTTGCTCTCTATCGTCCCGGTAGTAGTATATTGGTGAGTGTGGGGGTCGACCCCCGGAGTGAGGCGAAGCAAAATTTTTTGGTTAATCTCCCTCTCCCCGACTAGCTTATTAAGCAGCTCGAGTTCATAGAAGTTGTCCACCACAATTCTGCCAACTCCCAAGTCCAGGGCAAGATTTAATTCTTCCAGCGTCTTGTTGTTGCCGTGGAAATAAACCTTATCCAGAGGAAAATCCACAGAATGGGCGATGCTAAGTTCTCCCCCGGAGACGACGTCGAGTCCCGGGCCCTCTTCCTTAAATATAAGAGCTAAAGCTCGATTCAGGAAAGCTTTAGAGGCATAAATGACCAGGGTATCAGGATAATGCTTACAGAACTCGTCCTTGAATTCACGGCACCTATGGCGGAGGGTGGACTCATCGAAAAGATAGAGCGGCGTACCGAATTCCCTAGCCAGGTCGACAACATCGCAGCCGCCGATAACGAGATGTTCTTGATTATTCACCTCAGCGGCTAAAGGAAAAAGGGCTAGCTTGGGCGCCCTGCTTGTGTTCACGCTGATATGGTAGCTTGTAATACCTGATAAGTCAAAGGTCTTGAATGAATTCTCGAATAACAATTCATTTGTCATTCTGAGCGAAGCGAAGAATCTGAGAGATTCTTCGTCGTCCAAATCCATTTGGGCTCCTCAGAATGACATTACTAAACGTACTCTTGAATGAATTTTCGACGGCTGGTTAGAAAGCAAGGGCGGGCGGATTCTGCTTCCGTTTAACTCAAAGGTTACAAAGGTTACAATGAATTTCCCAATTAATCAGCCCGAAAATATCTGATAACGGCTTGCGTGGTTGCGAAGTGCCGTAAGGCATTTGGTGAGTGAAGCGAACCGCAAACACGCTGTTATACGCCGCTACGGTGCTCTTTACTTATAACTGATAAACAACAACTCTTGAACAGGAACATAAGCCCTTCCTTCTTCGGCAGCAAGCCTTGCCTTTAAGCGTATCATTTGGTCGAGTGGCATTCCACCCTCAAGAATAAAGTACAGATCTTGACCTGTAACAGCAATTAGATTTGTAGGACGACCTTTGGAAAATGCCTCTAATCCTTCCTGACTGAAACCTGAATAGCTGATGAAAATACCTCTGGACCAAGTTGCCTTACCCCCAACTTTACTGTGCAACGCAAGTAATTCTGTATTTCCAACGAGAGTGTTTTGCCATTTCACCTCAATCAAGTATGTATTTCCTTCAAATTCGATACTACCATCAATTTGCTCACCAACCAAACGGAAAGGTGAGCGGGCTTGCATACCGAAAGCATTAAAGAGAGTAGTAAGGAATTTCTCAAAAGCGTAGCCCCTTTCTTGTGGCGCTAACTTCTCTAAACTCAGAAGATCGTTTAAAAGTAGTGGTAAAGTATTTTTCAGAGTCTCCATTTTGGCTATAGCAACCTTGTCTTTTTCTGGTTTTATTGACGGTAAACCCCGCAGGAACTCCGAGTCCCATAACTCAGGTATTTTAAAGCCTAATTTTTTAATGAGTTCGTTTAGCTGTTCAATCTCCTCTTTTGTAATAGGATTTGATTTGCCTCGATATTTCAGTCCACGGGTTACAATTTGGATCATTAAAGGGCAAAACTTACTCCTTGCTCGTGAAAGAGTCCCTTCAAGAAGTGCTGCAATCGCAGGCTGTTTGCTTCCGCCAGTCCAAAATCTTTCTAAACCTAAATCAATAGCAATGCCAGCGAATGAAATAGATTGATCAGCAAATGGATGTGCCTGCCCTGGGAGGAAAGAGTAGAGGAAATCTGCCAATTCTGAGATAGTTTGTGTCTCACTTAAAGTAAGATTCATATTTACTATCACCCTTAGTCATTAACACCACAGTGGTGCATAACATTTCCAGTATATACGACGTTCGACGATAGGCTAATGTCCCGAAGTACGATGGTGTATGCCCGTAGCGTATATACTGTGCTGTGCTATTTGCTGTACAGGTCATATTTTAATTCCTGCCTTTGATGCTTTGGTGATAAGATAATTAACGAACGCAGAGCACGAAACTAACATAAATTTTGCATCCTCAAAACTAAGATTAGGTTCATCAAGTAAAGCATGGCGTATGCCCTCAGCGTCACTTGTATATCCATATAAATTGCTGAATGCACTTTCTAAAGCAGGGTGTAAGCTAATCCCCCTCTCCTCTATTTTCTTCAGTGCTTGTCCTAATGTTGCCTTTTTGTCTTTCGTTATGAGGTTACAAATAGACTCTACCGCACTTATGGACTCTTTAATTGAATTCCTGTAATCGGGAGACTTCCTGTCTGCTAATAAATCCAAAGCTCTTTTTAAATGAGTCTTAACAGCTTTATAAGGCCCAGAGATTTCTAAAGCCTTTTCAATTTCCGCAACTTCCTCTTCCGAGGTCATCTGTGCAATCTTACCTCCCACGAAACGATATGCAGATAATTCGCGTTCCAAGACAGAATTACAAAAATCCATAAATTCCGAATTTACTGAAGCATCAGGATAATTATTAGCAACAAATTCTATAAAGTCATAAACTTCATACCAGGGGCAGTTGAAGAAATATTCCCTTATCACACGACGAGTCACAATCCAATCAACGTCCAAAGTGTCAATAGGCTTTTTAAAATAGCTATGCCATAATAGCCTAACCAAGACAGCCACGTCCCTGTTCACTTCCGCGGAGAGACTATAACCTGCCACTAGATGATACTCTACACGATTCCAGTAATACACAGTCAATGCATTCCATAAACCATTGCGCAAATCATCGTCCATTCCATCCACTTGCATAATGCTTTTGACCGGCTTGATTCCTTTTCTTTGGGAAAATAACTCCATATCTTTACCTCGCCATTCCCTCTATTTCTGCGTGGCGCACACGGGCCCCACATGCAAATTTGCGGCTTGCCTAATCCGATTTACCCTCCGCCATGATGGTGTTTCCCATCATGCCCTTGCCACACGAAATTTCACCATAACCGCCTGGTTCAGATTAACGCTTTAGCTTCTTTATCACAGCGTCGGCGACCTGGCTGGTGCCTACCGCCGTGGCGGGGTCGAGCTTCAAATCATAGGTGACATCCTTGCCTTCAGCTATGACCTCAGCTATAGCGCTTTCCAATTTATCGGCGCTATCCTTCTCTCCGAGATAACGCAGCATCATCACCCCGGAGAGCATCGTAGCCATGGGATTGGCCTTATTTTGCCCGGCGTATTTGGGGGCGCTTCCGTGGGTAGGTTCAAAGATAGCTACCTCATCCCCGATGTTGGCTCCAGGCGCTACGCCCATGCTGCCGACCAGCCCAGCACAGAGGTCCGAAATTATGTCGCCGTACAAATTGGGCAGCACGAGGACGTCAAACATCTGAGGCTTTCTGACCAACTCCATGCAGGTCGCGTCCACAAGCATATCGCTAAATTCTATGTCGTTATACTCTTTGGCTACTTCACGGGCAGTATCCAGAAAAAGTCCGTCGGAGAATTTGAGTATGTTAGCCTTGTGAACCGCGGTAACCTTTTTTCTGCCGTTCTGCCGGGCATATTCAAAGGCAAATTCGACAATTCGCCGGCTGGCTGTTTGAGATATAACCTTTAAGCTCACAGCGGAATCTTTCCTTATCTCTTTTCCCGTGGCATCGAGCACAAAATCCAGCAACTGCTTGGTTCCCGAATCACCTTTGGCAAATTCGATACCGGCATAGAGGTCTTCGGTATTCTCCCTGACAACCACTATATCCACGTCTTGGAACGGCGTTTTTATACCGGGGTACACCTTATAAGGACGAAGACAAGCATAAAGGTCTAAGGTCTGCCTCAAAGCGACATTGACGCTCCTGAAGCCAGTGCCTATGGGTGTGGTCACCGGTCCATTAAGGGCAACTTTGTTTTTCCTTATGGACTGGAGAGCCTGGTCAGGAAGAGGTGTACCGAACTTATCTTGAGCCTGGCTACCTATGATAACAGTGTCCCACTGGAACTTGACCCCCGTAGCTTCCAGCACCCGCCGTGTCGCTTCAGCCACTTCAGGGCCTATGCCATCGCCAGGGATAAAAGTTACCTTATGCATGTAGCTTTTAAAACTGTGTCTCCTTCCATCCCGATTTTGTCCTATTTACT
>JAUWGZ010000053.1 GCA_030606165.1 Dehalococcoidia bacterium
ATAGACTGTGTCATTGTTGGCGCCGACAGGATTGCCGCCAATGGCGATGTCGCTAATAAAATTGGCACCTATACTCTGGCAGTACTGGCTAAAGAAAGTAAAATCCCCTTTTATGTCGCTGCTCCTACGAGCACTATTGACTTTTTCTTAAGCTCGGGAGACAAAATCCCTATCGAGGAGCGGAGCCCTGAGGAGGTAACTCATATCCAGGGAGTACCCATTGCTCCCGAAGGCATAAGAGCAGCCAATCCCGCCTTCGACGTCACTCCCCATAGTTATATAACTGCCATAATCACCGAGAAGGGCATAATAAGGAGACCTTACACAGAAGGGCTAAAAGGGAAGGGCTCCATATTTTTGTAGTTGCTCCGATGAAATCGGAGCGCAAGCGCTTTTTGTCATTGCGAGCACCTGAAAGGTGCGTGGCAATCTCATTGGCTCCACGAGATTGCGGAGCCTGTTCCGAAGCGCAAGCGAGGAATCTCACTCCTCGCAAAGACAGAGGGGAAGAGATTGCTTCGTCGCTACGCTCCTCGCAATGACAGAGGAGGGAGTCCAATGATTTGGGCAACTACAGTAGGCTATATTTTCAACCCCGACCGACCAAAATGTTACAGTATCGCTCAAGTATATCTGCTTTCCCTTTTAGGAGTTGCAGTGATAAAATGATATAAAGGATAGCAATGTCAGGACATTCTAAGTGGTCACAGATTAAGCGGCAGAAGGGAGTAACTGATGCCAAGCGCGGGCAGTTATTTACCAAGCTTGCTCGAGAAATCATAGTTGCAGTGCGACAAGGTGGAGCTAATTCAGAAAGTAATTTCCAGTTACGTTTAGCAGTACAGAAAGCCCGTGATAATAACATGCCTTTGGAGAATATCGAGAGAGCCATAAAGCGGGGTAGCGGTGAAGCCGGGGAAGCTGCCTTAATTGAGATGAAACTCGAAGGCTATGGGCCAAGCGGGATAGCAGTTTTGGTGGAAGCCTTGACCGATAACCGTAATCGCGCCATTCAGGATGTGCGCCGTCTCTTCACCCGCCACGGTGCTAATCTTGGTGAGAGTGGTTGTGTCTCCTGGCTCTTTGAGAGTAGAGGTGTGATTACTGTAGAAAGCAATGCTTCGGATGCCGAAGAAATAGCGCTACGAGCTATTGATGCCGGGGCTGAAGATGTTAAGACCGAAAAGGATTATGTGGAAATTTACACGCAACCTCAGGATTTAGAAAAAGTAAGAAAGGTTATTGAAGAGAAAGAACATGTGATTTCGGCGGAGCTCTCGCTAACGCCTAAAACTACAGTGTTGCTGGAGGAAAATAAAACAGTTCAGGCCCTGAATTTCCTCGACGAGCTAGAAGGATTAGACGATGTACAGCGTGTTTTCTCCAATATCGATTTTTCTGAGGCTACTTTAGAAAGGCTGCGCAGTTGAACCTAACATGTGCATTCTAGGCGTTGACCCTGGCACTATAAATTTAGGATACGGTGTAGTAGATGGCGAAGAGGAAATGCATATGGTAGATTGCGGAGTAATCAAGCTCCCATCCCGGCTTCCTATGGAGGAAAGACTGCGCTCTCTCTACACTGAATTAAGCAAAATTATCGCTAAGCATAAACCGAGCGAAGTAGCCATTGAAGAGCCCTTTATCGGCCGCAACGTAAGGTCAGCGTTCGCTATTGGCAGAGCACAAGCTATAGCTATCCTGGCAGCCGTCAACCAGGGATTGCCCGTTTACTATTACTCACCAGCCAAGATAAAGCAGCAAATAACCAGCTACGGGCAAAGCGATAAACAACAGGTTCAAGAAATGGTAAGAGCCCAGCTCAGGCTCTCTGAGCTACCTCAGCCTAGCGATGCTGCTGATGCCTTGGCTGTAGCCATGTGCCACATTCAGCAGAGGCGCCTTAACCAATGGCTTACTGAACATACGCCGAAATGATAGCTACATTAGAAGGAATACTGGAATCGCGTGGTAACGACTCCATTATCATTAATGTCGGCGGAATAGGTTTTCGGGTATATGTCTCAGGCTCAACTTTAAGCCAATTAGGAGCTGTTAAAGGCAAGGTCTCCCTCTATACCCATCTCCACGTGAGAGAGGATAACGTTTCTCTTTACGGTTTTGCCTCAAGCGAGGAATTAGCTCTATTCAAAAACCTTATTTCCGTCTCAGGAGTTGGCTCTAAGGTGGCTTTAGCCCTACTCTCGGCTTTGAATCCTGAACAACTTGTCATGGCTATAACCAGCGGCGATAGCGACCTCATCAGCCAAGCGCCTGGCATCGGTAAAAAAATGGCCAGCCGCCTCGTCGTTGAACTCAGAGGCAAGCTGGAAAAAGAGTGGAAAGAGGTAGCCCTGCCCTTGGCCCCGGAGAGTGCCGATGTCATAGCTGCTTTAACTGGCTTGGGCTACTCTTTAACGGAAGCCACCAAAGCTATCTCTAAGCTCCCAGATTCTGAGGAGCTAAGCTTAGAAGAGAAGATTAAAATGGCGCTACAGCAGATGGCAGGAGGATAGGCTGACCGCAGTAGAGCCAAACAGGAGAGGCAAAAATCCCTCTTCTTTTGGCCTTGCTTAAATATGATAAAATGGAGTTCTGTTTTTTGGTTTAACTGCCTGTAAGCAAGGAGGCAGATTTAGCTGAGACGGCCTGTGCGAACATGGCCATACTTTATAAAGCGGAGGAAGAATCATGAAGTTCGTGAAATGGTTTGAAGAGATTGGAGCAAAGGACATAGCTTTAGTCGGAGGTAAAAACGCCTCTCTTGGTGAAATGATAAGAAATATGGGTAAGAAAGGGATAAACATTCCCCTAGGATTTGCCATTACTGCTGAAGCATATAAATATGTGCTGGAGAAAGCAGGCATAAGCCAAAAAATCAAAGACACTTTAGCGGGCCTGGATACACATGATATGGAAAATTTGGCGGAGAGGGGCGAAAAAGTAAGGAATCTGATAGCAAATTCTCCCTGCCCTAAAGAATTAGAAGAGGAGATAAGAATTTGCTATCGAAAGATGGAAGAGAGATTTGGAAAGAACGTCGATGTCGCTGTGAGAAGCAGTGCTACTGCCGAAGATTTGCCTACAGCCTCATTTGCTGGACAGCAAACGAGTTATTTGAACGTGCGTGGAGAAAATGACCTCTTGGAGAAGGTCATGGACTGTTTTGCATCTTTGTTCACGAACCGGGCGATCTCCTACCGGGTGGATAAAGGGTTTGACCACCTCAGCGTTTACCTCTCGGTGGGGGTGCAAAAGATGGTTCGCTCTGATTTAGCCTGCTCCGGTGTCATATTTTCCATAGACACGGAATCAGGCTTCAGGGATGTGGTCTACATAACTGCTGCCTATGGTCTGGGAGAGAATGTGGTACAGGGAATTGTTAATCCAGACCAGTTTTACGTTTTCAAGCCCACTCTAAAGGAAGGGTTCAGCCCCATTGTGGAAAAGAAACTGGGGACGAAGGAGAAGAGACTGGTCTACAAGAGTGATAGGGCTGGAACGGTGCAAAAAGAAGTCAAACCAGAGAACCAAAGAAAGTTCGTATTGAGTGACGATGAAATCTTGGTTCTCGCCAGGTGGGCTTGCATTATAGAAGAACATTATGGTCTGCCCATGGACATTGAATGGGCAAAGGATGGGATAACCGGGGAACTTTTCATAGTCCAAGCCAGGCCAGAGACAGTGCATTCACAAATGGACTTAGCTTCGCTCAGGACTTATGTGCTTGAAGAAAAGGGAAAGTTACTGCTCAAGGGGGAAGCAGTGGGGACAAAGATAGGGCAAGGCGAGGTGCATGTAATAGAGGATAGTAGTGAAATTAACAAATTCAAGAGGGGTCAAGTTCTGGTCACTGAGATGACAGACCCCGACTGGCAGCCAATAATGAAGATTGCCAGTGGCATAGTTACAAACAAAGGTGGGAGGACATGCCATGCGGCTATCGTGAGTCGTGAGCTTGGGGTGCCCTGTGTAATTAGCACCGGCAAGGGGACGGAGGTCTTGAAGGAGGTAAAAGATGTCACGATAGATTGTTCACAGGGCGAGGGCAGGATATATGAGGGGAAATTGAAATACCGAGTAGATGAGGTAGAAGTGACTAAGATCCCCAGACCCGACACCAGGATAATGATGAATTTTGGCATTCCCGATGGTGCGTTTATTCAAAGTCAGATTCCCAATGATGGTGTGGGTCTGGCCCGGGAAGAGTTCATTATCAATTCTTACATCGGTATACATCCCATGGCGCTGATAGAATATGATGAGTTGAAGAAAGCAGCGGGTAATGACAAGAAATTGGCAAAGGTGATTGAAGAGATAGATAAGAAGAGCGCGTCATATGAGGATAAAAGGGAGTTTTTCATTGATAACTTAGCCATGGGGGTAGCGAAAATAGCGGCGGGGTTTTATCCCAACGAGGTCATCGTTCGGTTTTCCGACTTTAAGACAAATGAGTATGCCAATTTAATCGGGGGGTATCGCTACGAGCCGGAGGAAAGTAACCCCATGATAGGCTGGAGGGGGGCGTCTCGCTATTATGATGAGAAATTCAAGCCTGCCTTTGGTTTAGAATGCGAAGCGATAAAGAAAGTGAGGGATGAGATGGGGTTGACCAATGTGAAGGTGATGGTTCCTTTTTGCCGGACACCGGAAGAGGGGAGGCAGGTGATAAGAGCCATGGGAGAGTTTGGCTTGAGGCGAGGAGAAAATGGGTTGGAAGTGTATGTGATGTGCGAAATACCATCCAATGTAGTTCTGGCGGAGGAATTCGCCGATGTGTTTGATGGATTCAGCATAGGGTCGAACGATTTAACGCAATTAACTCTTGGTTTAGATAGAGATTCCGAACTTGTGGCACACATATTCGATGAAAGAAATGAAGCGGTGAAAAGGCTGGTGAAGCAAGTTATAGATGCGGCACATCGTCATAAACCGAGGAGGAAGATAGGGATATGCGGTCAGGCGCCGAGTGATTTTCCGGAATTCGCCGACTTTTTAGTTGAGTGCGGCATAGATTCGATGTCTTTGAACCCGGATGTGGTACTGTCGACGAGGTTAAATATAGCAGAGGTGGAAAACAGGATAAAAGCAAAAACCAAAAGAAAGCGCGCGTGAGGACATGAAGGTGCTGCTGCGATAAATCAAGGATTTTGCCTTGACTTGCTATATTACAGTGATTCCATGGTTAACAAACCTAATATACGTGAGCAGACGGAGAAGAAGGAAGAAGCCCTTTCCCCTTATGCTGCTAAGAGTAAGTTCAGTCGTGGTCGGCTGAAGTGGGAAGAACCATGCCCCATAAGAACCAGTTTCCAGCGTGACCGTGACCGTATCATCCATTCCAAGGCCTTCCGTCGGCTAAAACATAAGACACAGGTTTTTATTGCTCCCCTGGGTGACCATTATGTCACCAGGCTTACCCACACTCTGGAAGTATCCCAAATAGCCAGAACTATAGCTCGAGCTCTGAATCTCAACGAAGACCTCGCTGAGGCGATCGCTCTCGGACATGATTTAGGGCACACGCCTTTTGGTCATATAGGCGAAGAGGTCCTAAACGAATTGTATCACGATGGCTTCAGGCATAATGAGCAAAGCTTAAGAGTGGTCGATTTATTGGAGAAGGAGGGACAGGGGCTAAATCTTACCTGGGAAGTGCGAGATGGCATCCTTAATCATTCCAAGGGACAGGCCGAGATCTTAGGAGAGGGGTGGGGAGATGTCAATACTTTAGAGGGCCAAATATGCAAGATAGCCGATATCGTGGCCTATGTTAACCACGATGTCGAAGATGCCATAAGAGCTGGCATTATCTCCCAGAATGATTTGCCCAAGTCGGTAGTATCAACTCTGGGGCATGCACATTCACAGCGAATTAATACCCTGGTTTGTGATATCATAGACTGCTCCTGGCCCGTTGGTGGCAATGGCGATTCACCCAAGCCAACTATAGGCATGAGCCCTGAAGTCCTCGGAGCAACTAACATACTACGCCAGTTTCTATTTGACAAAGTATATTATCCCAGCTTAGCTGGAGAGGAGGCAGTAAAGGCGGGAGAGGTATTGCGTCTGTTATATTCTCATTTCCTGAAGCATGAGGATAGATTACCTCGAGAATTTGCCTCTTTGCCGGATAACAAGGAGCGCAAAGTCATTGATTACATTGCTGGAATGACTGATCAATATGCGCTAAGATTAGCTGAAGAGATATCTCAATGAGCGTAATCACGGAAGTAAAGCAGAGATTAGATATAGTAGAGCTTGTCTCTGAGTATGTTACTCTGCAAAAAGCGGGGCGTAACTTCAAAGGCTTATGCCCCTTCCACAGCGAGAAACATCCCTCCTTTTTTGTCTTTCCTGAGCAACAAAGCTGGCATTGCTTTGGTGCCTGTGGAACCGGCGGCGATATCTTCTCTTTTATCATGAAAAAGGAAAGCATTGATTTTGGCCAGGCCCTTCGTCTTTTAGCTCAAAGGGGAGGCATAACTTTAAGCCCCCTTGAGGCGCCAGATAAGGCTAAGGATGAGAAGAACGAGAGATTATTTCAGATTAATGAGGCAGCTACTGAATACTATCACCATTTACTTTCGAGCACTAAGGCAGGCGAGGCAGCGAGAAGCTATCTGGCAAGAAGAAAGGTCATGCCCGAGACTCTCAAAGAGTTCCGTCTCGGTTTCAGTCCTGATGCCTGGGAAACCCTTAAGAATTACCTGCTGGGTAAAGGTTACACAGAAAAGGAGCTAGTAGAAGCTGGTCTAATAATCGAGAAAGAAGAGGGAGGTAGTTACGATCGATTTCGCAATCGGCTGATGTTTCCTATATGTGATATCCAGGGTCGAGTCACTGGTTTCGGAGCTAGAGTTCTGGATGACTCCCTGCCTAAATATATCAACTCCCCCCAAACATCAATTTTCGATAAGAGTAGTAGCTTATATGGCATTGATAAGGCTAAATCTGCCATTAGAAAGAAAAACTTGGTAATAATCATGGAAGGTTACATGGATGTTCTCACTGCTCACCAACACGACTGGCAAAATGTAGTTGGCTCAATGGGAACTTCTTTAACCGAGAAGCAAGTGGAAGGCATTAAAAGATTAACCAATAACATAACCTTGGCACTCGATGCCGATCTTGCCGGAGAAGAAGCTACCTTGCGAGGCAAAGCGATATTAGCTTACTCCAATGCTGAAGCAAATGTCATTTTATTACCTCCAGGCAAAGACCCAGACGAAGTAATAAGAGAGGACCCTGCTCTCTGGCGGAAACTAGTAGAACAAGCTATGCCTATTCTAGACTTCGCCTTTCAATCTGTAATAAGCAAAGTCGATATCAATAAAGCCAAAGACAAGTCCCTGGCTGTACAAAAACTCCTGCCCTCAATTTGTGAAATAAAAGACCCTGTACAACAATCCCATTACCTGAAGAAACTGGCACGTGAATTAAAAATCGAAGAGTCCGCTATAAAAGCCGCTTTGCGGGAATCAAAAGCCGGTCGGAAAAGGCCTCAACTTAGCAAGCCAACAGAACAATCTCGCCTTGCCCGCCAGTTTGTATCCAGTCCTATTGAAGAATACTGCTTGGCACTTCTCCTTCAGTACCCAGAGCTGCGTCCTTTGGCTCGAGAACTATCACCAGAACACTTCGAATCCACGGAAAATCGGGAGGTCTTTGTCAAATGGCAACATTCTTCTGATATCTCGGACCTTGAAAGTAAACTTGACACGAGTCTATTAGAACATTTATACTATTTGGTTAATAAAAAATTCCCGCCAGCCATACAGGAAAGCGAACGAACACGACACTTCGATTTAGCCGATTGTATTCTCCGTCTACAAGAGAAGTTATCCCGGAAATTAGAAACTGAGAAGGAGGCGGCGCTCGAGATTGAGAGGGAAAAGGGTGGTATAAGCTCAGAGTTGTCCAAACTGGAGGAGCAAGGAATAAATTCCGGGCAACAACTTCAAGAAGTCTTTGTTAAAAAAGGGAAAAACCATGGATTCAATGAAAGAAGAAGACATCAACCCGAATAAGGATGAGGTAACGGCTGAAGGCTTACTCAGCGATGAAGCCGAAGTTGAGGATGTCAGCACCTTAGCCGAGGAAGCTGAAGAAAAAGAAGAAAGCGAGGAATTCCCTGCTGAGGAAACTGAAGAGATCAAGCCTCCGCCACCACTATGGGAATATGAGGTAATTGACGACTCAGCTCGTATGTATCTTCAGGAAATCGGCAGAGTGCCACTTCTCAATGTCCATGAAGAGAAGTTACTATGCCGGAGGATAGAGCTGGGCAGAAGCCTGGAAAGAATCGAAGACAACCATTTCAGGAAATACAAGAAATTCCCTTCACCCGTTGACATAGTTATTCACGTAATTTCTCAATTATCCAAGGCATACCCCGTTGTTCAGATTATCGAAGAGCGTATTGGTATCAATCCCTTCAGCAATGTGGTGGAGACGATCACGAATCCTAAATTTCGCTCCGCCATTGACGTTGTTATAGACCCATCGTTAATAGCGGCAACCGCTGAGGGAGTAGACAAAGGAACCACTGCGGCCGAAGATGCTATAGTAAATCTTTCCATAAACAGTCAACTTCTGCCTCCGCAATTGCTAGAGCTCCTAGCTAGAGATAAAACTTCATGGCAAAAACTAAAGACTCTCTTGATTAACGACAGGTTCCTATCTCAAATC
>JAUWGZ010000068.1 GCA_030606165.1 Dehalococcoidia bacterium
CGATTAGCTCCTCTGCCTTTATCCCCCAGAGGGGCAAAAACGCCTTTATCCCGACCTCGCTACATACCCTCTCCACCCATTCTCTATGCTCTTCTAAATCCATATCGCCGAACACGCCTCCTTCGATACCTTTATTCTGGAGTTCCCTGACAACCTTCTTAAAGTTCTCTTCATAGTTTTCCCATGACGTCTTCACCTGGATGAGAGGGATGCCGATGGCATCCCTCTGCAAAGCTAAAACACTGGCTTTAATCCCGTGGGACCTCGACCTCTCGCCATCTTCGGAGATAAAGTTAACTAGATATGAAACTTCGTGCCCCTGGCAAATTGCCTTATATGTCGCCAGGGCACATTCCTTACCCCCGCTCCATGAGGAAAAAACCTTCACTTAGCTACTCCTCAGGTTCATCAAATATCTCGGGGTGAATGAAATAGGCAAACCACTCTAAGCCCTTGACCAGTCTGGGACCCGGGCGTTGAACTAAGTCACCATCGACTTTATAGGCCCTGTCATTTTTTCTTGCGTCAGTAGTGTTAAGCGCGGTTGTGTTCATTGCCCACTCATATATATATTCTCCCCCTGGTCCATGGCCGGTAGGGGCGATAATTACTTCGGGGTTGCGGGCCACAACCTCTTCAATTGAGATGGTCACATAACCAGTGCTATTTTGACAAATGTTCACCCCACCTGCCTTTTCAATTAGCACGTTCTCGAAAGTCCCTGAGCCAACAGTCCATATTGGGTCATTCCAGATGATATGGAAGACCCTTGGCCTTTCTTCTAATTCTTCTGTCTGACTGGTTACTGCTTGAATTCTTACTGCCAGTTCAGATGTAAGTGCCTGGGCCTCCACTTCATTATCGGTTATTTCCCCTACTGTTCTAATATCATGAAGCAAGTCAACTAAACTAATAGTCTCTATACAGAACACGGTGAGCCCCAGCCCATCCAAACTATTGATAACATCTATAGGAGTACCGTATGCAACTAATACGAGGTCAGGGTTAAGAACAAGTATCGTTTCTTCATCTGGTGTGGTATATCCCCCTACTTTTGTCTTGTTCAGAGCTTCCGGAGGGTAATTGCACAAATCTGTCACTCCCACCACCTTTTCCCCCAGACCCAGGGCAAACAAAATCTCGGTGTTAGAGGGAGCCAGGGAAACAATTCTTTGGGGTGTTCCGTTGATGGCGACCAGCCTTCCCAGGTCATCAAATACATATTCTACGTCTGTCTGCCCGTTAGGGCTGCAGGCTGTCAAGACAAGAGCTATGCTCAAAAGCACCAGGAACCAGTTTATGCCCCGGGCAAAGATTTGCTTACAGAATCTTTTCATGCGACTCAATTTTACCTCCTTTTATACAACATTAGTTTATTTTATACAAGTGCGGTTGATTAAGCCCTATTATAAAATGCCACAAAACGGATGTCAAGGCTTTTCGCTGATAATTATCGTGATTTGATGAAATCGTCACACGAAAGTCATTGTGAACCCCTTTACGTTTTTGTCATTGTGAGCCCTTCGCCTCCTGTCATTCTGAGCCGAAGGCGAAGAATCTCACCTCTGCTCAGGGTAAACTCCGCGTGGCAACCTCATTGCCCCTCCACGAGATTGCTTCGTCGCTACGCTCCTCGCAATGACAGAAGGAGCGAGTCAGCCTCGCGATGACAGGAAAGGGGGATGCCTCACAATGACAGGCGTCTAACCAGTGGACGCCCTGGGGAAATTTTGACGTAAGTCAATAATCTGGTAGCCCAGGTTTTCCTCTTCCAATCTCTGCACCAAAATCGAAACCTTGTCCTCGCTACAGACAACCAGGAAGGACAGGCCACAGTAAGATGCCTCTATGGCTGCTTCTCGGATGCCATGAACGTAATCAGGCTTTACACCTATCTGCGTCAATGCTACCAGGGCTTCCGTGCCCATTGCTCCCACCAGCCTCGCTTCCTTTACTTCCCTTTCCAATCGGGCAAGGTCAGTGTTCCTGGAACCTCCATCCTGTACATTGGGTACTTTGCCTAACATTATTTTAGCTGGCTCGAGTTTTATTACTCCTTCAACGTTGTGAATGCCGACATCCTGTCCTTTTTTAGCCTTGGTTACGGCTGTTCCTTTAGCCCCTTTATCACTAATGACATCGGAGGCGAAGAGCAAGCCGTCCTTCATATATAGCGATGCTGGTTGACCGACGGATAAGTCGCTATCAGCTATGGCAGTGGTAGTTGATATATCAGCCACGGCTTTGCTCACAAACCAGGCGTAACTATGTAACTGCCGGGACATCTGCAAAATCCAATCTACGCCCTCCTTGGTTACCTTATATCGGGAGCGACCCTCGGAGCTCAGCCAGCCATCCTTTATCAATTCCTTCACGTACTCGGAAACCGCCTGCGAAGTGATGCCCAATCTTGGGGCGATGTCTTTCTGCTGTATGTTAGGCTGATGTGCTGCTATTTCCACCATTATCTGGAACTTAGTAGCCAGGTTTTTGCTCTTTAGTATCTGTGCCATGTTAACCATTATATCACTTACTAACCAGGCTATAGTTAAGTGCATAAATCATTATAGTCCTCTCTCCCCTATTATAATCCTCCCTCCCGCTAGGGAGGGAGTTAGACCTGTCTTGAGCGACGCCGGAGGATAAGAGGAGCTGGGGGAGTTATGAGTATGACTAAATCCACCTCTGACGATCCAACTACACACATAACCCCCTTTATCCCCCTTATCTTAAGGGGGATGGAAGAAGAGAGCCTCCATGACAAGAGGGTTTGCCAAGCAGAGAATCCTTTTCTTAAGAGCTGACACGAAACATCTGTAGAATCCCCTCTTAAGGTAAGAGGGGGCTGGGGGAGTTATGAAGCAGAGAATCCTTGCCTCACCCAGACCCTCTCCCTTCAAGGGAGAGGGTTTTATACGAAATTATGCAGAGGACTATAAATTAGGAAAGCGAGCTGGGGCAAGTGTCCCTCAATATGCACCTGTTGCAGCGAGGCTGCCGAGCGTGGCATATCCGCCTGCCATGCTCTATCATATGGATATGGAATTCATATACTTTTGAGGGCGGAATTTGCTCCTGAAGCAAGCTGTGTGCCTTTTCTATGGACACTCTGGAATCAATCAGTCCCAACCGTTTGGCTACCCGAAAAACGTGGGTATCCACGGGCAGGGATGGCTTCCCCAGGGAAAAAAGTAGCACACAGCTAGCTGTCTTATGTCCTACTCCGGGCAGACGCATTAAGTAGTCTTCAGCTTCAGCCATAGTCTTCGATTTGAGGGAATCAAGGCTGATACGGCCCTGTTCCTTTTCAATTTGCTCGAGTACCTGTTTGATTCTAACTGCCTTGATTTGGGATAACCCTCCGGACTTAATGACTCGGGCGATATGCTCTGTTGGAGCCGAAGCTACAGCTTTCCAGCTATCGAAGCTAGCTTTAAGAGAGGCAAAAGCTCTTCCCGAATTGGCATCCGAGGTATTTTGAGACAGTATGGTTCCTATGAGCACATCAATAGGGTCCCTGTCTGGCTGCCACTTGCGAGGCCCGTATTCCTGCTCTAAGAGCTCAATGACTTCTTCAATGGCCACTAGCTCAAAAATATCATGTCGGCGCCTCTTGATGCAAAGATGACTGCTGCCCGATAGCATTTGCGGCAACCTGGGTGAATCAGATAAGATAAGCATCTCCAAAACGAAAGACGAACATGACTCTTGTAGAGAAGATATTAGCTAAAAAAGCCGGGAGGAAAGTTGTAAGGCCGGATGAGATTGTCGAGGTCTCTGTGGACCTAGCTATGATACATGATGCGCTAGGTGCGCATACTATTGCCAAGTTCAGGGAGCTGGGCATTGAAAAGGTCTGGGACCCCACCAGAATAGTAGTGGTGCTGGACCATTATGTGCCCAACAAGGACATCGATACTGCTAAAAAGTGCCTTAATATAAAGAAATTTGTCATTGAACAGGGCATAGAAAACTATTATGAAGTCGGGAAGGGGGGCATCGCCCACCAGGTGCTTGTAGAGAAGGGGCATGTGCTGCCGGGAACTACTCTTGTTGGTGTGGACAGTCATACCACGACATCGGGTGTAGTTGGGGCTTTTGCTACCGGGATTGGTGTTGATGAAATGGCTGTGGTCTTCAAAACGGGAAGGTTATGGGAGCGGGTCCCGGGGACCATCAGGATAAATGTCGAGGGTAAGCTCGTGCCTCCCATAATGTCGAAGGATTTAATGCTTTTCATACTGAAGAGGTTGGGCGTAAGCGGCGCCCTATTTAAGTCCCTTCAATATACAGGCTCGACCATAAGCCAGATGAGCATCGCGGGTCGCATGGTGTTAACCAATATGGCAATAGAGTCAGGTGCCACTAATGGTATCATCGAGCCTGACCAGAAGCTAGTGGATTTTCTCAGGGCGAGAACCGACCACTCTTTGGAGGTTATTCAGAGCGACCGAGATGCGGAGTATGCGGAAACACTTGAGTTTCAGGCTGATGATATTAAGGAGCCCATGGTTGCCGTGCCCCCGAAGCCCTCCAATGCTGTGGGAGTTACTGAGGTTGAGGGAACCAGAATCGACCAAGCGTTCATAGGCTCGTGCACCAATGGACGCCTGGAAGACCTCAGGATTGCTGCTGGAATACTCAAGGGTCGGAAGGCAGATAAGTTTACCAAGGTTATCGTCATACCAGCCTCACAGGAAGTCTTAAAAGCCGCTCTGGCAGAGGGGTTAATAGCGATATTTGTGGAGGCTGGGGCTGTGGTAGGTCCACCCACCTGTGGTCCGTGTATGGAAGCGCATATGGGCATACTGGGACCGGGCGAGGTTTGTATAAGTACGGCAAATCGTAACTTTCAAGGCCGGGTAGGAGATGTGACGGCCAAAATATACCTGGCATCACCGGCGACTGTGGCAGCCTCGGCGTTGAAAGGCGAAATAAGTGACCCACGGGAGTTTTTCCGGGAGGCATAGATGGAACTCAAAGGCCAGGTCTGGAAGTTTGGTAAGGATGTTGACACCGATGAACTCTTTGCCGGAAGGTTCATCATGGGTGGCGACGAGACGAGCCAGAGCCAATACCAGGAGTTCATCGCAAGAAGCGGGCTAAGCGATGTCGGGCATCGTGAGAATATACCCAGGGATTTTCTCACCAAGGTTGCGAAGGGGGATATTATAGTTGCCGAAGAGAACTTTGGCATTGGTTCAAGCCGGCAGCAGGCTGCGGAAACTCTGAAGTTTAAGGGTGTCCAGGCTGTAGTTGCCGACTCAATCCACAGGATATTCTTCAGGAACTTCTGGAACCTTGGCTGCCCGGCCATAGATTTGCCGGGAATTTCCGCTGAATTTGAGACCGGGCATGAGATAGTGATTAACTTGAGGCAAGGGACTATCAAGAACCTCAATACAGGCAAGGAGTTTGAGTTTCACCTGATAATTCCAGCATGGTTTATAGACATGGTAGAAGCCGGGGGTCTGATTCCATACCACAAATCCCTTCAAAATGTAGAGGGTAAAAATAAAAGTGCAAAATGACAGAGCAAAGGTTGAAAACTTTGCGTTTTGAGTTGTACCTGAGATTGCTTCGTCGCTACGCTCCTCGCAATGACAAAGGGGGGCTGACTTCGTCAGCCTCGCAATGACAGAAGGGGAGTGCCTCGCAGTGACTTTTGTGTCGTGATTTCTGCAAACCACTTTATGCTCCTCCGAAATTTATGATAGTGTATCCCCTAGGATTCGATGCGAAAAGTAGTTTGGGATATGGACCCCGGCATCGATGATGCCCTGGCTTTAATTCTGGCGTTAAAATCGCCTGAAGTCCAGGTCCTGGGCATCGCCACGGTGGCGGGCAATGCTCCTGTGGAGATAACCAGCGCCAACGCTCGCCGGGTATTGGAGTGCCTGAACGCGGGCAGTATCCCGGTAGCGATGGGGGCAGCAAACCCTTTGAATCACCCTTTAGAGGATGCATTAAGCTACCATGGCCCGGATGGGCTGGGCAACTGCGGCTTGCCGTCGCCCCTGACTACACTGTACCCGGCTAAAGCCTGGGATTTCCTTGCCCGGTCGGTTTCGGATGCTCCCGGTGAAGTTACTCTGGTAGCCACAGGACCCCTAACCAATGTGGCTTATGCCTTTGAGCTTCATCCCGAACTGCCTGAATTTTTAGCCGGGCTGGTTCTCATGGGGGGTGCTTATAGTCTTACGCCCTACGGCAAAGGGAATCAAACTCCCTTTGCCGAGTTCAATATCTGGCAGGACCCTGAGGCTGCTCATATAGTATTCGACTCCGGGGCGGACATCTTTGCTGTGGGGCTGGATGTATCTATGGACCCTGCGGCTTGTCTGAACAGCCAGCATCTGGAGCAGATTAAGACCAGGCGTACACCGGCTGCACATCTGGTAGCCCAACTGGTAGAATACGAGGTAAAATACCACGGATGCTGTAGAATGCATGACCCGCTAGCTTTGGCAACGTTGCTGGATGCTTCCTTGCTCGATTTTACATCGGCAAGGGTAGAAGTAGCTAAAGGAAATGATTGGGATAGAGGGGTTACTCGTACCTTGTCCTCTGGCAGCGCTCAGTTAATACACGTAGCCTCTGCCGTGGACGGGTCTCGCTTTCTAAAGTTATTTCTATCGCGTATATTGGAGGAGTAAGATGGCCAACTTGGTAGTATGTGGCGCCATAAACTGGGATATTAGCTGCTTCGTAGAGCAGCTGCCGGTGCCCGGTGAAGAGATTACCATAAAACACATCACTCGAGTATCCGGAGGGACAGGGGGCAATGTTGCTGTGGCTGCAGCACGGATTTTGGGGGCTAAA
>JAUWGZ010000032.1 GCA_030606165.1 Dehalococcoidia bacterium
TTTCTCCGTAGCCGGCATTGGGCATATAGCGATGCATTCCCGGCTGGGGGTTGTTGGCCAACTTCCGCAGTTCCTCGTGGAACTGGGGTGGTGGTTCCATCACCGGGTTGCCCAGGGACAGGTCAAAGACATTCTCGTCGCCGTGCTGCCGTTTGAGGATTGTCCCCTCCTCAAACATGCGCCTTATCCAGGAGCCCTCGGCCATGCTTGCCTTAATTCTGTCGGAGAGTCCCATTGCTGGTCTCCATTCTGCCCGGTTACTCCGGGCTGAAAATCTTGCCCGGGTTCATAATACCGTTAGGATCAAACGCCCTCTTGATTCTTTTCATTAACTCTATCTTACCGGCACTGTCAGCTATAGGCAGATAATCTTTTTTGGCAAAGCCAAGGCCGTGCTCCCCGGATATCGTGCCACCCAGCGACACCCCCACCTGACAGAGCTTGTTGAGAAGCTCTTTTACCGTTGGCTCATCTTCGTCTCTTGCCTGGCCCATCAGCGTCAGGTGTACGTTGCCATCCCCGGCGTGGCCCAGGGCGATGGTGGGTATCTGGTGCTCTTCTCCCATCCGGTGTGCTATCTCCACGAACTCTGCTATGTTGCTCCGGGGCACAACGACGTCGGCGAAGTCCAGCATGCCGAAATGCTGCAGGGTATAGTAAAATTTCTCCCTGACCTCCAGCAGGTTCCTCTTGGCTCGGCTGCCGGTGGGCATAAAGACATCAACGGCACCATTGTTCAGGCAGATTGAGCCGATTTCATTGGCCTGCCGGTGAATCTCCTCGTCATTTTCCCCCTCCACAAAAATCATAAGAAAGGCTTCATGGTCATGGAGGGGAATTTCTTTACCCGTATACTGCTCGGCCAGGTTGATGATATCCCTCTCCATAAACTCTATGCCCACGGGGAGTATCCCCCGCTGCAGTATGTCAGGGACAGAGCTTATGGCAGCATGGAGGTTGTGGAAGGGAATGAAGAGTATTTCCGTCTTCCCCGGGGGGGTAACCAGCCTCAGCAGGACCTTAGTAATCACCGCTAGGGTGCCCTCTGACCCGATGATTAACTGTGTCAGGTCGTAGGCGGTAGAGCATTTAACGAACTTACCCCCCGTCTGGATTATCTCGCCGCTGGGCAGCACTATTTCCAGTCCTAGGACAAAATGCCGGGTAACGCCGTACTTCACGGCGTTCATTCCGCCGGCATTGGTCGCCACGTTGCCACCGATGGCAGCACTGGCCTCGCCGGGGTATAGTGGATAATAGAGTCCCTGCTCGCTCGCAGCTTTGAGTAAATCGGAGAGGGGAACGCCGGCCTCGACGCTGGCCACAAAGTTGGCCTTATCGACCTCCAGTATGCGGTTCATCTTCTCCAGAGAGAGGACGATACCTCCATAGATGGGGGCTGCCCCCCCGGAGAGCCCAGTCCCTCCTCCTCTGGGGGTGACCGGGATGACCTTCTGGTTGGCCAGTTTCAGTATTTCGGCTACGGAACGGCTGTTTTCCGGTTTTACCACCACTTCGGGGAGGAAAGACCTTTTCCCGGGCATCTCATCGCGGGAGTAGTTCTCCAGCCCTTCTCCCGTCAGGACGTTCTTATCGCCGACTATGTCGGCCAGCCGAGCCACGACCTCATCAGTAACCCGGCCGTAATTGCTTCTGGTATCCGGCTGTCCTTCCGGCATCACTTTCTCTCCAGCTTGGTGCTATCTGAGTATATTACCGGCCGTGCCGACATATCAACCGAATGATTCGCGGGCGATGAGGGCCGCCCCGTAGGCACCGGTGAGCTGTGGATGGGGGGGCACGATTACCTCGCCGGAAACTCTGGCCTTGAAGATGTCCACGACTACGGGATTATGCGCTACCACGCCGCCACAAAGCATTACCAGGTCAGCGAGGGGAATCATCTCCATCACCCTGTCCACCACCGATTCGAACACCCCTCTTGCCACTTCCTCAGGTGAGACTCCCGCCCTGATGAGGGACAATATCTCGGTTTGGGCAAACACCGTACAGTAACTGCCTATCTTAACCCGCTTCTCCGCCTTTCTGGCCATGCCATCCATCTGCTCGAGGGGAATGCCTATCCTGGTCGCAATCTCCTCAATGAAGGTGCCGGTACCGGCGGCACACTTTCGGTTCATGCGAAAGTCCAGCCGGTGACCCTTATCATCGAGCTTTATTACCTTGTTATCCTGACCGCCGATATCCACCAGCGTCAGCGCCCGGGGGACATAAGCAAATGCGCCGCGGGCATGGCAGGCAATCTCGGTCTTCGTCCCGCTGGCGAACTCAAGGCTGTGCCTGCCGTATCCAGTAGAAAGGATGGGTATGCCGTCCCATTTGCCTCCCAGGGCAGTGCCCAGCGCCTCTTCAACCGCCTTCTGGTAGTCAATCCCGGAGCGGCAGACATGGCTTCCCACCATGTTACCCTCCTGGTCGACCACCACCGCCTTGGTAGTGCAGCTACCTATGTCAATGCCTGCATACAGCCCCACTATGATTCCTCTATCTGCTCCACGAAGGCCTCAATATTGGTTATGGTCTGTTCCTCGGAAAAACAACGCAGGTCATTAAGGTCACCGTTGATTGTCAGGTGGGGTATACCCAACCGCTCACTGAGACGGTCGGCCATACCATAGCGGCAGTTGGTGTTGCTCGGGCAGGTCTTGGCATCGTGGAAGATAAGGCCATCAATACTGAACTGCTCTACCTTTTCCGCAATGTAATCTTCCTTGCCGACGTCGTCCTGACCGATGAAGATGGAGCAGTATGCCCGGGCCATGCTCTGGAAGGGGTCCTTGGGGTCAAAACCGGAAAATACCCAGCTGCTGCAGTAGGTGCTGACCGAGACACAGGCCTTTAGTCTGCCGAAGGTATCACTCATCATGCGCAGTTTCCCCCAGATGGGCATTCCCTCCCAGTAGAAGCGGTGACGCTCTCCCTCCACGGCGCCAATTCCTTGCTCAACGCGCTCCTTTAGCTCGGCTAGGAGTATGCGGTAGTACTCGTTGGCCTCTTTTCTGCCCCGCATGACCACGGCCGGGCCCATGTGAATGCAGGCGTCAGAAAAGGTTATGGTGGAGGGCTTGGCCTTGGCGGTACCCAACACCTCCTCCCACAGTCGGGAACATTCGCGGGAGGTAGCCAAGACCTCGCGGAATTCATCAATGTCAAACGGACGTCCGGCTATCTCTTCCAGCTGGGGCACCATCTCCTCTAACTGGGCAGTTACCGACTGCACCACGTCATCACGAACCTGGCGCTGGGTACGGGGGGTATTGATACCCACCACGGGCACCTTGAATTCCTTGGCGTAAAAGTTGACCCAGTCGTAGACCTCGCGGCATTGATTGGTGTTGTAGAGCAGCACGTCTGGCCTGGGTATCTTCTCGATACCGTAGGCTTTGGTCAGGGGGGTTTCACCCTTGAGGTAGGCACCGATATCGCTGGTGAGATAGGAGCATATATCCGGGGAATAGCCGTGGGCGTTAGCAATGGGAATATAGTCCATGGCGGTTCGGTTAGTACCCAATATGGCCGCGTGGTTTTCGTAGTAGTAAACGAGGAAACCGAGGGAGAGTGCCAGTTCCGCCGGCCCCACACTGCTGCACCAGGCAACTTTCTTGTTCTTGGTCCGTGCTGCCTCGTCTAGCTCCAGGAAGTGTTGTGCCATAACGGCCTTAAATTGTGTGGTTGCTTTGATTGCAACACGTTTTATCTCTTGCATTTGCCTCACTACTCCATAGTTATATTATCCATTATGGAATGGCGAAAAGGTCTTCACTGACGACTGCGGACTGGGAACGTCTGAGCAGTAGCGTGGTCAGCGCCCTTATTCCCTCAAATGGTATCAGAGCGGTAAAGGTGACCACCCACCTTGCCCTCTCCAGGGCAATCTCATCAGGGTCTTCCCCCCTGTCCAGCCTGGCCATCATCTCCCGATGGTAGGACTCCGTAGTACTGAGGGCCTTCTGAAAATGACGTTTGACCCTGCCTTCAATAACACAGTTGTGACATAAGGTTCCTCTCCGGGCCGGCAGTGATGCGAGCTTCCGGATGCTGTCGCAGTAGGCCTCAAGAGAGCTGAAGTAATTGGGCCAGAAAATATCCTTTTCAGGCGCGTAGAGTCCGGTGGCGTCTCCGATGACCAGTGTCCCCTCCCTTTCATTGTGCAGGGAGATATGACACGGCGAATGCCCCGGGGTATCATAGACAGTCCACGATACTCCTGAGCCGAGGTCAAGCCGGTCACCCTCCTTAACCACCATATCCACACCAAAGGTATAGCCATCCAGCTCAGGGGGGACGGCGTCAATATCGCCTTTGGAGAGTATAATCTCGGCGATATCACGGTCCGTCGTGATGAACTCCTTAAGCGCCTCCTCCTTTGTGACCAGCCTGGTCAACAGCTTTTCTCCTACCGGGCTGGCTACAACCTTCAGATGAGGCCATATTCTTCTCAGGCGAGGTATTGCCCCGATGTGGTCGGCATGGGTGTGGGTCAGGAAGAGGTATTTGATGCGCTCCGGCTCAATACCCAGTTCCTTTAGCTGGTTAATGATGATAGCGAAGGTAGCCCCCGTTCCCCCTTCGATAATCATCCCATCATCTCCCAGAGACAGGTAGGCGGGGAAAGACGGGGTGCCTAATTGGTAGAAATTAGGGGTAATGCTGATGTGGCGGTACTTTTTGCCAGTCATGTAATCTCCATCCTTATTAAACTCGGTCGTTCCTGGCTAAACAAGAAACCCTGAAAAATGCGGCCTTATCCGGGCTTCAGAGTCTCTGAGGAAATTCCTAAAGAAACGGGTTCAAGGTTACCAAACACAGCTGCTTCTGTCAAGAATACCGGTTGCCTTACTGCCGGTCCAATCAGGGGATGGTGAACAGGCCCTCCCTGACCACCGCGGACTGAGACCTATCCCTTCCTGCGCTGGGAGTCGTAAAAAGGTCAATTCTATTTCCCAAGGTAACCTTGCTTGATTACTTGTTACGCTACTAGGTCAGGAGAGGAAGACTCAAGCCTCCGATACTTCGAGGCCTGACTAGATGTATCTGCCTACCGATTTGGCAACTGGCCTGAGCTCCTTCATCAATCTGGCGAAGTCCGATGGAGTAAGGGACTGAAGTCCATCTATGAGGGCTTCCTTGGGGTTGGGGTGAACCTCGATGAGGAGCCCATCGGCACCTGCAGCTATGGCTGCCTTAGCTATCGCTGGAACCAGGGCGTAGTGACCGGCAGCATGGCTGGGATCGACGATTAGAGGAAGGTGGCTGGATCTTTTAATCACGGGTATGGAGCATACATCGAGAGAAAAGCGAGCGCTGGTCTCAAAGGTCCTGATACCTCTCTCGCATAAAATAAGCTGGCTGTTCCCCTCTGCTAGCAGATAGTCGGCCGCTGTAAGCCATTCAGCAACGGTGCATGAGAACCCCCGTTTCAGCAAGACGGGGTGCTTACTCTTACCAATCTCGGTTAGCAGGGCGAAGTTTTGCATATTTCGGGACCCGACTTGAAGGATATCCGCATACTTGGATACCAAGCTCACATCGTGGGGGTCCACTACCTCGGTAACTACAGGCATGTTGAACTGCTCCTTAGCTCTCGCCAGCAACTCCAAGCCGGCCTTCTCCAGCCCCTGAAAGCTGAAGGGGGAGGTGCGTGGTTTGAAGGCACCGCCGCGCACAATGCAGGCTCCGCCTTTTTTCACAGCTCTGACCGCCTTCATGAGCTGTTCTTCGTTTTCCACAGCACAGGGCCCTGCCATAACTACAATATGCTTGCCCCCGATCTCAATCCCATTAATGGAAACTACGCTGTCCTGTGGTTTGAATTCGCGGGAGGAGAGCTTATAGGGTTTCATAATCCGGGCTACGCTCTCCACTCCAGGGAGCAGGGCGAAGATGTCGGTAGGTAGCTGTCCTGTGTTGCTTCCCAGCAAAGCCACCACTGTCTTGTCGGTGCCCAGATTCAACTGGGTGTCCAGTCCCAGCGATTTAGCCTTCTGCACCACCCCGTTTATTTCCTCTGGAGTGGCATCTTTTCTCATCTCCACTAACATAGCGCCCTAAGATGATACATATATTCTGCCCTCTTGTCTAGTCTTCTAATGGGCATTTGGATGAGCAAAGGCGCCAGCGTGGATACTTACGTCCGCCCTCAGGGCGAGCTGGGCACAGCCCATTTCGATTTTAAGGTTGCTCACAAGGGAGGCGAACCCTGCCCCATCTGCGGCAGCACCATCGAGCGGGTCCTGGTGCAAAACCGTGGCACCTGCTTCTGTCCCCGATGCCAGCCTCTCGGTTGCGGGCCCCTGATATGAAAACTGGCAGCGGCTGGACTTGCATCAGCGACCAAGGGCTTCCTAAGCCCTTGGTTCATCTAGCCGTATCTTTACCCTATGGATGACCTCGCCAATCCTCCAGTGAACCCTCAAGCTACCCTCAAACTTCACTGACCGGGTGCATCTTGGCACCATCATGGGAGAGATGCACTGTAGAACTTCAGGCAATACCTGAAAAATTGGCGTTATTTTGGCGTTAAAATGTTTGAGACGGGTTGGGACATAATGGGACTTTGCGAACAAAACACGATTTTGGCGATTGACACAAAGGTTCTATTTTATACGTGAAGTGACCTTTTGGGATATTTAGCTTAGAATTTCAAGACTGCCACCATAAGCCACTCGGTCACCCCTCCGGAAGTTAAATTTCAGTTCTTACTTAAGATTATGTCTGCCCTTGACGTTAAATTGGCGTTATTTTTTACACCGTTCACCGCGGGAGGCAGAACCTCAGCGAGTAACGCCATAGCATCTGATTGCCCCCACTCAATTATATGGCTGTAAACGTCTATTGTAAAGGCAATGCTAGAGCCACCAGGACTTCAGGGACAGGCGAACTACACTGGTAGACAAAAAGGATTTGCCCTATTGCTGATAGACTCTCATGGCATCGGGGGTATGGCCAGCATATTATTACTTCACTGGCGGATTATTCAGAGACGGCATGGTAAGTATTTCGGGCACCAAAATACTGGGTAGCACCTATTCTTCTTCTATGGCCGTTACGAGGACAGCTCCCCAAGGGTCTGTTGTCATGGCTGAGTCTATTAACTCCCCGCCTCTCCAAATTTCGACCTCAAGCGTACCATTCACAGCCTGTTTCTGGAACATTCCCCCGACCGATATGACGTCCTCAACTGTGTACTGCTTGGAAACATTCCCTGAGACGTCGTAGGAATCTGAACTGAAAGCCACCCAAGTCTCTGGATCGTAAGCTGCGCTCGCCACCACGTACCTACCCGAAAAATTTAACCCGGCCGTGCCACCAACCTTGATCGTGTAGGTTGATGATAGCCCTTCGAGCGCTTCCGTAATCTGGTCCTCAATCATGCTCTCAACATCCATGCAACCAATCGGTAGCAAGACTAGAGCCAGGACTAGAGCTAGGATTGAAATGAGTAGTAAAAGCCTTTTCATGATGCCCTCCTTAAGCTATACCATCGCATTGTTATCATTCCCACTGTTATTATTATGGGCCTTTGTGATTAGTGCTGTCAATACCCCACTCCACGTTCCAATTAAAGGCCGAAATTCCGCCATTTTGGACGGGAGTTTGGCGATAAATCCTATTTCAAGAGGATCCCTTCAGGCAATCTTGCCGACCTTGTGTTGTGGCGTTTTTGTCGGACTTTGACCAACATGGATAATATCGAGCTGGTGGGGCCAGGCATCACGGACGCCCAGGGGGAAATATCATGAAGGCACTACTCTTTACAATAAAATACGCTCTGAGAGGCGATTTTAGATGGGTAAAACGCTTGGGGCTACATTGGATAGGTCTGTGCCCTTTTAGTGGCTAGTTCAGCACGAGGCATTAGCAGGCGCGGGTCAGGGCAAGTTAAGGAGTGTTAGGCATCCTCTGCTCTGATACATGGGAAGACAACTCTGAAGGGAACCTCCTTTTTTCGTAGTGATTGATATAGAGATAGGGCTTCGTTTGTCTCCAGGGGGGTGATTTTGTTAATTTCGCCTTGCAATAGCGTTTGATATTGGGCAAAGAAATTACCCTTTGGCGTTTTGAATAAGAATGTATTACGGCCACCTTGCTCACAGTTATAACCGTTCCAGTATGCGTCATGGGCTACTAGCGTTGCTTTGTCTGTGCGGTATCGCTTACCTGCGGCAACCCAGGTCATGTTTTGTGGTTGCATCGGTTCACCTCCACTTATACTTTTGGCCCAAGCTGTGTCGGTATTGCTGGGGCCTTGCCATTATTCTCTTATATTATACCTCAAGGATGCGTTTTTTGGACTGGTTGTTGCCAGCAGGCAATCTTGCCTTGGTCAATTCGAGAATTTGACCTTTGTTCTGGTTGACTATAAAATAAACTTGGGCGAGTAAACCGGGTGACCGCCCTGGATTTAATATGCCGGGGAGGAAAGTCCGAGCTCCACCGAGCAGGGTGCTGGGTAACACCCAGGAGGGGTGACCCTACGGAAAGTGCAACAGAAACATACCGCCAGCGGCTGGCCTAGCCAGTGCGGGTAAGGGTGAAATGGTGAGGTAAGAGCTCACCAGCAACCAGGAGACTGGTTGGCTGGGCAAACCCCACTTGGAGCAAGACCGAATAAGAGGGCTCAACTACTCCAAAGTCTCAAGACTCTGGGGTAAGTTTAAGGTGCTCGGCCGAAGCCCTTGGGTTGGTCGCTTGACCCTGATGGTAACGTCAGGGCTAGATGGATGGTCACCACCCCGATTCGGTCGGGGTACAGAACTCGGCTTACAGGTTTACTTGCCCAAAAATATTTTTCAGGCTTGTATGCGGCAAAGGACAGGGGTGAGGCTTAAGCCTTGACCAGGGGATTATCCAAGGGAAAAACAAGGGAGAAAATAGTATCTCAGCAGCCATAAGCAAGTTTGTTAAACCGGAGTCCCGGGCGTAAAATGATAATATATGTGTGACATCCCCCCAAAGCTTCGGGATTTTATTCTCTTTTGTGCTCAGAGGCGGAGCCCGGAGTGGCCGGCTATTTATGATGAAATGACCAGAGTAGCCGGAAGAAAATTGTTCCAGGGATTAGGCTGCAAAGACCTTAAGCAACTGGGGTTATCCTTCTCCCTATCTGGTATGGACAAAACCATCCAATTGGTGAAACAAGTTACCTCCCAAAACCATCAGTAAGAAGCATTTTGCAGTATCTATCCAGTGGGTGGTATAGGTGAAGGGCCCATAACAACAAAAAAGCTGCTTGGCTGCATTCTAATGTAGTCAATTCAAGGAGGCTTGTTATTGCGGATAGCTGTGCTTGCCGATACTCATGCAAATAAGCTTGGACACCTCTCTAAAAAGATAATTGATGCCCTCTCCACGGTAGATTTGATAATCCACGCTGGAGACTTCACCGATGTACAACTGCTCGAGGAATTGAAACAACTGGGGGAGGTAAAAGCAGTCCGTGGTAATATGGATTCAACGGAGCTAAAGAATATACTCCCGGTCAAGGAAATAGTTGAAATAGAAAATAAGCGAATCGGCATAACTCATGGCTCAGGCGCCCGTTGGGGAATAGAGGAGAGGGTAAGGAAAATGTTTGAGTCGGATCGGATTGATATTATCGTCTATGGCCATTCTCACCAATCCCAAAACAAGGTCATCGATGGCATTCTCCTTTTCAATCCCGGGAAGGCCACAGATTCTTTTGGCATTCTTACGATCAATGGAGAGGCCGAAGGAGAAATAATCAGCTCTCGATGATGATTGTTTACCGTTTTATCACGATGGAGCCGTAGCCGACCACTTGGGAGAAATCGCCACTCGTGTCTCCGCTGGTGGCATATTTCAATAAACTTGCCTTTTTGGCTTTCATTTCTTTGGCTGCGACAATAGCCGAAGCCACCGGACCGTACCCGCACATGGTGCAATTAAGGCTCTCACAGCGCTCGTATAGTTCTTCTTCGTCCAGAGCAACTATGGCTTCTATCACAGAAGCATCCTTTTCCATAGCTACAGAGTGAGGTTCATAATGTGTGAAATCACTGCTGGCGATAATTATTAGGTTATCGCCTGCCTGTGAAATAGCCTTGCCTACTGCCTGAGCTGTTTCTATGTCTTGAGCCAGCATAGTTATGGGCACAATTTTTACCTTCTTATAGAGGTGTTGGAGCCAGGGTAATTGCACTTCGATACTGTGCTCATGTATATGAGCGGTCTCGTCTGCTTTGATTATCTTCCCCAAAAGTTTTTGGGCAAGCTTTTCGTTTATTTTCACCTCACCCATGGGTGTGTTCCAGTTACCTCCTGCCCATAGAGAAACAGGATACCCATACCCGGTGTGGTTGGGACCAAGTATCACTGCGGTATCGAATATTCCATCATCAGCAAGCTCCTTATAGGCATGGGCTGCTACTGGCCCGGAGTAATAATAGCCAGCGTGGGGGGCAACGATAGCCACAATCTCCCTCGGCCCTTTGCTATTCACCTGGGGTATAGTTCCCGGTCCAAGCTCATGTTTGTAGCACCATTCAATTTGTTCTTCTAATTCTCTGGCAGTGCCAGCATAAAACATACCAGAAACAGCAGGTTTTCTTATCTTCATGAGATACCCGCGCAGAGCAGGACTACCCTTTAGGCTCTCTTTTCGTCCTTTTCTTGGTCTTTTTCCCGCTCTCCTCAGCTTCTCTCTCGGTCTTTCCTTTGCTCTCCTCTGCGAGCTTCTCTATCCCTAGCCTAGCTTGGTCACGGTACCAGCGGTGTATCTCGTCCAGAGCTGGTGGGAAGATACTGAACACCTCTATATCACTAGGAAATTGCACTGAGTGTTCCTCTCTAATGAACAGAAGCCCAGCCTCATCGTCTTTAAGCGTCGCGCTTATCTTTTTAGCCATAAATTCATTTCTCTTCTTCGCCGCTTCAACATAGAATTCAGAAACTTTACTTGCCACCTTATCACTTATAAAACCAAGCATCAGGCATCTCTGCCAGTCCATGACCTCTTCAAATAATTCTCTTTCTTCAACTGTCTCAAAGATAGCGCCATTATCACACTGAGTTTTAGCAATTTGATAACTGCCTGGACTCAGCCTCTCCATGACCTTCATGCCATCCTCACCGGATTGAAAGATTGATTCGTGGTAAACCCGGTTTACCATTCCAATCTTCGACGCTAAATTTATTAGCTGTTCTGCTACCTGTTGCCAATAACGACTACATTTTTCCTTGTATTCATCAGGGGCTTCCTCGCCGGAATATACAAGTGGGACGAGGTAAAGTTTCTTTCCCTGTTTGAAACGCTCAGCTTCAAGCCTCTCTATTTTGCCTAATTGCTCTGGCATGGATATTTATCTCCCAAAGAAGTCTTCCAAAGCCTCAGTGCACTTTATATCGAGATGGACTTAAATGGAAAAGGCAAATTTTTCATGGGTACTATTCATCAGGCTCTCCTTCTTTTCCCCAGTTCTGCATCATCTTCTTGATTCGCTGGGCAAGTTCGGGATCCTCCTTGAGACGCTGAGTAAATATGGGGCAGCTCTGAAGAATCATCTCCTGACTCATAGAGGCCATGCTTTCCATAACTTGGTCTAGTTCGTTTTTGGCTTGTTCAGGTAGATTTGTCCCCTGCATCGCTATCCTGAACTGCGCGATATCCTCAATGCTAACCTGAACCGGAGTCAGACAGTTTTTATACCAGGGACATTCCTTACATCTGACAAGCGCCGTGACTTCATCTAAAATATCACCCATTTTGGTCCTCCTGGTTAACGTAATTTTAGCACCTTTCTTTGATATAAAGGAAATCAAATTCCTTGCGACTGGTTGTATGACGTTTAAAAATTTGGCATTTAATTTTTGGCAGGTAGACCCTCCTTAATTTTAGTTGACATAATGTTCTAACTGCCTGATTCCAATCTGGCTTAGCCAGAGGATGGTATTTGCGGTGAGTCTCTTCAGCATACTTATCGGAGGCATGGACATAGCGGGTGGTGGTATCCAATGATTCGTGACCAAGAAGAATTTGAAGAGCTGCAGGGTTGGCACCTTCCTCAACTATGTGCCATGGCAATCCCGTTTCTGTAAATTTTCTATTTGTACTTGACATAAGATTTATGCCTGCCTGTTTTTGCTATGAAAAGCCTTGTGAACCTCTTTTAGATGCCTGTTGGTGACGTGGGTGTAAACTTGAGTGGTTCTGATACTTTCATGGCCCAGCATTTCCTGGACGGAGCGAATATCGGCTCCACCTATCAGAAGGTCTGTGGCAAAGGAATGCCTCAAGGTGTGCGGAGTTGCCTCGATTGGCAAGCCAGCTCTTTTTGCATGCTTGGAAACTATATTTTGGATAGACCTTGCCGTCAGCCGCATTTTTTCACCATTGTTCCGAGCGTCTACCTTGCCGCTATGGCGAATAAACAGCGGCTTAAAATTGTCCTGGCGCGACCGCAGGTAGCGCTCAATCCATTGGGCGGCCGTATCTGATAGAAAAACTACCCGTATTTTATTTCCCTTGCCTTTGACGCCAAATTCCTTACGCTCTAAGTCTATTTGGTCGCGATTCAAACTAACTAATTCCGATACTCTTAATCCTGTGCTGTATAGGGTTTCTAAGATAGTCCTATCCCTCAGTCCCGCATTAGTTGCTATTTTGGGACTGTTTAGCAGTCTCTCTATCTGCTCCGGGTTTAAGAAGGCAATAGAACGGGAGCCTTGCTTGGGGAGCTCTATCTTGTCAGGGGACAGGGTAACTATGTCGCGCTGAACCAAGAGATAACGCAAAAAAGCTCTCAACGCAACGATGTGGTAGCTCTGGGTAACGCGCTCCAGTGGTAGGCCATCGCGGGCACGCAAATGCGCTAAATATAACCTGTACCTTCTGACAAGCTCCAGATTTATGTCTTCAGGCTTTGCGGCAGGACAATTCTCGGTAAGCCAGTTGTGGAAACGCTTCAAATAATGTCTGTACTCACGAATGGTTAGAGGAGAGCAGCCTTTCTGGATTTCCAGGTATTCTAAGAACTCGGCGATCAATAACTCCAGGGTCATTTTTAATTCTTATGTTTAATAGATTGTTTCTTTTCGCAAAAGTGACAGTTTACGAAACCAATTTATGTTAATACTTCTATATTTTCATGTCAAGTGCCCGATTTCACACACTGTTTGTTGCACTCAAGGCGAAGTAATACTTTCTACGAGCACAAAGGTCGCGATTAAGCTGTTGGAATCTAAAAAGCTTAGTTTTGCTACTCTTCCCCGGCGGCCCGGCGTGAAAACATCAACTAAACTAGCCCTCAAAAAGTGCGGGAGATACATTACAATTACCCCCTGCCTTTTTCATGCCCTTAAAATCGTCTCTCAGAGTGAGTTTAAAAATTTCTAGCCTCAGGCATCCCAACTTTGGTCGTTGTCACGACACAATATTAACGCAAATATTCCTTTTAGTATGCGCCTATTAGCACTGAAGTCTGATTTGAAGCAGGTACAAATTTTAGAAAAACTTAGAGGTTACTATACCACGAAGACTAACAAGCTCTGCTATAGATATAGGACTCTAGTTCCTGCTGGATAAATTTGACAATAATTACGTGGTTTAAAGGTTAGGCTCTAAAGCGCCAGTGTCTATATTCTGGGTTGTGGTTTGTTCGCTTTCAACCTGTACATCAGATATGAAACCCAGTACCTCCCCAAAGTCCGCGCCGTCATATCCGGCGACAACCAGGTCGTAGGTTCCAGCAGCTAGGAAGGGTATTCTGTAATCGTCTTCGTCACACATTTTCCCGCTGTTAATTGCATTGGGAAATCTGGATTCCGGATATACCGGGTCATCATCTTCTGTGTCAGCCCAGGTTCCATCTTCGTAGGCAAAAACAATTGTATCCGTGTAGTTAGAACTATTTGTAATTGAGCCGCGGATGCTCCCAGCTTGATTGTTGACTACCAGCCTGATTGTTGGCTTTAAGATGTAGAATGCCGCTACAACCACAGCTTTACGAACATCGAAGTCCGCGGTAACCACCACAGTTCCATTAACAGGCACTTTGTATTGACCTATCGCTTTATAACCTGTTTCTCCACCACTTGGGACGAAGAGAGACTCGGTGGAATTATCGGCAAATTCTATATAACAGCCTGGACTGGCCGGGTTTTGACCCATTTCTGGAATATCCAGCATAAAGCGAATTTGAGTGAAATGCCCACCAGGTAATGTCAAGTCACCTAATAAAGTGGAATTCCCCCCGGTTAACTCCAATAAGTTATATGTTTTAGGGCCTTCAAATTCTTCACACGTTATCCATTGCTCACCCAGATGATATTGGATTTCATTAATAGTGATATAAACACCTGTAACATTTTCAGCGTCTAGCGGCGCATCGG
>JAUWGZ010000118.1 GCA_030606165.1 Dehalococcoidia bacterium
TCTCATATATCCACCCTTTTAGCTTCTCCGATTTAGCGCAGTAACAGGGCCGGTCTTCGTTCTAATGGTTTCCATCTGAGCTGTGGTGAATAGGCTCCAGCTCCAGTTACTCAACGTCGAAAAATATCCCTTCTTTTATCCTCCTGAAGTTACTTAGGTATAACAAATTATGAGCCACGTTTTGGAGAGCGTCAATCACCCATTTGTACCAGTTGTTCCAATACTTTAGTCCTGACCTGTTCAGCGGCTCTTGTCCATTGAATACCTGATACGAGGCACCGACACCGTGTATACAGCCCTCTATTCCGACTGGCCATCAGTGGAGTGAGGTCGCGATATTCTGAAACAGCGGCTGGCATGAATGGGATGTCGCTCACGAAATTGTTGAGTCCCATCTTCGATTTTCCTCAGTGTTGCCGTGGGGCGTTGGAGTGAGTAAATTGCACAAGATCGAGTTATGTGCAACGGTAATATAGCACCTCTCCCAGTGCGCTAAGAGATGCAAGGCAAATGGGTCAAGGGATTGCTTGCCAGCACAGTTAGTTGACGCCAACCCCATAAAAGGTTATTATTAACATGCAATGTTTTGTTTTTATTATAACAACGAAGTAAAGAGGGAATATGGACCAGACATTAATGATAGGTGGCCTTGCTCTTGTCTTGGGCATCCTTATTGGGTACTTTATCAGGCAGCTAGTAGCCAGGCGGGAGATTCAAAAAACAAGAAAAGAGGCACAGAACTTATTAGATGAGGCAACAACCAAGTATAATGAGCTACTCCATGCAGCTAGAGAAGAAGCTATCAAGGTTGGCAAGGCTGCCGAGGCGGAAAGCAAGGAACGTCGCCTCGAAATACAACGAATAGAAAAGCGTGCTAACCAGAAAGAAGAGGCGCTGGAGCGGAAGGTAGAGGCTGTAGAGCGACGTGAGCGTGATTTAGATAGCAAGAAAGAGGATATTGAGAGGGCAACAGCTGAACTTCAGACAATAAGAGAAAAACAGCTGGCAAAGTTAGAATCCATCTCTGGCACATCTAGTGAAGAAGCAAAAACTCTCTTGCTTCAAGAGCTAAAACAAGAGGTTGAAGAAGAAGCCTCGCAACAAGTTAGGGTGTGGGAGGCGCAAATAAAGGAAGAGGCCGATGAAAGGGTTCGGGATATTCTGGCCACAGCTATTCAAAGGTGTGCTACTGATGTTGTCTCGGAAACCACAATATCCGCTGTCTCCCTCCCTAGTGACGAGATGAAGGGGCGGCTCATTGGGCGTGAAGGACGCAATATCCGAGCCTTAGAGCAAGCTACTGGTGTTGATCTTATCATCGATGATACTCCGGAGACAGTTACCATATCCAGCTTTGACCCTGTGAGGCGTGAAGTAGCTCGCCTTGCCTTAAGCAAACTTATCCTTGATGGGCGCATTCATCCAGCCCGAATTAAGGAAATAGTAGACAAAACCAAAACAGAGGTTGAAGCTACTGCCCGTAGTGAGGGTGAACGGGCTGCTTACGAAGCTGGAGTGCCAGGCTTACATCCTGAACTAATCAAGCTACTTGGCCAGCTTAAATTTCGTACCAGTTATGGTCAGAATGTTTTACTTCACAGTCTCGAAGTTTCTCATCTGGCGGGGATGTTGGCTAGCGAAATTGGGGCTAATGTCAATATCGCTAAGAAAGCCGGTCTGCTTCATGATATTGGAAAGGCAATAGACCATCAAACAGAGGGCCCGCATGCTCTGATAGGTGCTGACCTGGTTAAGCAGTGGGATAGAAATCCAGAGGTGGTTCAAGCCATTGCTGAACATCACGGCGAGGCAGAGACTAGTACTGTCATGGGCTTTATTGTTGCTGCTGCCGATGCCATAAGTGGTTCGCGGCCTGGTGCAAGACGCGAGTCCTTGGAACAATATTTGAAGCGTGTTAAGGACTTAGAGGACATAGCAGCCGATTTTCCCGGCGTGGAAAAGTCCTTTGCTATCCAAGCTGGGCGTGAAGTGCGCGTCATGGTGAAACCAGATAAAGTTGACGATTTAACCGCTGTGAGATTGGCTCGGGATATTTCTAAGAAGATAGAGGAAAGCCTGACCTATCCTGGCCAGATAAAAGTAATGGTGATAAGGGAGACTACGGCGATAGATTACGCTAAGTAAAATTGAGAATACTGGCAATAGGCGACATCATCGGCAAGCCTGGTCGGAAGGCAGTGAAGGAAATCCTACCAGGTTTGTGTTATGAACATAAGATTGACCTCGTAGTAGGCAATGGCGAGAATGCTGCCGGTGGGTTAGGGCTGACCCCAGGTACAGCAGAAGAGCTCCTTGATTCTGGAATTGATGTCATAACCACAGGCAATCATATCTGGGCTTACAAGGAGATTATTCCTTACATGGATAGCGAACCCCCTCTTCTCCGCCCATTGAATTATCCACCGGCAAATCCTGGCCGTGGCTATTTGCTTAAAAAAAAGGTTCTGATAGTTAACCTCGTCGGGCGTGTTTTCATAGGTCAATTTGATTGTCCCTTTCGAGCCATGGATCAGCTACTGGCTGAGTTCGAACATAAATCAATCCCCATCATTGTTGACTTTCATGCTGAGGCAACCTCGGAGAAAGTGGCCATGGGTAAATATCTCGATGGACGAGTCAGCGCTGTGTTGGGCACCCATACCCATGTGGGCACTATTGATGCTCACATACTGCCCGGAGGCACTGCTTATGTCACCGACATAGGCATGGTTGGCCCTATAGATTCGGTTATCGGGGATGACCCAAATTCTGTAATCGA
>JAUWGZ010000046.1 GCA_030606165.1 Dehalococcoidia bacterium
GAGGAACAAGAGGAAATTTAGCCTGAATCTGGTTTTGCCCAAAGTAAGTCATGGAGACAAGCCTGGGCCTATTTTTGTTATCAGCAGCGGGAATTTCTCTTACCGGCGTTATGCTTCCCGGACCAATGACCGCGGCTACCATAGCCAAGGGTTATGGTGACAAACACGCTGGTGTCTGGATTGCAGCAGGACATGCTGTTATTGAGATACCACTCATAGCTATAATTTATTTTGGATTCGGGCATTTCATCAGCTCTCCCCAGGTGGAAATGGGTATATATCTTGCCGGTGGCTTGATGCTGCTTTACCTGGGTTTCCGAATGTTTCGAGCTACTGGTGAAGCGCCTGGTACGGTAGGCGGTCTACCAGCTAGCTCTTTACTGACAGGCATTGTAATTACGGGAACTAACCCGGCTTTTTACATATGGTGGGCAACTGTGGGTGCAGCTCTGGTAACCGGCGCTGCCAAGTTCGGGCTTGCCGGTGTTATTTTGTTTACCATAGTGCATTTGCCCTGCGATTTGGCCTGGAGTGAATTTCTCTCAGTGAGTACATTCAAGTCAAGGCGGTGGTGGACACAGAAGGTACAAAAGATTGTGTTTAGCGTTTGTGCTTCGATTCTAGCTGGCTTTGGTGTCTGGTTTTGTCTTTCGGCGTTTCTATAAACTCAAGGGACATTCTGGGTTGCCTGAAAGTATTTCCCTTCAGTCTTTATAGATGGGGCAATAATCATTTTAACTTTATGCATTTCTTTGATGGTTCGAGCGCTGCATACTCCCATGCTAGTGCGTAGAGCGCCAATTAAGTTTTGAGTGCCGTCGGTGACAGAAGTAGGACCGAAGAGAATTTGCTCTAATGGGGCGGTAGTGCCAACTCTAACACGTGTCCCTCTAGGCAATGCTGGATGGGAATGAGACATGCCCCAGTGATAGCCTTTTCCTGGCGCTTCCGTCGCTTGAGCCAAAGGCGAGCCAATCATTACAGCGTCAGCACCAGCGGCGAATGACTTGCATAAATCGCCACCGGTGCGAATACCTCCATCTGTTATCACTGCTACGTATTTATCACTTTCCTTGAGATATGTTTCTCTAGCAGCGGCACAATTCAGAGTAGCAGTTATCTGGGGAACTCCAACACCGATGACTTCCCGGGTGGTACAGGCAGCCCCAGGCCCCACTCCAACCAGGATACCATCGACCCCTGTTCTCATTAGCTCTAATGCTGCGTTATAGCTGCAACAATTGCCTACTATGATAGGCAAGGACATTTGCTGGCATAGCTCAGGCAGGATAAGTCCCCGATAGCTCTTGGAGATGTGCCTGGCCGTGGTGACGGTAGATTGCACCACGAGTATATCCATCCCGGCATCCCTGGCTATAGGAGCCAACCGTTTGGTGTTGGCTGGAGTTGTAGATGCAGCACAGATGGCACCAGCCTGTTTTATTGCTCCAATGCGTCGGCTAATGAGCTTTTCCTTGATAGGCTCAGAGTAAATTTTTTGAAGCAGGGAAGTAACCTCTTTTTCAGAAGTTTGGGCAATTTGGTTTAAGACTTCATCGGGGTTTTCGTACCTTGTCTGTATACCTTCTAAATTAAGGACAGCTAGCCCACCAAGCTTGTTAAATTTAATAGCAAAGGTGGGGTCAACAATAGCATCCATAGCTGAGGCTAGAATGGGGATGGACAAGGTGTAATTTTTTACGGTAAAGTCTATGTTAGTTTGGTCAGGATTAATGGTTACATCTCCGGGGACAAGCGCAACTTCATCAAATCCATAAGCGCGCTCCATCTCTTTGAATTTAAGGCGAGGCATTTTTCTTTACTTGATAAAAGTTGCCACAAACTATACAAGCATGGCGGTCTAAAGTCAAGGAAACTTGTAGATAAAATTATAGCTATTAGGTATAATTGTAGGTCATGCCTGTTCTTTATGTCGTTGCCACTCCTATTGGCAATCTGGAAGATATTTCCCTGCGTGCCTTACGCCTTTTACAGGAGGTGAAACTTATTGCTGCTGAGGATACACGCACTACGCGCCACTTACTTAACGCCCATAATATAAAAACTCCATTGACTAGTTATCATGAGCATAGTAAAAGAGCTAAACTTGATTATTTATTGAATTATCTCGAGAAAGAAGACATGGCTCTAGTTTCGGAAGCTGGCACGCCAGGGCTAAGTGATCCTGGTTACGAGCTTATCATTGCTGCCATTGAGCGTGGGGTTTCTGTGGTACCAATTCCTGGTGCTTCAGCAGTGATTAGCGCCTTAGTGGTTTCCGGGTTGCCGACCGACCAATTCCTTTACCTTGGGTTTTTGCCCCGCCGTAAGGGACAAAGGCAGCGTCTTCTCAGCTCAATAGTCGATGAACCAAGAACTATAGTGGCTTTCGAGACACCCCATCGCCTTAGGAAGGCATTGAGTGATGTCGAGGAAATTCTAGGAAATAGAAGGCTATCTGTATGCCGTGAGCTTACCAAAGTTCACGAAGAGATTTTCCGGGGCAGAGTGAGCCAGGCTAGGGAGCATTTCGTCGAACCAAGAGGGGAATTTAGTCTCGTTATTGAAGGTAAGACTCGAGCTTGGTTGAAATTTCAAGAAAGGAGCTAAAATGCGCCGTGGTTGTATTGCTACAGAAAAGGTGGAATGTGATGGTTGTCATCGTCCTATTAAATATGGAGAACGCTATCTTTCGATCAACGGGGAAGGAGATGAAAAGCAATGTCTTTGTATTGATTGCTGCCTGAGCCGTGGTTATATCTCATACAGAACGGAGAAAGGAAAGCAAATAATCACCTTTCTCCCCAAGGAATAAAAGTTGGCAATCGTCATTTGAGAGCCTCGGCTCATAGCAATGACACGAGGCAATTTATGATTTACAATAGGCTGACTTTTGGGGAAATAATTTGAGCGAGCGCATTTTTATCGGTGTTGCCTGGCCTTATGCCAATGGTCCTCTACATTTAGGACATATCGCTGGTGCTTATCTGCCAGCCGATATTTTTGCCCGCTATCATCGCCTTAAGGGCAATAAGGTGCTGATGGTTTCCGGTAGCGATCAGCACGGAGCGCCGATTACAATTCGTGCTGAGCAAGAATCTATCACGCCACAAGAAGTAGTGGACAAATATCATCAGCAATTTGTCGATTGCTGGAAAAAATTAGGCATCTCTTTCGACTTATTTACCACCACTGGCACTACAAATCACACTCAAGTTACTCATGATATATTCCTCACTTTGCTCAACAAGGGTTATGTCTACAAAGATAAGATGCTTCAAGCTTACTGCCCTAAGTGCCAGAGGTCCCTTCCCGACCGCTATCTGGAAGGTACTTGCCCTCACTGTGGCTTCACTAAAGCAAGAGGTGATGAATGTGATGAGTGCGGTAAGCCTTTGAATCCATGGGAGCTTAAGGACCTTCGCTGTTACCTTTGTTCCACTCCGCCTCGCTTCGAGTCTTCGGAGCATTTCTTTTTGCGCCTTTCTTCTTTTCAGGACAAGTTGACTGCCTGGATAAAAGGGCAGACTCATTGGCGGCGTAATGTGCTTGGCACCACGTGGAAATTTCTGGATGAAGGATTAAAGGACAGGGCGGTTACTCGTGATTTGGATTGGGGAGTAATTGTGCCGCAATCAGGCTTTGAGCGTAAACGTATTTATGTATGGTTTGAGGCAGTCATTGGTTATTTATCGGCAAGCAAGGAATGGGCAAAATTGCAGGGAGATGATACCGCCTGGCAAGCTTTCTGGCAAGACGATGCTAAGAGTTTTTATTTCATCGGCAAGGATAATATCTTTTTCCATACCCTTGTTTGGCCGGCGATGTTGATGGGTTATGGTAGTCTGAACCTTCCTTATGATGTTCCAGCCAACGAATTCTTGACTATCGAAGGCAGGAAGCTTTCTACTAGCCGTGGTTGGGCAATCTGGCTGCATGATTACCTGGAACGGTATGAACCAGATCCCCTGAGATATACTTTGGCAGTGAATATGCCTGATAGCGGGGACAGCGATTTTTCCTGGCGTGAATTCCTTCGTCGTAATAATAATGAGTTGGTAGCCACCTATGGTAATTTAGCTCATCGTGTTCTCACCTTTGCTTATCGTAATTTCGATGGAGCTGTACCTGAGCCAGGTGAACTGCATGAACACAGCCAGAGCTTACTTCACGGGGCTGAAGTTACATTAGACGGTGTGGATAAGTTGCTTTATCGCTGTGAGTTTAAAGGGGCGGTTAAAGAGGCTATGTCTCTAGCCCAGGAAGCTAATCGTTATCTTGACGAACAAGCTCCCTGGAAGGCAATTAAAACGGAACGAGAGACTTCGGCTAAATCCGTCTATACAGTCCTCTCTGTGCTGGCAGCATTGAAAACTGTTTTCTATCCCTTCCTCCCCTTCAGCTCCGCAAGGCTTCATTCCTTCCTTGGATTTGATGGTAGTGTGAAGGAAGCAGGTTGGAAAGTTCAGTTTTTACCTCCGGGGCAGAAACTCCGCCAACCCCAACCACTATTTGTCAAGCTAGATGAAGATATTGTCGCCAAAGAAAGTAGCCGGCTTGGCTCCCTGAAGGAAAATCAAAAAAATTGAATCTTGACCTGACCTTTGCTTTCTGATTTAGCCGGGGGTTGCTTGTGGTGCTAAGCCTTCAAATATTTTGTCGAGATCAGGTTCATCCAGAGTTTCACGAGCTATAAGCTCTTCAGCTAGCAGTTTTAGTTTTCCTTTGTTCGCGGTCAGAATTTTCTTGGCGGTTTTGTAGGCCCGCTGGATAATATTATGCACTTCTTCATCGATTTCCTGGGCTATCTTATCGCTGTAATCCTTCTGTTCGCTTATCTCACGACCGAGAAAGACGAGTTCCTGCCTTTGACCAAAGGTCCGCGGGCCCAATTTCTCACTCATGCCATACTCGGTGACCATTTTTCTAGCTAGCTTAGTTGCTTGCTCTAAATCGTTTTGGGCACCGGTAGTCATTTCCCCGAAGTTAATTTCTTCGGCAACGCGTCCGCCCAAGCTTACTGCCAATCTATCATCAAACTGAGACTTAGTCCATAAATGGCGGTCTTCGGACGGCAGGAAGCGTGTCCAGCCCCCCAACACCCCTCGGGCGACAATAGAAATCTTATGCACAGGGTCAGCATTAGGCAACATCCTGGCAGTCAAGGCATGGCCACTTTCGTGGTAAGCAATTATTTCCTTTTCTTTGGAGCTTATTATACGGCTTTTCTTTTCCGGTCCAGCTATAGTGCGGTCGGCAGCATCCTCCAGCTCCTTCAATGTGATATCTTGACGGTTGCGCCGGGCAGCCAGGATGGCTGCTTCATTGATCAGGTTAGCTAAGTCAGCGCCACTGAATCCCGGCGTTTCCTTGGCTACCGTTTCGAGGTTAACTCCTTTGGCCAGCGGCTTGCCCTTGGCATGTACCTCTAGAATAGCCTTGCGGCCTTTCATATCGGGTAGATCGATGACAATGTGGCGGTCAAAACGACCGGGGCGCAGAAGGGCTGGGTCGAGGATGTCGGGGCGATTGGTGGCGGCTATGACAATGATGTTGGTATTGGTATCGAAGCCATCCATCTCAGCCAGAATTTGATTCAAGGTCTGCTCCCTTTCGTCGTGTCCTCCACCTAAACCAGCACCACGGTGTCGGCCTACGGCATCGATTTCATCAACAAATAGGAGGCATGGTGCATTACGCTTGGCTTGTTCAAACAGGTCTCTGACCCTGGCGGCACCGACGCCCACAAACATCTCCACAAATTCGCTGCCACTAATAGAGTAAAAGGGCACCTTGGCCTCTCCAGCTATAGCTTTAGCCAGTAAAGTCTTACCTGTTCCCGGTGGCCCTACCAGGAGCACTCCTCGGGGTATGCGTCCCCCCAGTGCCTGGAATTTCTGGGGGGCCTTGAGGAATTCCACTACTTCTTGAACCTCTTCTTTTGCCTCATCTGTTCCAGCAACATCGGCGAAGGTTACATCGGGCCTCTTGTCAAGAGTTAATCGGGCACGGCTTTTGCTGAAATTGAAGGCTTGTGTGCCAGCGCCACGGGCGGCACGGAAGAATAAGAAGTAAAATAATGCCCCAAGCAGTACAATGGGCAGAATGACTGTTAGTGCTATCGTTCCCCAATCAAAGCCCCTAACTGTAGCATAGAAATCTATCCCTCCTGCTCCCAGGTCTACCCCTTCTTCTCCCAGATAAGCAACCACGGCATCGGTATCAGCCTTGAATACCGTTGTAATTATGGCCTTACCCTCCTGACCACCTTGTAAACCAGTCAGCGTCTCACCATCATGCTCTATGGTGTCAATTGCCCCTTCTTGCTGCGTCATCTCGATAAATTCATACAAGCTTACTTTGTCAGGCCCCTCACTGGACAATATGTTGGCAAGTATCAGAGCCCCTACCACTACTAGAAGCAGTATGTAAAAAAAACCGCTACGCCACCATTTTGCTTGCATATCTTTATCCTCGTTTCAATTATAGCAGATATATAGCAAACTGAAAAATTCCATTCGCAAATTTGCAAGTGGAGTAGTCTCGCAGTAGAGTTCTGATGCCGGGTGCATTATTTTCAAAATATACATGGGAAGATAGTCCTCGGTCAAATGTTGCCATAAGTGGTATAATATGGAAGGAGGTTAGTGCCTTTCTGGAAGCGGAGGGAATAGCGCGCCTGGCTACCTTGCTTGCTTCTGAGAAGCAAGCAAGGGATGTCGCTATGCTGGACGTTAGAGCCTCGTGCTCTTTCGCGGATTACTTTGTCATCTGCACTGGAGATACCAAGCGGCATCTTGAAGCTATCTGGCAGGGTATTGATGAGGTATTGAGAACTAAAGGCGTCGTACCTCATCATAATGAAGGGACTCCTGACTCAGGTTGGATGCTTGCTGATTTTGGTTCGGTTATTGTTCATATATTTGCCCCGTTAGAGCGGGATTATTATCAACTGGATAAATTATGGGACAAGGCGACCCCCGTAGTTAGAATTCAATAGATCCACGTATCTAGCTCCCGGTCATAGTTGAAAATTTCCTCTGCTGAGAAGAATAAGTCTATTTCCTTCAAAGCATTTTCCAGTGAATCAGAGCCATGTACTAAGTTATGTCCAATATCAATGCCAAAATCGCCTCTGATAGTGCCCCTGTGGGCTTTGGCAGGGTCAGTTTCTCCCATCATTTGTCGTATTATTTCCACGGTATTTTTACCTTGGAAGACGATGGCGATGACTGGGCTAGAGGTAATGAAACTTACCAAATCATCGAAGAAAGCTTTCCCTTTATGGATGGCATAGTGGCGTTGGGCCAAATTTTTATCCATATGCAACATCTTCATAGCTACGATTTTAAGCCCCTTCTTTTCCATGCGGGAAATGATTTCCCCAGCCAATCCCCGTTGCATGGCATCAGGTTTGATAAGGACTAAACTTCTTTCCATGATTTAAATCTCCTTCTTCCTTATCCTGGCTCCTTTCTAAATCCTCGTGAGCAGGGTAATCAAATCCACTTTTTCTAAAGAGTCAACTACTTTGTCAGCTTCCTCGAGCTTTTGCCGGGGGTGTGTATTGGCTATGGCCAGGCATTTCATCCCCGCGGTTTTGGCTGCTTTGACTCCCAAGGGAGAATCTTCAATTACCACGCAATCGTTAGGTGTCACTTCCAGTTTCTTGGCGGCTAAAAGATATATCTGGGGGCCAGGTTTGCTTTCGGATGCTTCTTGACCAAAAACAATACAATCAAAAATCCCTTCCAAATTAAGTTCACTAAGGACCAGGTCGATGTTTTCCTTGGGCGCTGAAGAAACCAAGCCTAGTTTGAAATTCCCCTTCTTTATGGCATTCAGCAGCCTTACTCCCCCGGGAAATGGCTTGATGCTTCCTTTTGCCTTCCGTCGAAAATTTTCTTCTTTCTCCTGTACCATGATTTTGACATCTCCTTCAGAGAGTTCCCTGCCCATAATGCTGCCGATTATGAAGTCATTTCTGGTGCCAAAGAGCTTAGTAAAATCTTCTTTGGTGAATTTTATCCCCCTTTTAGCAAAGGTCTCTTGCCAGGCAGCAAAGTGGAAGGAATAGGAATCGGCAATAACTCCATCCATGTCCCAGAGGATTGTCTTTTTGGACTGTCTCCAGACATAAAATAAGAAATCGCCATCGACTAGGACTGTATTATCCTTGAGAGTAAGCACTCCTTTAGTTTCCACCAGCCGTTTTGTCAGTTTAGTGACCCAGGCAGAGGCCTGGATTGGCTCATTGATGGGCGCTACTTGTTTAAATTTTATCTCGCTCTTAGCAGTAACGCCAAACTCAATCCCATGGCAAAGCATGGCGTAAGCAGTTACTTCATCGAGGAGGGTGTAGAGGATACCGCCGTGGACCACATCATTCCAGCCTTGATGAAACTTCCCGGCGGTGAACTCCGCGATGACTTTTTCTCCATCGTGAACAGGTTTCAACTTTAGCCCTATAGGGTTCTCCTGGCTACAGGCAAAACAAAGCCTTGCTGTGTACTCAACATCTAATCTGGGAATTTCCATGTCCTTGTATCCCTTGCTCAACTCGAAGTGACAAACGGGGTGTTTTATCCCTGGGCTTGGTTATATGAGGGGGACGAAGGTATAATGGCTGTAGGGTAACCGGGTCATCTTGTTCCCCTCTGCTCAATTTTCGCCAACCTAATATAGCCAGAGAGCTAGCTCGAGATGGGCCATTACTTTGGGAAATTATAGCTTGCTTGCCCAGGTTCTGCTGTATTTCGCTTATCATGTCAGGAGGGATTTCACCACAAAAAAGCGTTTTTTGCTTAATTCGACGGCACAAACTTTTAACTGTGGTTAGATTTTCTGCCTCCAGACATTGCCATTCATTATCTTTTTGCCGATAAAGGGCAGTGGCTATTTCCTCGCGACCAGCCTTGTGAATGGGGCGTAGAGGCAGCCCAGTAAATGCAAAGTGATAGGCTTCAGCTTCTAATGTGTTTACACCAAGCAAAGGAATATTTAAGGCCGAAGCTAGCCCTTTAGCAGTGCTTATGCCTACTCGAAGACCATTAAAACTTCCCGGACCTTTAGCTACAATGATTGCTTCTACAGAGTCTAGCTCCACCTTGGCTTGTTGTAACAAGCAAACTAAATTCGGCAACAGTTCTATTGTATGGTTTTGTGTTGTTTGCCAGGTTAGCGAAGCCAGCATCTCACCCTTATGAGATAAGGCAACGCTGACGATATTGGACGAAGTATCTATAGCTAATTCCATAGCAGAAATCTAATTTCTAAACTCCAGACAAATCCCTTCAAAAAGCAAAAAAACTGCAAAATGACAAGGCGAAAATTAAAAAGTTTTGCATTTTGAGTTGTCATTTTGATTTTTGACCTTTGATTTTTAAATTCCTGTATTGTCTAGCATTTCGCATTCAGAGCCACAATTCCCTCTCTTTTTTTGAGTTGTTCTATTAGTTCAGAGTAGCGCTCGCCTTGAGGTTTCAGGCAAATAGATCGTCCTGTCTCGGAGGCAGGAATATAGTGTATGGTGATAAGCAAATTATCCCTGGGTACTACCTGCAGCCCCTTCTCTGCCCATTCAACCACACAGATTCCGTCGCCGTAAAAATACTCCTCCAGCCCCAAGTCAGCAATTTCCTTAATGTGATCCAGGCGATAGAAATCAATGTGGTATAAGGGAAGTCGGCCATGATACTCTCTAAGGATAACGAAAGAGGGACTGAAGGCATATTCTTTTACATCCAGCCCGCGAGCAATGCCCTGGACAAGACAAGTTTTGCCCGTTCCCAACTCACCTATGAGAAGGAAAATATCAGCTTTTTGAGCTAGTTCCCCCAGGTAGCTTCCCAAAAGCTGGGTTTGTTCAGGGCTATGCGAATTTAACTTCAGGGACTCCATTCTTAAAGTGTTCCCAGCCCCCTTTTTTATAAGGGATGATATTTCCCTTGCTATCCACTACAGTCACTCGTGTTGGTAACTTTTCTTCTGTTATGTCACCGATTACGGTCACCTGGCAGTTTAGGGCTTGCTTGGCCCGGGCAACAGTGGCCTCATCAGCGGTAAAAAGAAGCTCATAATCCTCCCCACCACATAAAGCTAGCTCCTGATGGTTAGGGAAATTTGCTGTGACTATAGGATGCACTGGCACTTGTTCTATCTTTATCTTGGCGTTGACTTTGCTGGATTCACATATATGGGCAAGGTCAGCAACAAGCCCATCGCTTATATCTCTAGCGGTTTTAACTCCTTGTTCGATTAAGATTTGCCCTTCTTTTACTTTTGGCATGGGTTGAAAGTGAGCTCGTCTCAAGATATTGCTTATTTCGGGATCTGAGATGGTTTTTCCCTTG
>JAUWGZ010000059.1 GCA_030606165.1 Dehalococcoidia bacterium
TTAAACGGTCAGGTCACACGAATGCAAGCCCATAGCCTCATCGCTGAAATTAAACAAATTTGCAGCTCATATGTTGAACAGGGCACGTATCAGCTATGCATCGGAACATTGGCTAAAGTTAGAGACGATGGAAATAAACTAGTTCCTGTTATCACATGTCCTGAGACCGTGTACTTAGACGAGAATAGCAAAACAACCAAGAATTTGAAGTCTGAACTCGGCAAAATATTGAGAGAAGCTCAACGAAAATTCCGTTACTACAGGGGCATACGTGTGCTCCTTTTGGATATATCACAAAATGGCTTAGATATCGATTACCACGCTGGTATCTCAAAAGAAGGGCCAGGAATAGTCTGTAGATGGCTTTCAACAATGCTCAGCCTCCCCACGGCTATGCATTACGTTTGCTTGAGCCAAGGTATGCGCGTTTGGGGTGGAGGCAATTTCAGCAGAATGCTGACTGGTCATATATATGAAGGCAAACCCTTTCCTAACTACAGGGAGGTTTGGCGTAAGGCCGGCCTTCCCCCTATACTTCAGTCATTTGGAGGCTGAGTCGCGTACCCATGTATTTCCTACTCGTGGACAATGCGTCAATACCGTTGAAGAACTTGTCATGGTTTGAAATCTCACCTACTTCTCTCAATGTTGAGACGATGCCCAAATAAGCTAGATTCCTTGCCTCCTGCGCTTCCAAATGGTTATAAGTTCATTCCCGAGCCGATTACGGTGGCTATAATGCACGGACCTATCAATGAGGGCGAGGGGATTTGAACCTTCGCTCTCAGTATCTAGGAAATATACCCATCTCTTATAAGTAGTTCGGCGACAAGAACTGCGCCCTTGGCTGCTCCCATCTTGGTGTTGTGGGATACCAAAACATATTTGATGCCGTTTTTCAGGACGTTGTCCTTCCTGAGTCTGCCCACTACCGTGGCCATACCGTCCTCAGCGTCACGGTCGAGCCGCGGCTGAGGCCTGAACGGGTCTTCGTGCACTATTATCATGTGCCTGGGGGCTGAAGGCAGCTCGGTATCGCCGGCTGAACCGACATACGCCTTCATCGCCCTGGCGACATCGTCCGCCTCACAGGCTTTCTGGGTGGAGACGAAGACCGATTCAGTATGTCCTTCCCGGACATTAACACGAGTGCAGGTGCAGCTTACGTTGAACTTGGCTGGACTGACTGAACTACCAGCAAAGTTGCCCAGGATCTTCTGCGTTTCACGCTGCACCTTTTCCTCCTCCCCGGCAATAAAGGGAATAACATTATCTAGAATGTCGAGGCCTATCACTCCCGAGCTCCGGCCTGCGCCTGACAGGGCTTGCATGGAAGTCATTATGACGGCGTTTACGCCGAACGATTCGTAAATTGGTTTTAGCGTTATCGCCAGGCCAGTAGTGGTGCAGTTGGGAATAGGCGTAATGAAGCCTCTCCATCCCCGAGCTTTTCTTTGCACATCAATTAGTCTGGCGTGTTTGGAGTTGATGCCCGGGATTAGAATGGGCACATCGTCATCGTAGCGGAAGGCTGAGGCCGTGCTTATAACCGCTTTATCTCTGGCAAATTTCGGTTCCAGAATCTTCGCTTGGTCGGACTCTACGGCGGAAAAGACGATATCCAGGGCAGAGATATCCATTTCGGCGGCGTTCTGGACGGGCATAGACATGACCTCCACCACCGGGGGTTCCTGACAAAACCAGCGCAAGGCCCCAGACTGGGCATCGGTTATGGCTTCCTTATAGCTGCGCCCTGCTGACCTCTCAGAGGCAGCAAGGACAGCAATTTCAATCCAAGGGTGACCTTTCAGGGCAATGAGAAATTGTTGACCAACTATGCCAGTCGCTCCCACGATTCCAGCTTTTATCATGGTTTCCCTCCGCTCTGTTTTTATTCTTCAGATTAGGCACAGGCAGCTTGCACTCCTTTTTACTGAGCCAATCGGGGCGAGAGGACTTGAACCTCCGACCTCAGCGTCCCGAACGCTGCGCGCTACCAACTGCGCTACGCCCCGTTTGTCTATGCTATTATATGATGCTTTAATTATTGGGGCAAGGATGAAATAGTAACCGTTCACTCTGTTGTCATTCTGAGGAAGCGTAGCGACCGAAGAATCTTTGAGACCCTTCGCTTCGCTCAGGGTGACATCAGGGTAGTTGGACCTTTGAATGAAGTATTGCGTTTTAATAATTGACGGAGCATCAGGTTGGCCATTGGCAGCTCATGGCGGGAAGACTTGCCTGGAGCTGGCACATACTCCGAACATGGATGCTATGGCAAAGGCGGGTGCTGTCGGGCTAGTTTGCAATGTGCCGCCGAGGATGGAACCTAGCAGCGCCTGTGCCTGTATGTCCGTGTTAGGTTATGACCCTCAGGTATATTATCGGGGCCGGAGCGCCATTGAGGCTCGTGGCATGGGTGTTCCTATTAATGAAGGAGAGGTCGTTTTTCGCTGCAATTTGGTAGCCGTTCGCAACGGGAGGATGTGGAGCTATAGTTGCGGGCATATCAGCACCGGCGAAGGCCGAGCTCTTATTGCCAGTTTGAATGAAAAGCTTGGCAGCGATGAAGTGCAGTTTTATCCCGGTGTGAGCTACAGACATATATGTAAGATAAAGGGGAGGGAAGATGCCCTTTTGGCTAGCTGTACTCCACCGCATGATATTCCCGACAAAGCTATCGACGAATTTCTTCCCAGAGGGCCCGGGAGCGACCTGTTAAGAGAGCTTATGGCACGCTCTGAGCTTGTGCTCCGTGACCATCTTGTGAATATAGAGCGAAGAGCACGCGGCGATATTCCCGCTACCATAGTCTGGCTTTTCTGGGGTAGTGGTAAAATACCTGATATGCCAGTCTTCAAGGAGGTCTATGGACTTGATGCTGCCATAACTTCCGGAGTGGATATTATGCGGGGCCTAGCCCGGATGATAGGTATGCAGGTGCTGGATATCCCTGGTGTGACCGGCGACCTAGACAACGATTACGTTGCTCAGGCCATTGGTGCCCTGGAGGCACTTGAGGAATATGATATGGTGGTTATTCATGTGGAAGCAACCGATGAGGCGGCTCATGCCGGCCTAGTTAAGGACAAAATAGAGGCTATTCAGAGAGTAGATAAAGAGATTGTGAGTCGGCTCCGTTCCTGGGACAAGGAAGTCCTTCGGGTGCTAATTCTGCCTGACCATCCTACGCCGATCAAGACTCAAACTCATGCTGCTGACCCCGTTCCGTTTATGCTCTGGGGACCAGGATTCACAGCTAGTGGGGCGAAGAGATTTACCGAAGCAGAGGCCAAAAGCACAGGCATTTTTATCAAAGAAGGATATAATATTATGGGCAGACTGATAGAGTAAATGAAGGCGAAAAAATGGCACTGATAGTTCAAAAGTATGGTGGCAGCTCGGTGGCTGACGCCGAAAGGATTAGAAATGTAGCTCGCCGTGTCGCTAAAGCAAAAGACGAAGGAAATCAAGTGGTTGTTGTTGTTTCGGCCATGGGAGACACCACCGATAACTTGATTAAATTGGCTTACCAAGTTAATGAACAGCCTGGTGATAGGGAGCTCGATGTTATTTTGTCCACCGGGGAGATAGTTTCCAGTACCCTTTTAGCTCTGGCTTTGGAGAGTTTGGGGTGCAAGGCAGTCAGTCTTACCGGCGCTCAGGCAGGCATCCAGACTGATTCTAGTTACAGTCGAGCTCGGATTCTCCGCGTCGACCCGAAACGAGTAGTCAGTGAGTTAGAAAAGGGAAATATTGTCATTGTGGCCGGATTTCAGGGCGTGACTCAAGAAATGGATATTACCACTTTGGGTCGTGGTGGTTCCGATACGACGGCAGTTGCTCTCGCTGCCAGCTTGAGTGCCGAGATATGCCAGATATATACTGATGTCGAAGGTGTCTATACTGCTGACCCACACCTTATTCCCGGAGCTAGGAAATTAAAGGAAATTGGCTATGAAGAGATGTTGGAGCTGGCTAGCTATGGAGCCAAGGTAATGCATAACAGAGCAGTGGAATTGGGAGAGTTGTATAATGTGCCCATCTTGGTGGCTTCTAGCTTTAGCGATAGCCCGGGCACCATTATTTGTAAGGAGGCCTCTATGGAAGTAAAAAACAAGGCAAGGGGTATTGTCCATGATACCAATGTGTCTAAAGTTACCGTCGTCGGTGTCCCCGACCATCCTGGCATTGCTGCGGCAATCTTCGAGCCCCTGGCTAGAGCAAATATAAGTGTAGATACCATTGTTCAAAATGCCAGCATTAATAATATTACCGATCTCACGTTTACGGTAGCTCGAAATGATCTGATTAAGGCGATGTCCATCGTGGAGCCAGTGGTTAAATCTGTGGGAGGTAAGCAATGTGTCACCGATTCTACATTGGCCAAGGTTAGCATTGTAGGTACTGGCATGCAAAATACACCGGGCTATGCTGCCAGAATGTTTCGAGTTCTTCATGAACAGGGCATTAACATCCAGCTAATTACCACTTCCGAGATAAGGATAACATGTATTATCTCTGAGGATAGGGTTAAGGATGCTGTGCAAGCATTGCATCAAGCTTTTGAGCTGGAGAAGGAAACTTGACAATCTTGGCTTGACATCATAAGTTTTATAGAATAGTTAATTAGGCAATGGGTATAGCATCTTACCAGGAAGAGGAAGAAAAAGCTCAATTAAGACAGCAACTGAGCAAGGAAGCCATAGATTTAGCCCTTCAGGGTAGGTGGGAAGAGGCTGAAGCGGTAAACAGGGATATAATTAAGAGATTTCCTACTGATGTCGAAGCTTATAATCGCCTTGGCCGAGCTTTGACAGAGTTAGAGGATTTCGACCGAGCTAAGAAAGCCTATTTTAAGGCTCTGAAGCTTGCCCCTGAGAATGCTATTGCTAAGAAAAATCTTGCCCGTTTAACTAGTTTGTCAGAGTCTATGGCGACTTTAAGTAGCAACCCTCATGAAGCTTCGACCCAGAGAACTCAAGCTCGAAGAGTTGCTCTTGACCTTTTTATAACTGAGGTGGGAAAGGCTGGAGTGGTTAAACTTCACAATGTGGCTTCAGGCGACGTCTTAGCTAAGATGGGATTTGGCGACCAAGTGCACTTGGAAGCAAGAGGGCAGCATCTGATTGTGGCGAGTGAGGATGGAGAATATTTGGGAGAAGTAGAGCCGAAACAGGGATTGCGTCTCATCAAACTAATGCAAGGTGGAAATAGATACGATGCGGCAATTCTCCATGTAGAAGAAGATAAAGTGCAGGTGATTATTAAAGAGGTGTATCAACATCCCAGCCAAGTGGGACGTCCCTCCTTTCTTGTTAAAGCTACAGAGCACCTGCGCACGCGTATTAAAGAAAGCCTTCTCAGGCGAGGAATCCTTACTGACGAAAGCGAGGACTCGCCTGAGCCTGGATATTTTGAGGAGGAAGAAGACCTTGGCCCCGAAGAGGAATCTTTGCCTGAAGGTTTCACCGTCGTTGGTGAAGATGGTGAGAGAGGAATCGAGATTTGATGGAAGCCGCAATAGTAAAGCCTGTCGATATCGAAGAGGAGATGAAAAGCTCCTATCTGGACTATGCTATGAGTGTCATCGTCTCCCGCGCCCTGCCCGATGTGCGTGATGGTTTGAAGCCAGTGCAGCGACGTGTTTTGTACGCTATGGATGGCTTGGGGTTACGACACAACAGTCCATACAAAAAGAGTGCCCGCATTGTTGGTGAGGTCTTGGGGAAGTATCACCCCCATGGAGATGCCCCGGTATATGAAGCTATGGTACGCATGGCTCAGGATTTTTCTCTGAGATATCCCTTAGTTGATGGGCAGGGTAATTTCGGCAGCATTGACAATGATCCACCAGCGGCAATGAGGTACACCGAAGCCCGCCTTTCCGAAATTGCCGAGGAAATGTTAGTTGACATCGAAAAAAATACCGTCGACTTTGTCCCCAACTTCGATGACTCTCTCCAGGAACCCTCTGTCTTGCCCGCCAGGTTGCCTAACTTGTTAGTTGGTGGTTCCTCAGGCATAGCTGTGGGCATGACGACTAATATCCCCCCGCATAACTTAGGCGAGATATGTGATGCCATTGTCTATCTAATTGATAATCCCCAAGCTGCTGTAGAAGAACTGATGGAGCTGGTCAAAGGCCCCGATTTTCCCACTGCCGGGATAATTTGGGGGAAAGGGGGCATAGACAATGCTTATACTACGGGGCAAGGAAAAATTATACTTCGGGCTAAAACCAACGAACTGACTAGCAAGGGAGGCAAGAGACAAATAGTTGTTACTGAACTTCCCTATCAAGTGAACAAAGCAGCTTTGGTAGAGAGGATAGCTGAGCTGGTTAAAGTGAAGAGAATTTCGGGGATAGCCGAGGTGCGTGATGAATCGGATAGAGAAGGCATGCGCATTGTCATCGAACTCAGAAAGGAGGCACAACCTCGACAAGTACTTAATAACCTCCATAAGTATACTGCGATGCAATCTGCTTTTTTTATCAATATGGTTGCTTTGGTTAATGGACAACCTAAAGTAATTAATCTTAAAGAGGCGCTAACTTCTTACATTGACTTTCGCTTTCAGGTCATTACCAGGAGATCTCAGTTTGAACTTGATAAGGCAAAGGATAGGGCTCATATCCTCGAGGGCTTCAGAATTGCCCTGAACAATCTAGAGCAGGTGATCAAGATTATTCGGCAGTCTCAAACCGTAGAGTCCGCTCGTGCCAATCTAATGGCAGCTTTTACTCTGTCACAGATTCAAGCGCAAGCTATCCTCGATATGCCGCTTCGTAGATTGGCTAAGCTAGAGCAAGACAAAATAACTGAGGAATATGCCGCTGTGATAAAGAATATTTCCTATCTTGAGGATTTGTTAGCTAACCCTCGGAAAGTATTATCACTTGTTGCCCAGGATGCTGAGGAGCTCAAATCCAAGTATGGTGATTCCCGGCGAACCGTAGTGGAAGCAGAGGAAATCGAAGAATTTCGTACGGAAGACCTTGTTCCTCATGAGGCAATGGTAGTTACCTTGACTAACAGGGGGTTTATTAAAAGAATTCCTGCCAGCACTTATCGGCTGCAACACCGTGGCGGAAAAGGCGTCATGGGAATGGTAACCCGGGGTGGCGATACAGTGAACCACATCTTGTTAGCTGACACCCATGATAATCTTCTTTTCTTTACCAGCGCTGGTAAGGTTTACTGTGTTAAATGCTACGAGGTTCCCGAAGATTCCTCCCGCATGGCCAAGGGAATAGCAATTGTTAATTTATTACCTATTGACTTGAAAGACGAGGTAACTGTGTTATTAGCCATAGCAAGTTTTTCCTCAGATAAGTTTTTATTACTGGCTACTAAGGGTGGCGTGATAAAAAAGACTACACTAAGCAAATTTGCTTCGATAAGGAGGAATGGCATTATTGCCATGGGGCTGAGAAATGAAGATAAGCTGGTCTCAGCTGGAGTGTTTGCTGATGAAGATGAGGTCATCTTGGTGAGTCGAAATGGACAGGCTATAAGATTTATGGTCAAAAGCTTGAGGACAGCGTCTCGAACTAGTGGCGGTGTTCGTGGTATTCGTCTTGTTGACGATTATGCTGTTGGTATGGGCATTGTCCTTCCCGATGCTTATGTGCTCACAGTAACCGAAAAAGGTTTTGGCAAGCTGACCCCGATAAAAAACTATCCTGTTCACAATAGGGGAGGCAAGGGGGTGAGGGCTTATAGGGTTGGCCCGAAAACAGGTAATCTAGCTGTGTCCAAGTTTGTTTCCCCACAAGGCTCCCTGGTGATGTTATCAGCCAGAGGCAACGTGGTGAACATTCCCATGGAGCAGGTCTCAATTCAGGGCAGGGGTGGCCGGGGAGCCAAGCTAATGGGCTTAGCCGAAGGTGATAGCGTGGTTTCGGCCACCTGGGTCTTCCGGCACGATGAAATCC